>NZ_JAOWRF010000191.1 GCF_025753815.1 Plectonema radiosum NIES-515 | reverse complement strand
CTCCCCATCCCCCCATCCCCACTCCCCATTCCCCACTCCCCATTCCCCATTCCCTAATTAGTAACTTTCAATTCGTAGAGGTTCCAGAATGGACCACCAAGAGCAGTGTACTTCACACCAGAGAAGCGATCGCGTACTGCTTCTAGATTCAACCGTTCCACCAAATGAATAAACGGCAATTGTTCTGAAGCAATCCGCTGATATTCGTAATAATATTCTTTGCGCTTGTTTTCATCAACTTCTTGCGCTCCCTTAATATAAAGGCGATCAATTTCCTTTTCCCAGTCAGCAGCTTCCCAACCAGTTATTTTCGATCTTCCCGGTTGTGGAGCAATATTAAATGCGTGGGATGCACCGTTAAGCCTCCAGATATTACTTGCACCATGAGGTTCAATTCCCCCTCCAGCAAAACCACCAAGGTAACAATCCCAATTTTGAGCGACTTTCAGTTTATCTAAATAAGCGTTGAAACTGAGGATTTGCAAATCAACTCTAATGCCTAGGCTAGCCAAATCGCGTCTAATTTGCGCTGCCATATCTCCTCTAACTTTCCTTTCAGCATTAGTTAGCAAAGTAAATCGTACTTGATTTCCGTCAGCATCCACTAATTGATTTGCCGAATTATATTTAAATCCAGCTTGTAAAAGTAATTTTTTCGCTTTTAAAGGATCGTGATTGTAGACCTTTAACCCTTTTTCTGGTGGTAAATAAAAAGGACTTTTTACATAAACAAAAGAATTTTGCAATACACCCAATCCCCGAAAAGCGTTTGTCTTCATTGTTTCGCGGTCAAGAGCATAAGCGATAGCTTGCCTAAATTCTTTTTTATTAAACCAGCGAGATTTGATTGGATCTACAAAAGGCTGACCCTTTGAATTTTTAGCTTTACTGAGGTTGAAAGAAATAAAAGTTGTACCTGTATCTGGTCCACCATTATATATTTGAAACTTCGCTCGTTTTTCCTCTTGCTTCAGCAAACTAAATCCTTCTGGAGCAACTTCCAAATCATCAAGTTGCCCAGAACGAAAACTAATTAACTGGTTATCAGTAGATTCAATAATTTGGTAAACAATTCGCTCAATATAAGGTTGAGGATTACCTTGAGCATCTTTGCGCCAATAGTATGGATTGCGCTTAAAAATCACCCGCTGACTAGGAGTATAGCTTTCCATTACATAGGGACCGTTACCGACAATTTCTTTGAGATTGGTTCCTGTCGTCCACATTGAGAGAAACTGGAGATTGCCATCAGAACCCTTGGTTTGGGTAGATTTTTGGAGAATATGAGCAGGTAAAATTTCTATTCCACCTACCAAGTTCAAAAAAGGAGCAAACGGTTCTGGTACTCTAAATTCTACTCGGCGATCGTCGAGTTTTTTTACTGTTGGCAATTTGCCGCTTTCACCAATTTTCAAAGCATCTTTGCTGGGTGCAGGGATCTTTGGGTTGAGGTAAACATCGTTGTAGGTAAAAAGAATATCATCAGCCGTCATTGGTTGACCATCTGACCACTTAAGTCCTGGTCGTAGGGTAATTACAATCCGCTGTCCATTATCAGTAACTTGCCAAGATTCAGCTAAAGCAGGTTCTAGCTTAGTGGTGAGAGGGTTTAGCGAAATCAATGAGTCAAAAATAAAACCAAAAACGCTATATGCCGACTCATTCAGCGCTGGGTTAAAAGTTGAAGGCTCACCCAACGCAGCGCTGACAAGTTGCGGCACCTGAGCTGCTGCGGTTCTGAAATTAGCCGGGTTACAGGCAGTAACTGTCAGGGCTGCAATCATCAGAATTACGAGTAACCAAGAACGTCTAATTGTGGGAAAAAGACTAGGAAATTTCATAATTTGAATATTTGCTTTTGCTAAAGTAATTGAGATTGTAGCCAACCAAGGAAGTTTTGAGTTTTGTTAAAATACTGAATACCAGTATTTTGTAATATTTCTACAACTTCCCGTTTCCCAAATTCTTTGGAGTTGCTACTTAAAAATACTTTTGTTTCACTAAAATGTAAGCGGGCATGGTGAATTATACACTCTAAAATTAATTTGTCTATCAGATGTTTTTGAAGAATATTTCTTTCCAAGCTTTCTTGAAACATCGCCGGATTTAATGTAATGATTTCTGCTTGGCTTGAAAGCTGATTAAATGCTATGTAAAATCGTTCCTTAATATCATTTGTGCGCTCCACAAAACTAACTTTAGATTGGTCTAGCAAAGAACGCAGCAATTTTGCATTTTGTGAAGTTTTATCTCGTTCTGCTTCATTGATTTGGATATCTAATCTGCGGATAAAATCTAGACTGTATTTATCTTCTTGCTCTAATGTAGTCAGAGCTTCTACATAACAAATGCTTGGCATTGTTAGACGAACTAATATGGGCGTATTTTGCAGAAAATTTTCTGCTTGGGAATCTTGACCTTTAGCAATACCCATCAAAAAATTAGTTTCAACGTAAAGTATCACCATTAATCAATAATATGCTTGAGTAGTTCCGTCTTTTAATAGTTGTAATAAACCAATATCTGTCATCTCTTTTGTAAAAGGCGGTATTTCTGAGTACCAATGATAAGCTAAATCACGCAACCAAGCCTCTGTTAAGGTTATTAGGTAAAGTTTAAATATTTGTTTACTACGGAATTTTGGCTCGTAATGACTCAGCACATCGGCAGTGTTAAAGCAGATGATTGGTTCTGATAAATTATTGCCATCCCATCTAAAAATGAGAAGGTTGTCTGAGTCAACAAACATAGCAAAGGGAATTAGGAATTTTTCAGCTTGCAAAAACTCAATAATTTGCCAGATAGCATTTTCTTTTGTCTTTTCTCTATTGGAATCGAATGGATTACCTTTTACTTCGGCTATGAGAAGAATTTTTCCTTCTTTGTCTAATGCCACAAAATCAGGACGGTCTACTTCTGGTTCTAAGTTGATAGCTAACATTGCTCTTATTTCCTAACAAGTTTAGGTTGGTTGTGTGCGATCGCCTAATAATTCCATCCTAATTACTATTAAACAAAGTTACTCAGCAAAAGAGCAAAACAACAGCATAAGCACAAATACCTTCTTCGCGTCCCACCGGACCTAATTTTTCATTAGTGGTGGCTTTGATACCAACTTGATTCGGTGAAAGATGCAAAACACCTGCTACTTTGTCACGCATTTTCTCAATATGTGGTTTTAATTTTGGACGTTCTGCGACTACTACCGAATCAATATTGCCAATTTGCCAACCGCGATCGCGTATCAGTTTATCTACTTGAGCTAATAACATTAAACTATCAGCCCCTGCCCATTGAGGATCGTGTGGTGGGAAATAATGTCCAATATCCCCCAAAGACAAAGCACCCAACATCGCGTCCATAATCGCGTGTGTCAAAACATCAGCATCACTGTGCCCCAACAACCCAACTTCGTGAGGAATCTTAACACCTCCTAAAATCAAAGGGCGATCGCTTACCAGTCGATGAATATCATAACCGTTACCAATACGAATATTAGTCATTTGTTAGTTGTTGGGTAATGGGCATGGGGCATTGGGCATGGGGCATGGGGCAATTTTGTTGAGGGGGAAAGGGACTTATGGAAAAGGGTAAAGGACTCATGGTAAGAAAGAAGAAATATTTTCCCCCTGCCCCCTGCCCCCACTCCCCTACTCCCCTACTCCCCCGAATTCAATAAATCGGGACGACGTAAGCGTGTTCTTTTGATTTGTTGTTCATAACGCCATTTCGCGATCGCTGCATGATTACCGCTAAGTAGCACATCAGGTACTTTCCAGCCGCGAAAATTTGCTGGACGGGTATACTGAGGATAGTCTAATAATCCTTGCTCAAAACTTTCTGATTGTAAAGACTCGGCTTTACCGACAGTTCCCGGAAGTAGCCGCATCACCCCGTTAATCAAAGCCATTGCGGGAATTTCTCCGCCGGTGAGAACAAAATCACCCAAAGAAACCTCGCGGGTAACTAAATGCAGCACTCGCTCATCAACTCCTTCATAATGTCCGCAGATGACAATTAACTGGTCATAATTTGTTGCCAGTTCTCGCAACAGTGGTTGATTAATTGTTTGACCTTGAGGACTCATCAAAATAACCTCTCTGCGAGGTAAAATCGGCAGCGACTCCACAGCCTTAAAAATGGGTTCTGGCTTCATGAGCATTCCCACTCCACCGCCATATGGTTCATCATCCACCTTTCGGTGCTTGTCGGTGGTAAAGTCTCGTGGATTAACCAAATTAATTTCGGCAATTTTTTTGGCTAAGGCTTTACCCAGCAGCCCAGAACTGAGAACAGAAATAAACGAGTCAGGAAATAGCGTAACTATATCAAAGCGCACAGTAATTCGTATTCAAGGACACTAATCTTAAATTGGCATGTCTGGGAAAAGAGGGGGAAAGGGTAAAGGGTAAAGGGTAAAGGGAAAGAAAGTTTTTTTATTATTTACCCCTCCTTGCCCCTTACCCCTTGGACGACTGATATCGCGTACAAGACTTATGGAGCTTCATCAATAGTATCTAAAAGTACCAGACAAGATTGGATTTTCTACACAGCAAAAGTTTTTCTAATTACTTAATTTATGTTTAAATATTGTGACAACTACATTTAAATTAATAATCGAAGCAAGTTAACAACTTCCAGGATGCATCAAGCCAGCCTCAGAAAAAAGTGTGCGCTCGACCTGCTTTCCCCAAGCAGTATTTTGCCAGTCTGGAAAATTAGGACAGGTGAAAAACGCTCTTCTTTGCGCTCTCGGAACGGCAAGAGACATTCAAGCTCGTTGAAGTACGACACCTGCTGAAGGAAGCATAAATTTTCTCCATACCTTCAGCGCGTGTCAAGCACGTCAAGCACGTCAAGCAACAGAGCAAAGTTTCACACAAAAGCCTTTACCAGAGCGTTTGTTGAAGTGTCCTCCTTTGAAACGAAGCGGGAACATGATTACAACTACTGAACCTTGTTTTATTCACCCGAAGTTGTTGACAGGAGAAACACAATGCCGCAATTAAAAGCTAAATCGCTGGAAATGAGGACACCTCAAGTAACTAAGACCGCCGTTCTGGTTATCGGAGGCGCAGAAGACAAAGTTCATGGACGTGAAATCCTCAGAACTTTTTTTGGACGTGCCGGTGCTAGCAATGGCTATATTACAATAATTCCATCAGCCTCCCGCGAACCTGCCATCATTGGTGGTCGGTATACCCGGATTTTTGAAGAAATGGGTGCTAAAAAGGTTGAGATATTAGACATTCGGGAACGCGATCAGTGTGAAAGCGCTGAAACAAAAGCATCGTTAGAAGCCTGTAGCGGGGTGTTTTTGACAGGAGGCGATCAATTGCGCCTTTGTGGTGTGTTGGCGGATACGCCAGCGATGGAAATTATCAGGCAACGAGTGAGGGCAGGGCAGCTAACTCTGGCAGGTACTTCGGCAGGAGCAGCAGTGATGGGGCATCATATGATTGCTGGCGGTGGTAGTGGTGAGACACCAAAACGTTCTCTAGTTGATATGGCAACAGGTTTGGGATTTATTCCTGAGGTGATTGTCGATCAACACTTTCACAATCGCAATCGGATGGGAAGGTTAATTAGTGCGATCGCCGCACATCCCGATCGCCTGGGCATTGGCATTGATGAAGATACTTGTGCCATGTTTGAAAGGGATGGTTGGCTGCAAGCTATGGGCAAAGGCAGTGTGACAATTGTCGATCCCACAGAAGTGACACACACCAACGAACCCCATGTTGGAGCCTCAGAACCGCTAACGGTGCATAATTTGCGACTACATATCCTCAGTCATGGCGATCGCTTCCACCTCTACCAACGCACCGTCCTACCCGCTGTACACCGTATTTCCAGCTGACGGAATAGAGTATCTGAGGTTACACTGTGTTGACCGCTAACTTATCGCTAGCTGGAGAAAGATGTCAACAGTACCATGTAAAAAGAAAAAACTGTTTGTGATGAACAGTTTAGCGGTCAATTCCAGTATGAAACTAGTAAGAAACTAGAATTAAGGTTCCGAATCTCCATCTACCTATTCCCATGAGAATCCTCAAGATCCAGACATTACGCGGCCCCAATTACTGGAGCATTCGACGCCACAAGCTCATAGTCATGCGTCTCGACTTGGAAAATCTCGCCCTTGCGCCCTCGAATGAAATTCCTGGCTTCTATGAAGGATTAGTTGAGGCACTGCCAAGTTTGGAGGGTCATTATTGCTCCCCTGGCTGTCGTGGTGGCTTTTTGTTACGGGTTCGCGAAGGCACAATGATGGGTCACATCGTCGAACACGTAGCCTTAGAACTCCAGGAATTATCCGGAATGCAGGTAGGTTTTGGTCGGACTCGCGAAACCGCGACACCTGGGGTTTACCAGGTAGTAATTGAATACCTGAATGAAGAAGCCGGACGCTATGCTTCCCGCGCAGCCGTGCGGTTGTGCCAAAGCATAGTTGATCGAGGTCGCTATCCTAAAGCCGAATTAGACCAAGACTTACAAGACTTAAAAGAATTGTGGCGCGATGCTTCCTTAGGACCCTCAACAGAAGCAATTGTCAAAGAAGCCGAAAAAAGAGGGATTCCTTGGATGTCTCTGCCGGCACGCTTTTTGATTCAGCTGGGCTACGGCGCCAACCAAAAGCGGATGCAAGCCACAATGACCGATAATACCAGCATTCTGGGGGTAGAACTCGCTGGTGACAAAGAAGCCACCAAACGCATCTTAGCTGCGTCGGGCGTGCCAGTTCCCAGAGGGACGGTAATCAACTTCTTGGACGATTTGGAAGAAGCGATTGAAAATGTTGGCGGCTTTCCCATCGTCATCAAGCCTCTAGATGGCAATCATGGACGCGGGATCACTATTGATATCCGCACCAGAGAAGAAGCTGAAGCTGCCTACGATGCGGCAAGACAAGTTTCTCGCTCAATCATTGTTGAGCGCTATTATGTCGGGCGCGACCATAGAGTACTGGTGATAGATGGCAAAGTAGTAGCAGTAGCTGAACGCGTGCCCGCTCATGTAGTTGGTAATGGCAGATCCACCGTAGCCGAACTAATTGACGAAACCAATCAAGACCCAAATCGCGGTGAAGGACATGATAATGTCCTGACAAAAATTGAACTAGACCGCACCAGTTATCAGCTGCTAGAAAGGCAAGGCCACACTCTCAATAGCGTGCCAAATAAAGGTGAAATGTGTTATCTACGGGCAACTGCTAACCTAAGTACAGGTGGTATTGCCGTAGACCGTACCGACGAAATTCACCCAGAAACCGTTTGGCTAGCACAACGAATAGTCAAAATTATCGGTTTGGATATTGCCGGACTTGATGTTGTCACCACCGATATTAGCCGTCCCTTGCGGGAAGTTGATGGCGTGATTGTTGAAGTTAACGCGGCTCCTGGTTTCCGGATGCACGTTGCCCCCAGCGTTGGCATTCCCCGCAACGTTGCCGGCGCGGTGATGGATATGTTGTTTCCCAACGACCAATCCAGCAGCATTCCCATCCTCACTGTGACGGGTACGAACGGCAAAACCACCACTACTCGGCTGCTAGCACACATTTGCAAGCAAACAAATAAAGTTGTAGGTTATACAACAACTGATGGAACTTACATCGGTGATTATTTAGTGGAAACGGGAGACAATACAGGTCCCCAAAGCGCTCAGTTAATTTTGCAAGACGCAACTGTAGAAATAGCAGTGCTGGAAACGGCTCGTGGCGGTCTTCTGCGCTCTGGATTGGGTTTTGAAGCGGCAAATGTAGGTGTGGTATTAAATGTTGCCGCCGATCATTTAGGCATAGGCGATATTGATACTATCGACCAATTGGCTAATCTTAAGAGTGTGGTAGCCGAATCTGTGTATCCTGATGGCTATGCAGTACTCAACGCCGATGATGTGCGAGTTGCGGCAATGGCAGAAAAAACCAAAGCGAATATTGCTTACTTCACCATGAATCCCGATTCGGATCTGGTGCGAAAGCACATCCAAAAGGGTGGAGTCGCAGCAGTGTATGAAAATGGCTATTTGTCAATAGTCAAAGGCGATTGGACGCACCGCATCGAAAGGGCAGAAAATATACCTTTGACAATGGGCGGACGTGCACCGTTTATGATTGCTAATGCTTTAGCAGCTTGTTTGGCGGCTTTTGTGCAAAATGTGACAATTGAACAGATTCGTGCTGGGTTGAAAACCTTTCGTGCTTCGGTGAGTCAAACACCGGGACGAATGAATTTGTTTAATTTGGGGAATCACCACGCTTTGGTAGATTATGCCCATAACCCGGCTAGTTATGAAGCTGTGGGTTCATTTGTCCGCAACTGGAATACAGGACAAAGAATTGGTGTAGTTGGTGGACCAGGCGATCGCCGTGACGAAGACTTTGTTACTTTAGGTAAACTGGCAGCAGATATTTTCGACTACATCATCGTCAAAGAAGATGATGACACAAGGGGGCGTCCACGAGGTTCAGCTGCAAGTTTAATTACCCAAGGCATCAACCAAGTTAAGCCTAATTGCCGTCATGAAGTCGTTATGGACGAAACCCAAGCAATTAATAAAGCTTTAGATACGGCTCCGGATAACAGTCTGGTGGTGATCTTACCAGAAAGTGTCAGTCGCGCTATTAAGTTAATTAAACTGCGCGGTCTAGTTAAAGAGGAGTTGCATCAACCAAATACTACAACTAATCCTGTAGATTCCCAAATTGGGGTGACATATTCTGTTTTAAATAAGCTGTTATGAACAAAACTCATAACTCCTAACTCCTAACTCCTAACTTTTGACTCCTAACTCCTAACTTTTGACATCTTCTTCCGGACTGGTTTCGTCACTGGGATTTTTCATTTCATCTTTAAACCCCCTGAGGGTTTTGCCCAGTGCGCTTCCTAGTTCCGGAATTTTTTTTGGTCCAAAAATTAAAATAGCAACTATAGCGATTACAGCCACTTCCGTCCATCCCAGTCCAAACATACGTTTCTCCCGTCAACTCTTCTTTATTAACTATAGACGTATTATTAAGTAACCCGGCGTTACGGGTTACTTAATACAAATATATAGCGCTTCTCGGTTGTGTGCTATACGCGGTGTAGAGACTATTCTGTGCTACGTCTCTACATTTATTTTTTGAACATGTATGTGATTCAAATGAGAACCGCTATAGTATTGAATGCGATCGCGCACTCTAAAGTATTGCCAACCACTACTTTGACTCAATCAAAAGTACAAGTATGGAATCAGATTAAAGTATTAAATTTAGCTCATTCGACAAATGCTTTTTTAAGAGTAATGTCAAGAGAAATGCTTGTATTTTAAGTAAAAACCCATCAGACATCACTGCATGAATAGATTTAAAAGACGTAGTGATACTACTGAAGACTGTTTCAATATAGTGAATGAACAAAATTTTGACTGAATGGTTAATGGTCAATTTTCCGCAAATAATATTATGGATGATTCCCAACATCTAAACCAGGAGCAGTTAGCGCTTTTACCAACAGATGAAGATGTTGCTTTTTATGAGGAACACGGGTGGTATATCTCTCAAAAAGTGCTTGCTGAGGATATTATTGATGAGGCAATTCAAGGTAGTGAAAGATACTATCGGGGAGAGCGAGATACACTACTTACTATCAGCAGTGGTTATAGCGATTGGCAGCCTAAAGATGGATACGATGTTATTCGTAATAACGAATTTGTTTCTTTGCAAAACAAGCAATTGCGCTTTTTGGCATTGCAACCAATCATCGGTGCGATCGCTTCACGATTAGCCAAAACTAAGCAAATTCGACTATTAGACGACCAACTCGTTTACAAACCACCTCAAGACAAAAATGGTAAAACTGCCGTTGGTTGGCATAGTGATCGCGCTTATTGGTCTACTTGCAGTTCACACAAACTACTCACCGCTTGGATTCCCTTTCATGACTGCGACGAGTTGAATGGATCTTTGGTTGTGCTAGACAAAAGTCATAAATGGTCAGATATCGAAAATACACGCTTTTTTAATAACCACAACTTAGAAGATATCGAAAAGCAATTTTCTCAGCAAAAACGAGAAATTATCAAAGTAGCGATCGCATTAAAAAAAGGTCAAATCAGCTTTCATCACTGTTGGACAATTCATGGAAGCTACCCCAACTACAGCAACTCCTTTCGTTTGGCAATTGCAGTACATCTACAAGATGAAAGCAATTTTTATCAACCTTTTTGGAATCATCAAGGAAAACAGATTCATATCATTGATGAGTTATTATGTCGAAAATTGCCTAATGGTGAACCAGATTTCCGCGATCCATCTGTATTTCCTGTTTTATGGTTAGAACATAATCAAGTTTAAATACTTTAGGAATTACAGCATATCCAGTAGAGACGTTCCGGTGGAACGTCTTTACACAAAGTAATTTTTCTGGGCTACGAGTGCGTTTAAAAAATAATTTATCCAAACCTAATCACTAATCAGCAAAACAATTTTACCTGTCACAGACCCACTTTCTAATAATTGATGAGCTTTCACCGCTTTTTCTAAAGTCCAAGTTTGACTAACATGAATTTTCAACTTGCCCTCATCAATCCAAGTAGCACACTGTTCTAAAATCTCTGCGTGATGCTTTTGTGCTTCCACTATACCTTGCAACATTGGTGTCAACATTAATTCAAAACCAATGCGAAGATTACGCAGTCGTGCAGCTTTCCAAACAGTATTTGCATCAGGTTCCAAAATCGTCACAATATCCCCATATACCCGCACTGCGGGAAAGGTTTTGTGAAAAGTTTCTCCACCCACAGTATCAAAAGCTAAATCTACACCTTCACCATTTGTCCAATTTAAAACAGCTTGGACAAAGTCGGTTTGTTGGTAAAAAATTACTTCGTCAGCACCTAATTGTTTCACAAAATCAGCTTTTTCCTGAGAACTAACAGTTGTGCAGACATCAGCACCCTTCAGTTTCGCTAGTTGAATTGCTACATGTCCAACACCACCAGCACCCGCATGAATCAAAACTTTTTCCCCAGGTTGCAGTCGTCCTCGTTCATACAACGCTTCCCAGGCTGTAATTAAGACCAAAGGTGCAGCAGCAGCTTCTGCAAAGGATGCTTTATCAGGTTTCCGGGCAACAAATCGCTCATCGACAACAGTATATTCTGCATAATTGCCTGGATGTGCGCCCAAACCACCATTGCAAAAATATACCTCATCCCCTACGCGAAAACGCTGAACTGCCGCACCGACAGCTTCAACCACACCTGCACCATCACATCCTAAAATGGCAGGCATATTATCTGGGTAAAAAGTGCCGCGTTTGCGAAGTTTTGTATCAATCGGGTTAACGCCGGCTGCTACCAAGCGTACCAGAAGTTCCCTTTCTCCTGGGGGGACGGCAGGTTTTGCTATAGACTGCATTTGCAGAACTTCGGGATTACCAGGTGCTGTCATTAAGACTGCTTTCACGATTTGTTCCTCCGCAAGCTAGATGCACGCTTTTAAAGCAACTTTAGCGTAACTCTGTAGAAAGAAAGTAATTGAATTCACCTAAAAGATATGAAAAAATTCAGTGTTGACTAAATGTACCTATTATGGTACGTTAGTAATAATATCAGGTCTGACTAATTTAAACAGATTTGATATATGACAGAGAAACGAATTCCAGCAAAGTTCTATCAAAATGAAAATGGTAAGGAACCAGTTCGTGATTGGTTAAAAAACTTAGACCGAGAAGAACGTCGGTTAATCGGTGCGGACATTAAAACAGTGGAATTTGGTTTTCCAATTGGAATGCCGATTTGTCGTCCAATGGGTGATGGACTTTTTGAAGTCCGTACAAATTTACCTCAAGGTATAGCCCGTGTGCTATTTTGTATCCATGAAGGTGAGATGATTTTACTTCATGGATTTATTAAAAAATCTCAAAAAACTCCTAAACAAGAGTTGAATTTAGCGAAGGAGCGGAAATTAGAGGTAAAAGGATGAACAAAAACTTATATATTGGTTCGTCTTTTGATGATTTTCTAGAAGAAGAAGGCATACTTGAAGAGATTAATTTGATTGCCATCAAGCGAGTTATAGCTTGGCAAATTAAACATGCGATGGAAGAGAAAAAACTAACAAAGTCAGAAATGGCCAAACAGATGAAAACTAGCAGGTCATCTCTTGATAGACTTTTAGATCCAAACAACGCATCCGTAACCTTAGACACTATTGATCGTGCAGCAAAAATTATTGGTAAGCGAGTACGTCTTGAATTAGTAGATGCAATGAGCGATCGCCAAAATTAAAACTAAAGCACCCTTATAAGCTTTATACACGGGTGCTTTTTTATTGAACTGAGGGCTATTGCGCTTACTGTAGACACTTCTACTAATAATCACATTAACTGACTTGCGTTATCTTTGAGCCAAAAAAACAGTGGGAACTCACAAAAATAACCCAGTGTCTACTCTCAGAGTTATTGAAAAATAAACACATGAAGAAACTATTATTAATTAATTCAATCGTTTCTCTTTCTCTTTTTTCGACAACAATAGCTGTTGGGGAAGAATCTCCATTTGATAAGTGGACTACACTAGGGAAGACAAACGATGGTGAAGTTTTAGTTTTGAATGATGCAAGCGTCGAAATCATTGATATACAGATAGACGAGTCCATTAATAATGAAGATGGATTTTATCAGAATTTACCGATGACAAAAGCAGTACAGTTCGATTACCGCATAGGGGGAAGAAAGCGTCGCGCTTACACAAAATCTTGCAAAAATGGTGTTGTTATCGGTAACTCAAATTGGAAAACCTACACTACCGCTATAGACTACAAGTTTCAGTATTTTTTAGTGGAAGCGGATAGTGAGGCTAGCAAAAAGATGATCCGACGTGTTTGTTCGTTGTCTGCTTACAAAACCAAATTGCAAAAGTTTTATGAAAAAGCCGCGAAATATTGACTTTCGCAGCTTCGGTGTGGTGTGAGGAATTTAACTCATCTCATATTAAACTTATGTGACCAAAAGCAACGCGCTTGTTACAGTTTTTGTAACGAAGTTACTCTAACACCAAAGCACCACCACAACTCGAACCACATCCAGCGGTGCAACCATAGCAATAAGCAGCAGTTTGTACCTCATCAATTAAGTCTAAACTCCCAGCTTCTAGCAACTTAGCAACTGTCAAGGTTTCGCGATCGCGAGTTTTCGCAGGTAGATTCATCATCTGATTAAAGTCACAATCATAGACATTACCTAAATAGTCAATTGAAAGTTCATCACGACACATCAAATTTTCAATTGTACTACCATTAAAATGCGACTCTAAAAACTGCAAATAGGGTGCGTAAAGCTTCTTACGTTCTAAATGCATTTTAGTTCGACCTACTGGGATATTTGTGATTGTGAATAGGTTGTTAAACGCAATGCCAAAATGTTCTTGCAAGAACATTTTATAATCCTTTTCCAACTGACTCTGTTCGGGAGTTAAGGAGAAATTTTCGGTTGTAGGTAATTGGGGATTATACACCAAATCTAAAATTAAATCTGGCTCTTTTCCATAACCGACTTTATTCAGCCATTGCACAGCAAGAATTGAATCATCAAAAACACCAAGACCCCGCATTTTATCAACATTATCTGCTAAATAGCAAGGCAGAGAAGCAACAACTCTCACTTGATGTTTCGCAAAATATTCTGGTAAATCACCAAAACCATCTTCAAAGAAAATTGTCAAATTAGACCGGACAATTACCTGTTTCCCCGTTGCTTTTGCAGCTTCTACTAGTAGCTTAAATCCATAATTCATCTCAGGGGCACCACCTGTCAAGTCAACAATTTTAATTTCGGGGAATCTGTGAATTACTTCTATTAACTGTTCGCAAATTTCCGGGGTAAGTTCTTCTGTGCGTTTGGGTCCCGCTTCCACATGACAGTGCGTACAAGCGAGGTTGCAGCGCTTACCCAAGTTTATTTGCAATACATTAATTCCCTTTTTTGTCAAGGGATAACTTAGTTTTTCTTTGAAAGGTGTTATTGTTAATTTGGTTTGCATTGGCTAAGACTTTATTAAAATTGCGAAAATTAAGCCATTTTTTGACCCCTACTTTAACAACAACCGCCGCCATCATAATACCATGTAGAATCAGTGATTATTATCTCTCGTGGCATTGATTTATTAAGTTTCGCGGCTGTTTTATCGCACACTGCTGCTGGAACTCCACGTTGAAGAATATGTCCGGCATTATCATCAAAAATTTCTTGTGTCCCCGCATAAATTGCTGTTTTGCCTGTAAAAATACAAGCACCATCTTCGGGAATGATAACTTTAAAAGAGACAGAATCGAGACTTTCTAAAAGTAAATTATCTTCTAAATTGTAAGTTTGAGAATCTAAAAGACGATAAGGACGACGGGCACGAATTTCCACTTGACCAAAGCCAGCATTGATGATACGTTGAGTATACTCTTCATAAGTGAGTGCGCCTGATAAACACATCGCTCGTAACCGTTCATCTTGTTGTAAATGAAGGGGAATTGGAGAAGTAGCGATGGGGTCACTCATTTGCAAGCGTCCACCTGGTTTTAATACCCGATATGCTTCTTTTAAAGCACGAGTTAAATCTTCTGGTTCAAAGATATTAAAAAGGCAATTTTGCGCGACGACATCGACAGAAGCATCATCAACTGGTAAGTTGAAAGCATCCCCTTCACGAATTTCTACAAAGCTAGTATCAAACCAAGAGTTTTCTTTTGCGGCAATTTTTAAATTGCGTCTAGCAGCTTCACGCATCGCAGCAACCGGATCGACTGCAATTACAGCACTTTGACGACGAGAAAAATAAGCAAATTGCAACGCTTCTAACCCACCACCAACCCCAACATACAAGACTGTAGGTTGGTTTGCAAGTTCAGTAGTGTGAACGGTGGTGCCGCAACCATAGTTCATTTCCTGCATTTGCAAGGGAATATGCAATCCTGGCAATTGCAAGGATGAACTTTGGACACAACAAAGTCCAACTTGGGGTGTTTGTGCGACTTCGCTGTAGAATTGCGCTGCTGCTTCTAAATAGGTCATTGTCGTTGTGAAGTTTAGGGTTCGCTTTGTGAATAGTAATACAACTAACTTTATGTAAGATTAATTTTTGCTGAGTATTGTGTTTTGAAATACATTAAAGGCAAGCGATCGCACTTTTTCTATATTACAGCAGACTGCGTTCTAATCGAATACGCGTAGAGACGTAGAACTGCTACGTCTCTACAAGCTTTTGGGTTTGATATATCATTTATCTGAAATCTGCTGTATTTTATATTTGTGGTGAGATGAGTCAATTATCGGATGATGACATTTATCAAGAAGTCGGTAAGATAGTTGCCAACTTTAGAATCCTTAAATGCTACGAATGTGCTCAAGCTGTGATGCAATGGTTGGCAGAAAATGGTATTGAGGGCAGAATTATTAAAATTCAAACTGCATATGGTGAAGATTATATAATTAGTACACGCTTAGAAAGTCAGGGAATAATCGATTCAATTACACTCAATGGGATTCATTACGGGGTAGAGGTTAAAGAAAGAGTCTTTGATAATCTCTCAACGGAAGGATTGCCTACAGAGGATTGGTTAAATGATTTTCAATGTCCCAGTGAAGAGTTTTTGATTGACTATTTGAATGAGTTGTAAAATAAATTAGTAACTTAGAACAAAGTGAAATAAGTAATATGAGTAGATTGTTTGATATTTTGCAAAAAATTAAGGCGAAACCAGGTATGTATATAGGACGTGCTTCAGTTAGCGACCTTTTTATGTTTTTAGTAGGTTATAAAACTGCTTTAAGAGAATTAAAGATTGAATCAACTGAGGATGAGATGGATTTTTATCGTGAGTTTCAACCTTGGTTACAACAAAAGTATCATGTCTCAACTTCTAATTCTTGGGCAAAAATTATTATGCTCTACTGTGTTAATGAAAAGGAAGGATTTGAAAGTTTCTTTAAGTTACTTGATGATTTTTTGGCGCGGGATAAAAATCTAGAATCTCATAGAGTTGATAAAATGATAGTTAACGCGAACAAAATTGTATTAAGAAGCTTGAATGATGAATCCAACCTTCAGCAAGAAGACGCAGTTTAATGCGGTCAGATGTTTATTTGACAGTAAAGGAATGTTTGGCAACAAAGTAATCTGCATCTACGTTTTTCCAGATTAAACAGATAATACAATGTCAAGTTAGTATGATTTGCTATCCGTATATAAAGCATCTAGTAAAAGAAATATTTTAATTAAGCATAATTAATTCTTACGCTTATGTTAAACAAGATTTAACTTTTAACCATTATACATCTCCAAAAATTCAATATGCGTTATCCAGAACCCTTGTAGAGACGCGAAATTTCGCGTCTCTACATTCTTTTTCGGAGATGTCTATTAAATAATATCCATGTTTGATATCCTATCATAAAGGTTATTAATCTTTATTTTTCGATATTTCTTTGAGATTCGATCAAATAACCGACTAGCAGTAACGGTTATAACTGCACATTTTTTAGGTAAAGAAAAGACTGGTCATAAGTAAGATGACTATCATTTTCAAGTTAACTAAACTTGCATACTTGTAGGTTAGTCAAAATCCTCTTGTAATGGAGTTCGGTATGATATTAGCGACCCCGACCCAATCAAAGCCTTTAACTGATGAAGAATTGCGTAAAATCAACGCTTATTGGTGTGCAGCGAACTATCTTTCAGTTGGACAAATCTATTTATTAGACAATCCACTACTCACTGAACCGCTGAAGCAAGAACATGTCAAACCCAGACTTCTGGGTCATTGGGGGACAACTCCGGGTCTTAACTTTATTTACGTTCACCTCAACCGAGTTATCAAAAAGAATGACCTGAACACAATTTATATTGCAGGTCCTGGTCACGGTGGTCCGGGATTGGTCGCTAACACTTATCTGGAAGGGACTTACAGCGAATATTACCCGAATATTTCCCCAGATGCCGAGGGGATGAAAAAGCTCTTCAAACAGTTTTCTTTTCCTGGTGGTATTCCCAGTCACGTTGCACCAGAAACTCCCGGTTCGATTCATGAAGGTGGTGAACTCGGCTATTCTTTATCTCACGCTTACGGTGCAGCTTTTGATAATCCTGACTTGATTGTTGCTTGCGTTATCGGTGATGGTGAAGCAGAAACTGGACCTTTAGCAGCTAGTTGGCACTCGAACAAATTTCTCAATCCGGTGCATGATGGTGCTGTACTGCCGATTTTACACCTGAACGGTTACAAAATTGCTAACCCAACAGTGCTAGCACGAATCAGCCATGAAGAGTTAGAAAGTTTATTTGTCGGTTACGGCTATAAACCTTACTTTGTCGAAGGTTCCGACCCAGAAATTGTACATCAATTGATGGCGGCAACCCTAGATACTGTAATTCAGGAAATCAAAGAGATTCAAGAAGATGCTCGGAGTAATGGCTTTACAGAGCGATCGCGTTTTCCAATGATTATTCTGAGAACTCCTAAAGGTTGGACTGGACCAAAAGAGGTTGACGGCAAAAAAACAGAAGATTTTTGGCGATCGCATCAAGTTCCTTTTGGAGAAATCGCTACCAAACCAGCACACCTCAAACTCCTGGAAGAGTGGATGCGAAGTTACAAACCAGAAGAACTCTTCGATATTAATGGTACACTAATTCCCGAACTCGCCGAACTCGCCCCGAAAAAACAGCGTCGCATGGGAGACAATCCCCACGCTAACGGTGGTATTTTGCTGCGTGACCTGAAAATGCCTGACTTGAAAAATTACGCTGTTGAAGTTGACAAACCGGGTGCAGTTGTTGCCGAAGCTACCAAGGTAATGGGTAAATTCCTGCGGGATGTCATGAAACTCAACTCCCAACAGCGCAACTTTCGGATTGTTGGACCAGACGAAACTCAATCGAATCGGCTGGACGCTGTATTTGAAGTTACACAACGAGCTTGGGATGCCGAAATACTCCCAGAAGACGAAAAGCTCTCCCCCGATGGACGAGTGATGGAAATCCTCAGCGAACATACTTGTCAAGGTTGGTTAGAAGGATATCTCCTCACCGGTCGTCACGGCTTCTTCTCTTGCTATGAAGCGTTTATCCACATAATTGACTCGATGTTCAACCAACACGCAAAATGGTTGAAAACTACTCGTCATATTCCTTGGCGCCGAGCGATCGCTTCTCTCAACTATCTCCTAACTTCCCACGTTTGGCGACAAGACCACAACGGCTTTTCTCACCAAGACCCAGGTTTTATCGATCATGTAGTCAACAAAAAATCTGAAGTCATTCGGGTTTATTTGCCACCCGATGCCAATACGCTGCTATCTGTCACAGACCACTGTTTGCGAAGCCGCAACTATGTCAACGTCATCGTCGCTGGCAAGCAACCCGCGTTGCAGTATCTTGATATGGAAGCTGCAATTAAACATTGTAGCAAAGGCATCGGGATTTGGGAATGGGCAAGCAATGACAAAGGCTTTGAACCGGATGTGGTGATGGGTTGTGCGGGAGACGTCCCGACGCTGGAAACTTTAGCGGCAGTAGATATTCTCCGCCAGAACTTCCCTGACTTGAAGGTGCGCGTGGTCAATGTGGTAGACTTGATGACACTACAACCACAAAGCGAGCATCCCCACGGATTGAGCGATAAAGATTTTGATAGTCTCTTTACGACTGACAAACCTGTAATTTTCGCCTTTCATGCCTACCCTTGGTTAATTCATCGCCTCACTTATCGTCGCACTAACCATAATAACTTTCATGTGCGCGGTTATAAAGAGGAAGGAACGACTACCACACCGTTTGATATGGTTGTTCTTAACGAATTAGACCGCTTTAGTTTAGTGGATGATGTGATTGACAGAGTGCCAAAATTAGGGTATAAAGCTGCTTATGTCAAGCAGATGATGCACGACAAGTTGATTTCACATAAGCTTTACATTAACGAACATGGCGATGATATGCCAGAAATTCGCCACTGGAAATGGCAGGACTCAGGTGAGAACACTGATGTCGGTCATGAGGGAAGTTAAATTTAGTAAGGACGAAGAGTGCTTAAAATGAAATAGCGATCGCCTTCATGATTTGGGGAATACTGAAATAAGAACACCAACCATCAATTAGCAGTATTTGGATACCAGATAGATTCTATGGTGTGAGCGACATTCATTGCTTCATTTTGATTATCTAGCAAAACCGTGACGTGTCCTAATTTCCGCCCCAAACGCGATTCAGTTTTCCCATACCAGTGCAAGTGCGCTCTGGGAATCTGCAACAAGTGCGATCGCTTTTTTTGGTAGTCGAAGAGAGAATCTTCATATCCCAAAAGATTAACCATTACAGCACCACCGCAGCGCAAAACCGGATTACCCAAAGTCATACCACACACCGCTCTTAAATGTTGCTCAAATTGCGAGGTTTCGCAAGCATCAAGGGAAAAATGCCCAGAATTGTGCGTTCTTGGAGCAATTTCATTTACCAGCACTTTTCCATCTGCGGTGAGAAATAGCTCAATCCCAAAAACACCTACTACTTGCAGGCTATTTAATATAGTGTGAGCGATCGCTTCTATTTCTGCTGCAAGTTTTGGTGTAATCTCTGCCGGGGCAATTACCCGACGACATACTTGTTCTTCTTGCTGAGTTTCCACCACTGGGTAGGTTACAACTTCCCCATCAACAGAACGCGCTCCAATTATCGCTAGCTCTCGTTCAAAAGGGACAAATTCTTCTATTAAAAATGCACTTTCTGTGATATCATAATCTAACTTGGGTTGTAAACTAGCAAAATCTTTAATAATGAAAGTACCTTGACCGTCATAACCGTGACGTCGGGATTTGAGAACTAAGGGAAAACCCAACTTAGATGCAAATTTTTCGTGATCTTGATGCTCGACGGCGAAAAATTCCGGTACAGGTAAACCCAAGTCGCGTAAATAGCAGCGTTGATGATATTTATCTAAAAGGGGAGTTAAAGCTTCTAACCTAGGGCGGAAGCAAACGCCTTGATGTGCCAGGATTGATAAAGCGTCTAAGTCAACAAATTCGTTTTCAAAGGTGATAATATCGCATAATCTTGCTAAAACAGCGGTGGCTGTGGCATCATCAATTTTCGCGAAAACTGTATCAGATGCGATCGCTACAGCCGGATCTTGTTTGTTAGGAGTCTGCACCACCAATTCTAATCCTAGCTTTTGGGCTGCGTCTCCCATCATCCAGGCAAGTTGTCCACCACCAATCACACCAACCCGCTTCAAAGTTGACATCCTAAAGAATCACGAGTTTCTATGCCAGTTTGGGAATTTACACCGCTGGCTTTTGTACACAGTTCTTTGATTTGCACTTTATCCAAAATCGCATCGCTAAAATCTGCACCTTTGATATTTACATTAGTAAAGATAGAGCGAAGCAAAAGAGCTTCTGTTAAATTGGCATCGCTCAAATCAGCCCCTGTTAAGTTTACCTGATCGACGAGTGCATTGCTTAAGTCTGCTTGATGTAGATTTGCTTGTGTCATCGTGCTTGCACTCATTACTGCTCCCCGCAAGTCAGCACCAGCAAAGTTAGTTAGTTCCATATTTGCGTTAGAAAATTCAGCCGCTTGCAAACTTTGCCCGGAAAAATCCCGTTTTGTCAATTGTGCATTGCTAAATGACAATGGATGAGTCCAGTCTGCGAGTGCTGGTGTTGCCCAGTTCAAGCAAAATACAATCATCAAGATAATAGGGATAAACCCCGTCTTTAAAGACGGGGTATTCGTTAACGCTAACTTTTGCTGCAAAAACATATTCGCTTGCTGGTTGTGTGTTCTCAGAGCGCGATCGCACAATAGACCGGTCTATTGTGCGATCGCCACGGTTCAAGTTTTAGCTTACCGCAAGTCCCTGGTGTTTTATTCGTTAACTTTTAGGTTTCGGTCTTGACAAAGGCAACTTGTAACAGTTTGTTAAGGTTGATAGCAGCAAACTATGATGTGTGGAAGTTATTACCAAATACCGATGATAATAATCAAGCCTTTGCTAAATAAATATTAGACCTCTTGGATAAATAATTTTTTGTCTCACGCAAAGGCACAAAGGCGCAAAGAAGAACGGAAAGGAAGGACTTTTGCAAGAGGTATATTGTTCATCTGCTGCACAATTAGACAAGCGCAAGGTTTTACACAGTAACCCTAAAATGCGAAGATTTTCTGGTGTAAGTCTTACTAGCAAAGGGTTATAGCTTTTCACAACCAAGGGTTAGCAACACTGCTTTATTTACAATTCTTTATTTATAAATATCTTTTAAAAGTTTGTTATCCTTGATATCAAATGACTATATATTTTTGGAAATCGAAGCAAATATTCACACGTTCATTTACAATTCTTTATATATTAGCTGTTTAAGTAAAGTTTATTATCTTTTAACGCCAAGAGGCTATAGATTACTGTTAGTCTTGTAATTAATAAAAGGTTAGTTTGAGCTTTATATAATAAATGTTTCACATGCTTAACCATTAAAAAGAATCGTTCATTGACAGGGCGATTGGTGGGCAGAGCAGAAACACTCAAGTAGCTAATATTTAACTTCTACATAAATTTCCTAAGTCCAAATTCCCAACTTTGATTATGAAACATTACTCAATTGAATGGATCGAAGAATGGTGTCAAGAAAATGGCTGGACAGATTTATTTGTTGAACGGCGTAATAATTTCTGGGCTTTTCCACCAACAGCGGTAATGCCCGAACCAATCCCTGCTAAAGTTTTGAATGTGATTAAAGCAGAAAAGGGATTAACCTGCGAGGAAAGATGGTTGTCGATCTCAGCAGTAGTGACAACAATCGCTGCCGTAGTTTCAAGTTATTTATTAAAATGCCCAATGCCATTAGTTTTGGCGTTTGCTTTTGATGCGGTAACGATGGCTCAACTGGAAGTTGAAGATATTTAGTGAGTCGGTTCAGGAGATTCGCTCATCCATCAACGCAACTTGACTTGAAGAGTCTCGAATTGCAGATTACAGCACGGGAAAAAACACCCAAGCGCAAAAACAGTTCGCACTTGTCGGCAATTACCCTCTCTTTGAGTCGGCGATAGAATAGATATGGTTGTTTGTCACCTGTGAGGGTGTTGATCCGACTAACAATGCGGCAAAAAGGGGTATTCGTCCTGCCGTAATTTGGAGACGGACTAGTTTTGGTTCTCAAACTCAATCGGGTAGTCATTTTGTGGCTGTAATGCTCAGTGTGGTTACAACGCTCAAGTCCCAAAAGCGCTCCGATTTTAGAGTTGATGACTCAGGCTGTTGTTGCTGCTCGTGGTGGTACAGCCACTCCTTGCTTGGTTCCAGAAACTACTACTTGTTCTGATGATTCTGACTTGTTGAAAGCTGCTTAATTTTATTGCTTAATTTTGGGGTTGTTTTTCGTCTTCTTTATACCCCCTGAATGACGATAAATCTTGTAACAATATTTATAAACTCATTGAAAATTAGTGCATTTCACCCATGCTTACCCAAGAAAAACAACAACGCAATTGGAAACCCATAATTAAGGAATTTGAGGCTGTACTGGGCAAAAATGGGGTAGTACAACGTCGTGAAGAACTCATCACCTATGAGTGCGATGGTTTGACTAGCTATCGTCAACGTCCAGGGGTGGTAGTTTTGCCAAGAACTACAGAACAAGTTGCCCAATTGGTGAAGATATGCGATCGCAATTCTATCCCGTTTATCGCCCGTGGCTCAGGCACCGGTTTATCTGGTGGTGCTTTGCCAATTGAAGATTCTGTTTTAATTGTCACTTCTTTAATGCGGCAAATCCTTAGTGTTGATTTAGAAAATCAGCGCGTAATTGTGCAGCCTGGGGTAATTAACAATTGGGTGACACAAACAGTTTCTGGTGCTGGATTTTACTACGCTCCCGATCCTTCCAGTCAAATTATCTGCTCAATTGGTGGCAATGTCGCAGAAAATTCTGGGGGTGTGCATTGCTTGAAGTACGGTGTCACCACCAACCACGTTCTCGGATTGAAAATTGTCACACCTGATGGTTCAATTGTCGATATTGGCGGACAAATTCCGGAAATGCCTGGTTATGATTTAACAGGTATATTTGTTGGTTCCGAAGGCACCTTAGGAATTGCTACAGAAATTACTTTGCGAATTCTCAAAAGCGCAGAATCTATTTGCGTGCTCTTAGCAGATTTTACCACAGTTGAAGCCGCAGCGGAAAGTGTTTCTGACATCATCAGCGCCGGAATTATTCCCGGTGGGATGGAAATGATGGATAATATCAGCATTAATGCTGTGGAAGATGTTGTGGCTACAAATTGTTATCCCCGCGATGCTACGGCAATTTTGTTAGTAGAAATCGACGGTTTAGAAGTTGAAGTTGCAGCAAATAAACAGCGTGTAGCAGAAATTTGCCTAAAGAATGGTGCGCGTAACATTACATCTGCTAGTGACTTAGAAACGCGATTAAAATTGTGGAAAGGACGCAAAGCTGCTTTTGCCGCAGCGGGACATTTAAGTCCAGATTATTATGTCCAAGATGGCGTAATTCCCCGCACGCAATTACCTGAAGTTTTGCAAGAAATTGAGAGATTAAGTCAAAAGTTTGGTTATCAAATTGCGAATGTATTTCATGCAGGAGATGGCAATCTTCACCCACTAATTCTTTTTGATAACTCCGTTGAAGGAGCATTAGAAAAGGTGGAAGAACTCGGAGGAGAAATTCTTAAGCTTTGTGTGAAAGTAGGTGGAAGTATTTCTGGTGAACATGGCATTGGTGCAGATAAAAAATGTTATATGCCAGATATGTTTAGCGAAATCGATTTAGAAACTATGCAATGGGTGCGGCAAGTTTTTAATCCTCAAGGTTTAGCAAATCCTGGAAAGATTTTTCCCACCCCCCGTACTTGTGGAGAAGCTGCTTCTGCAAGTAAGCAGCAGTTTGAAGGTGTGGAACTGTTTTAAATTTTGCGCTAAGATGCATTTTTAAACAAGATCCCCGACTTCCTCAGAGTTGTCGCAATACGGTTCGGTTAAAAATATTTGTGAACCCAAAACCCTTGTATAGACGTTGCACTTGGTAGTCTCTACATACGTTAACCGAACCGTATTGAGAGTTGTCGGGGATCTAAAGTTATCAATTTTCGCAATTCATTTATATTATATTTATTGGCAAAATCTACTTTAAATGTATTTTTAACCACAGATAAAGTTGATTTTTTTTACTTGAGAAAAAATTGATAAAAATCCGGATTTAGAAGATTTGAGTTTGTAGTTTACAATAGCCGAGAACAGTTAGTCAAAGCCACAAATGAACCGCTTTGCTCGTTATTGCCTATTTTACTTATTATATTTAGGATTAATACTCAAGTTAACAGTATTTTCGCTACCTGATTTACCTGTTAATACTCAAAGTATAAATTCCCCCCAAATACCAGAAATTCGTGGGGTTTGGCTGACTAATGTTGCAAGTGGTGTGCTATTTGTCCCTTGGGGTATCAATCGCGCTTTAAATCAACTCTCAGCGCTGAATTTTAATACAATTTATCCTGTAGTTTGGAATCGAGGATATACTTTTTATAAAAGTCTCCTTGCCAAACAAATAACAGGTTCAGATTCTCAACCTTTGCTAAAATTCATGCACGGGGGAAGAGATGCTTTCACAACCTTAGTCAAGCTTTCTAATGCTAAAAAATTGAGTGTCATTCCTTGGTTTGAATATGGGTTGATGACACCCCATAATTCACAATTGGCAAAAAAATATCCGGAGTGGTTGACAATTGGGCAATCGGGTATTAAATCTATTAAAGAAACTCCTCCAGAAGAAATCAACAACCGCTTTGTAAATAAGGTGGCTTGGCTGAATCCTCTTCATCCGCAAGTTCAAGAGTTTATGAAAGCGTTAATTCTGGAAATTGTTAGTAATTACAATGTCGATGGCATTCAGCTTGATGACCACTTTGCAATGCCTGTACAGTTTGGTTATGATGCTTTTACTGTGGAAGTTTATCAACAAGAACATCAAGGTAAAAGTCCTCCTAAAGATATTTTTAACCCAGAATGGATGCGTTGGCGAGCCGATAAAATTACAGATTTCATGGTGTCCATTCATCAAGCAGTCAAAAAAGTTAAACCGAATGCCAAAATATCTCTATCCCCGAATTCTCAAGCTTTCGCTTATAAATATTACTTACAAGATTGGGAAAGTTGGGTAAAAAAAGGTTTGGTGGATGAGTTGATTTTGCAGGTATATCGAGATGATCCAGACAGTTTTATGGCAGAAATCAGCGCACCATCGGTACAATTTGCGCTTAGTCAAATACCTGTAGTCATAGGAATATCAACCGGTACTTTACGCGATTCTGTGGAAATTGCCCAAATTAAAGAACAAGTGAAAATGGTACGCGATCGCCATTTTGATGGTATCTCTTTTTTCTATTGGGAAAGTTTATGGGGTTACATCGCACCCGAATCCCCTAAAGAACGACGTCTCGCTTTTAGTGAAATTTTCAACCCCACAGCCAAAAAAGTATTGCAGCCTTAAAAATAATGCTACCAAAACCTGTAAAATCTGAACTAGGGTTCACTTTGCTGTGGACTGTAACTACTGTTAGCGGCTTTTTGTTCAGTTTGCTTTTTATTGAAATTGGCGAAAAGGCAGATGTGGGAATTTTACAAGCTGCTATCGGCTCTTTCGCGATCGCACTTCCTCAAAGTTTGATTCTCAGAATTCGCATCTTCTCTTTGATGTGGGTGTTATCAACTGTTTTGGGTTGGGTTGTCATCACGGCTATCAGTGTTGGTGCTATGGGCTGGATCGTCTCCACAAGTCAATTTTTCCCTTTTCGAGTCGTTTATGGCTCAATTTATGGAGCAATTGGCGGTTTTGCAATCGGATTCTTCCAATGGTTGGCTATTTCTCAGGGAGTTCCCTTAGCTTGGAGATGGATATTAGTAAGTTCCCTCAGTTGGGCGATCGCTATACCTGTAGGTTCTATCGTTGGTATGTTTTTGTACTTCATCTCACGGCTATTTTTAGGCGAAATTGTCGGTTTAGCTATTACTTGGCTTTTAGTTGCTATTATTACAGGTATAAATGCGGACAAAATTTTGGGGTAAGTTTGAAGCTAAAATGTTGTTATCAAAAAAGATTAAGAATTGTAAAGAATTATCAGAATATAATTGATTGATCATTAAGTATATGCAAAGATTTTCAGAAAATATTAACATTACAGCAATTTTCAGGTAAATGAACCAGATTATTTTTAGCAGATCGCACTCGGAGCAAAGCCGCAAAGGAAGAAATACAGAAAACATGAGTGTGGTCTAAATACATGAAAACTGCTGTAAGTAAGTTTAGGTGAACGTGCAAATACATTTTCGGCTTCAAAAAGCAGGATTTTTCCAACTGATATCAATTAGGCTTCGGGAGCTAAGGCAGGAAAAGTCGAGAAAGATATAAACATTGATGAGCGAATGCGCTCGAATAGATTGTTTCCGGGGGAGTGAAAAATTTATCCAAATATTATATATACAATAGAGCACTGTGAGTTGAAGAAAGCAAAACTAGACAAAGATCGCATGAATATTAATCCCTTAGAATCAACCGCAGAGTTGAGACAAACATCACCATCGAGTGCGATCGCACTTGATGAGGGTGGAATTGACCCGCAGCGGGAGGAACTTTTAAAAGGGATAGCCGAGAAAATTCACTCTGGTGTAGAATTACAGATAATAATCAATATTTGTCAAGCACGACTTGAATTAGCTGCACAAGCACAAGTTAAAGAACAAGACAAACTCAAACATCTGAAAAACGACTTTTTGCGAACCCTTTCTCATGAATTGCGAACCCCCATAACCAGCATCAGTCTTGCAGCTCAAACATTAGAAAGTCTTCTCCAGCAAGAAGGAGTATTAGAAATAGAATTAGTTCCGCAACTCTTCCAGATACTTGAAAACGAATGCGAACGAGAAAGCAAATTAATTAACGATTTGCTCACACTTGCATACCTCGAAGCTGACATTCAGCCAATGACTTTAATAGCCATTGACTTACAAAGTTGGCTTCCTTCTATCGTCGAGCCTTTTCGAGAACGCATTTCCTGTCAGCAGCTACAATTAAATTTAAGTATTGCTAAAGAACTGCCTTCTTTACAAATAGATATCACAGATTTGGAGCGTATTATCACAGAATTGTTAAATAATGCTTGCAAATATACTCCTGGTGGTGAAGCGATCGCAGTTTCAGCTTACTTGAAAGCAAACACAGTATGCCTTAGCATTAGCAATACTGGCGTTGAGATACCCGACGATCAACTTTCACGCATCTTCGATCCATTTTACCGCATTCCCAATCATGAGAAGTGCAAATATGGTGGAACTGGATTAGGATTAGCATTAGTGAAGAAAATGGTCAGACATTTAAAAGCCACAATTGATGTAGAGAGTGCTGATAATAAGACCATCTTTACCATCCAATTTTAGCCTAACTCACTAGACATAGGAGTAGAAATTAATTATGCGTTGTCCGAACCCCAAGAGACGTAGCACAGAATAGTCTCTACGTATGACTCTGCACCTATGTCTACTTGTCATTCTGCTTTTCCTCAATCCACACAATCTTCAAACTTGACTAAATTTGATTTCCTTGCAAATGCTGGCATATGCTTAAAAAGTATGCTATGATATTAAGACTATAGGGGTGACTAGCTCAATGGTAGAGCATCAGACTCTTAATCTGTTGGTTCTGGGTTCGAGCCCCAGGTCACCCATACCTTGAAAACACATCAAAACCCTTACATTAAAAAAATTCCAGAGATATGATAGAGGATTCGCTAAACAAATTTTTGGGTCTTTTTAGGTCAATTTGAAAGCAAAAGTGGTGTAAAGATGGTGTAAATCCTGCTGTAATCTAAAAAGGTATTTACACCATTAATTAGCCATGACTACTAAGACACCAACAGGTCGGCTTACTAAGGGTTCTGTCTCGGTTATCCTTTCAAATAATCGCATTCAGCTTCGCTTCCATTTTGCAGGTAAGCGCTATTATATTTCAACGGGTTACCCTTATACGCCACAACATTGAAAGCTAGCGGAAATTAAAGCAAAGGAAATAGAGAAGGATATATTGTACGAGCGCTTCGACCCAAATAATTTGGGCAAGTACAATCCACAAATGACAAGGCTATTTCATGATTTCCAAGCATGATGCAGCAATTGCGATCGCCAACAAATTAACGGGTAGTCAATGGGGATTTACCCTTATACATCAACGATTACAGGGGAATCGATGTTTTAGGAATTGCTTCCGAGTGCCACAAAATTCAATGCTGACATTCAATGATGCTTTTATACCTGTTGAATTTAATTTATCAATAAATTCACTTGTAGTAATTCCTGACTCGGTTGAAAATGCGATCGCATCTTGGATTTTTTCCACGGCACTTTTCTCCACAGGTTTTGTTCGTATTCCTCCTTGTAATTCTTGTCGTTCTCTTTTCATCCGTCGCTTTTGTCCCGTGCTTGGTGCTGTTGAAAGGAGTGGAGGAGTGGTTAGTTTGAAGAATTAATGTTGAAAAACCAGGATTGGAAATTATGATTGCAGCTACGTTCGATGGAACTATTGAGCGGATACAAGAATAAATTCAAATCGACGATTTTGGTCGGGGAAAAGCAAGTATTCGGGCAACTGCAAGATTGGCTGGGGTATCTCACGTTTACGATGGTTACCGTCGGTATTGAACGTTATTGATTAGCACCATAATAATTTTGGATACTCGATCGCCGACTAAAACTGTCTCCTTATGGCAAGTCTCTGGAAATTTAATTGTCTTTGTCTGTGAAAATTTCCTCCAAATTTAATGGCTTACCCGCTAACTCAGAAGCTAGCTCCTTCAACTTAAATAGCGTTTCAAAATGTCCTCGATCGAGATGACCTTTCTTTGCCGCTGACAAAGTTCTTTTATCCAAGCCTGTTTTCTCATTGGCTTTTTGAATGGACATATTTTTGTCGTCTGTCCAGTAAGGTGAAAGGTCTACATACTTAGAGGATGTCTGAGAAGTTTCTGATAGGTGATTTTCATAACGCAAGTTGCTTGAGCATTAAACGAATCATGGCAATATAAATGAATGTTTCTGTCGTCTGAGGTAAAATTTCATAATCTTTACTTAATCGTCGGCACCAATTAAACCAACCAAAAGTTCTCTCAACAAGCCAACGTTTAGGTAAAACAACAAAACCTTTTTGTTCCTCATGGCGTGTCACAACACTCCAGAGCCAGCGATAAACATCAATGAGCCAGTGCGTAAAATCCTTTCCACGATATCCCCCGTCAACCCAAATTTTAATCAACCGATTCATGCGATCGCGTACTTGATTAAGTTTAAACAAAACTTGTTTTGCGCCTGCTTGTTCACTCACATTTGCCGCAGTGATTACGACAACTATAAGCAAGCCTAAGGTATCAATAAGTATGTGCCACTTACGTGGGCTTTCTTACTTTTCAGACATCCTCTTAACAGCTTTGAACTGGCAATCGATAACCCCCAATGAACGCCATTTGTCATTTTTACCGATAAATGGTACTTTGAAGAAATCTGAAAATGTTTTTTCAAGTAGTCAATAAAACTGGTCACGAGATGCTTTGAAGCTCCACAGTGCCACGTTTTTAAAGCGGATCACAATGGGAGTTGAATGCATTGGACGATTATGTCTAGATTGCATTGTGCTGTCGAGGATTTAGTAATTTCTCTGATTGTCCGATACCTGGAAAGTAGACGACCCATATTTATCAATTCATGATTTTGTTATTCTGTCAATGCGTAAGTCCTATAAACTATATCGACTAGGGTTATCTCATTCTTGGCAAAACCCGTCCGGAAATAAATAGACATCTGTTGGAAAACATAGAGACGTAGCACTGCTACGTCTTTACAACCCTTGTAAAGACGCGATCAAAGGACATCTCTACATTGTTTTCCGGAAATAAATTACTAGCTCATATTGACATATTGCACCATTTGCAATTAGCTTCATAACCCGCCGTAGAATTAATTCCACGGCTTATAGCTCAAGTCCATTAAAATGGACTGGAACCTTATACAGATGTTTCACTTGATGGGTATTGACATTTTCCGGTTTTGTGGCTAGTAAAGTATCTGCACCACGTACCCAAATTACTTTGCTAGTTGTAACTTCCCACTCTCACAAACCTATCTGCGTTGGATCTGCCTATCTTTGGTGAGACAAATTACATGCAATTTAAATCAGTAGAAAACTTCGCTATGGAATCAGAAAAACTGGATCGTTTTCAAAAGTATGGTGAATCGATTCTCCGGAAAATAGACTCAGTACCGCAACAGCCTTCAAAACAAGAAGATTGGGTTCCAGCTAGCTTAGATGACTGTCTGATTCACCTCCGGGAAGCTGCCCAGAAAACTGTAGAACTTGCTACATCAAGTGTGAAAATCGGTGTGATGGGTGAATTCAGCAGTGGAAAAACTTTGCTTTTAGGCAGTTTGATCGGTTATGCAGATGCTTTACCAATTAGTGAGAATCCTACCACAGGCAATGTTACCGCCATTCACCTCAAACTGCAAGAAGACTTTGCAACTACGCAAGTGAGTAATTTTACTGTGGAATATTTGACTCAGGACGAGGTGAATGAGTGCTTGCGCTTTATGCTGGGGGAGGCAAATCGAAGAACAATCGCAGCTGGATTGTCTTCTATACCCCAAGAAAAGCTGAAAACGTGGAATGATATCCTTAGCTGGTGTGAAGAAGCGTGGAACAATAGTAAAAACTTGGAGTTGCGTTATTTGTTGCGGGAGTTAGTATCTTTCGTTCGCGCTTATAACTCTTATGGTGCGGCGATGTGTGGTAGACTCTACAATATTGATGCTACCACTGCCCGTGATGGACTGACCCTAGCCGATCAGCCGATGGCAATTCAGACTCTCAACTTTAAAGATTTACCACCAACGCATATTAGATTACCAAATGCACCTCAAAGATTGCCCGCAAAGTTATTACAAAATAGCTTTCCGTTGATTCGTCGGGTAGATATTGAGGTAAAAATATCAAAAGATATTTGGGATGTTTCCGGAAATAATGGAACATCAGAGTTTATTTTATTAGATTTTCCCGGATTGGGTGCTGCTAATTCGGGGGTGAGAGATACATTTTTGTCGTTGCGAGAATTGGCAGAAGTACAGACTATTTTAGTGTTGCTAAATGGCAAATCTCCGGGAAGCGATCGCGCTAACAAAATCTTCACGATGATGCAGCAGCAACGTCCCGGACAAGACCTCAAAGATTTAATTTTAGTAGGGGTCGGACGCTTCGATCAACTACCCTTAGAAAGTGAAGGTGGGGAAAGAGAACTTGATAATTTAATTGACGATAAATCAGATAACAATCCTTTAAAAGAAAGCACCGTTTGCCAACAAATCAAAGTTTTGCAAACAACTCTTGGAGGTGCATCAGCATTTACCAGCCAAAAAGAGCGAATTCTTCTACTATCACCACTTTTAGGATTAGCTGATTTAGCCAAACGTTCTAGTAAAGTGAAAGCAGGTTCACCAGAGTTTTTAGCTAACTTAGATTATCCTGATTATTTAGATCGGTCTAAGCGATTGCAATTAAAATGGGGACGTTTAAGCGAACGTTTGTTAGAATCTGATTCCCGCAGTCATCTAGGCAGACAATTGAGTTACTTCGCTCAAGATGGCAGTATTAATAAACTGCGAGAATTGATTCAAAGTCACGTAGCTACTCACGGTTTCAAGCAACTTTATGAAGACACTCGTCGAGCTGCTAATGCTTTGCATCAACAACAAGATAAGTTGAAAAATATCTTAGAAGAAATTAAACAACAAGGCATACCAATGGCAGAAAGTCAATCTTTTCTTGATTTGCGCTTTGCCGTTGAAACCTTAGATAAAACCTACAGAAAATTCCAAAAAGAATTAAGTAAAGAACCACTCAAAGACAAACGAGGAATTACAGTTAGCGATGTGGTGAAAGACGAACTAACTTATAGAATACTTAATTGGAGTCAGTGGACTTTGCTTTTCAACAAAGCAAACAATGGGATGATATCATTAACAGAATCAAAAGGTGCGGCAGGGAAATTATTTGATAGAGGAAATAAAATTAATAGTTCCCTCCCGACCAAAAGCGATGATTTTTATCCGGCATTTGAAAAAACAATTAAAGAACTAGAAGAATTTGCACGCGATCGCCTGAGTCAAGCAGTGGTAGACTCGTTGAGTAAGCTATCAAATCAGATAGCCAAAGAACGCGATCGCTTGCGAGAAATTCTCCATCCCGAACAAGAACAAGACATTCAACAAAAATTTGGTGATGAAGAAGCAGATTTATATTACAAACTGCTTTTAGGATGCGATCCCAATCAATGGAAAGAAGCGATAATTTCCGAAGTCAGTAGCAAAAATAAAACCAGCGTCCCCGCTAAGATGTTCCCCCTAGCGCGTCAAGACGATAAACACAACATCGGACAAATCTTTGATTGGGCGCCAGAAAGAAGCCAAAATAACCCCAGAACCGCTAATCACCAACTTTTAGTGCTGCGACTGCGAGATGAAATTACTGCTAGTGCCAGTTTACATCTTGTGCAGTATGTTAGTGAAGTGAATCAGCAAGTTAATGCCGAATTAGAAGGAATTTTGGATCAGATTGTTCCTTGTTTACAAAATATTTCTAAAAAGGAAGCATTATTAAGATACATTGCAGCGGAAGAATCGCAAATCAATGCGGAAATTCCTACTTGGTTGCAGATTATTTTAGATATTGCTAACTTTGAAAGCAATTCGATTTGATTGTTTTAAACGAACCGCAGAGACACAGAGGACACAGAGGAAGAAAAGAGGAGAGAGGAATTAGTTTAGAAATTAGGTTAATTACTTACAATGTAGAGACGTTCCAGACCGAACGTCTCTACCACGGTAGTTCCAGACCGAACGTCTCTACCACGATAGGTAGATTTTTATTACTGTTAATTAAACGGACATGATATTACTCTCTTTTCTCTGCGTTCTCTGCGTCCTCTGCGGTTCGTTTCTCTTAATCCAAACTCCCTACAAATATGAACCCTTTCCAATCCAACAACAATAAAGAATTAACCGAATTATTAACAATGAATTTTGAACAACCTAACAACAAAACCGAGAAACCAAAAAAAAGATTTCCCGGATGGTTTGCTATAGATTTTGGCACATCAAATTCTACGGTTACATTATTCGACCCGATTGAAGTACCTATCGCGGAAATTCTTCCCAGAGAACAAGAGATACGTTTGCGCGATCGCATGGCACAATGGTTGAGTTCTCCAGCTACAATTGCTTTACCAGATATTAGCGCAAGTGATTGGGATAAGTTCATCGCGGAAATTAGCAAAAATCTGGAAATAGAACCAAGTCAGTTAAGTGAAGTTTTTGAAAGTGATAATAAGGAGCGATTTTTAGAAGCAATTCGTCAAATTGAATTATGTTTGGGAACAAGCGATCGCTTTCGTCGTGCAGTCAGCAAAAAACTTTACCAAATATATCATGAAGTGTTTCGCGTTCCTACTTTAGAGTCGCAAAATCTCATCCCGGTAGTGTTAGATATTAACCGTCGAGATACAGAAATTCCTAGTGAGTTGGAAGTTTCTAGTTTGACTGCTTTAAAACTGAAGATGGGTAGAGAAGCGAGAGACAACAGAAAAAAGGCGATCGCTCAAGGAACCAGCGGTTCTTTAAAGGAAATTATTAGCAAGTTTCATCATTCACCTAAAAGATATTTTGGTCAAGAGCGGTCTTTTGGTGTTATTTTAGATGGGGAAGAAACTACAATTACTGTTAATCAGTTAATTCAAGCTGCTTGGGGACATCTTGTTGAGTTAACTGAAGATTATCGACAACGTGCACGACGCAAATTTTCGGAAGGGGATTTGTTGACAGCAGTTGTGACTTATCCAACTGTTGCCCCACCAGTTATTCGCAAGGAAATTAAAGAACTTGTGGAACAACTTGGTATTGATGATGTGCAAACAGCTTATGATGAAGCTGTTTCTGTGGCAATATTTTTTTTGTGGCGAGAATTTGGTGGTAATTTGAATATAGGAATTGAATCTTTTAAAACTCGCTGTCATCAAGAAAATAATAAATGGTCGCAAAATGTGCTTGTTTTAGATATTGGTGGGGGAACAACTGATTTAGCTTTAATTGAATTAACTTTAGAAGATAAAACTCCCTTTTTTGCGGATAATGAAGATAGAGGACTTGGGGGACGCTACTATAGACTTACTCCCAAGCTGTTAGGTTCATCTGGTCATTTGCAATTAGGTGGTGAGTTAATTACACTGCGAATGTTTCGGCTTTTGAAAGTAGCGATCGCTGATTCTTTGCTAACTGCAATTACTCTCGGTGCTTTAGAAAGCGATAAATTAGAAGATTTAATTAATTCCGAATTAAACGAGCGCTTTTTAGAACAAGGAAAATTTAAAAGCGGCAGTCTTTTGAAATGTGTAGACAAAGAAAATCCTGAAGGTGACGCAGCTTACAAAGATGCTTTAGATACTGCTGAAAAAGTGCTACCTACTCGTTGGCAACAAGCACCCCAACGCTTACAAACATTTTACGCCCTTTGGGAACTTGCAGAAGCCGCCAAACTCAAATTAGGGCAAAAGTCACCAGCAGATGGTTCTACTTTCACCTTCACCGTTTCTGAACAACAAATCTCGGAATTATTAACACAAAGTAGCATTAAGTTCAACATCCAAAATGCTCATAATATTAACGTCACCTTAGACAGTCATCAATTTGAAAGAACCGCAAGTACAGCAATTAAAGAAGCAATTGGTATCGCTAAAGGATTGATGGAAAGTCGCTTGCAAAGTAGTGGCAAAAAAGTTGATTGGTTAATTCTATCTGGTAAAACTTGCAATCTTGATTTAGTCCAGCAAGAAATTTACCAGGAATTTAGTAAATCACAATATTTTGTCTGGAATCCAGAGCGAATTACCTTTGTTCTAGAGTTTACCAAATTAGCTACCTCTGCCGGTGCTTGCTACGCTGAAAAATTGCGAAGACTCAGATTCGATCCAGAAGAATCTAAAGGATTGCTACGTAAGGGAGCAAACCAACTAGAAATAGATGTCAAAAATTTATTTTATTATTTACCCTGCAACTTTAAACGCAAAACTCAAAGCAACGAATTGCTACCAATATTTCAAGCAGGACAAGAACTTTATCAACTAGCTGATGGGGAATCTGTAGCGAAAGTTCGTACTAATTGGCAAGGGATACAATTAAGCAACATCATCTATCGTCAAGATTACGAAGATGGAGATTTGCGACTTTGGGGTAGCTTTGATGGCAAAACTTTGATGGAGAAATTGAAGATAGAAGAAGCAGAATTTCTCCAAAAAATTAAAGTTCAATTTGAAATTGATCAAACACTACAATTTAACGTCCTACTTTGTCGAGTAAATCCGCATTATTTAATTGATGTTCCTGGTATTGATGTCGGAATAGCAATCTTAGCGCATTTCCCCGCTGCCGAAAGCTCAAAGCTATTTTATGATGGTAAATTGAATTGGAATATTGCCATTGAGCGTCCCCATAAAAAGCTGAATAATGGTGATATTGCTGTGAATGTTATCGAGTCAGCAACAGTCGATCAACCAGATGCTTATCATTTGGTATTTGTGGCAGAAAGTGATAATAGTAAATCTATTAAAGAATTTCGTTATGTACGCGATCGCTTACAAGAAACAGGAACCGGTTTAATTAGTAAACCCTTACCTCCCTTTCCCCAAAACGGTCAGCACACCTTCTATATTTATCAAACAGATGCCCAAACAAATAGCAAAAAATGGATAAGAATTGGTTCACTCGGCAAACCAGAATTAACAACAGATTATCCTTGCCAATATCATGTCACCCTTGATGACAAAGGCATTCTGCGGATGCACGCAGGGAAAGTCCCTTACTGGACATCAACAAATGAAGAATGTCTCAAACAAGAAGGATGTGTTTTTCGCGCTGAATTAGAATTGCAACCCAACGAAGTTGATAAAGAACGCGATCCATTTTGTGGCATTCATTAATAGTGAGCAGTGAGGAGTTGTAGAGACGCGAAATTTCGCGTCTTTACTTAGGAGGAGCGGAGTGAGGAGTTAGGAGTGAGGAGTTAGGAGTTATGCAGCACTTACGGCAACTTTTAGAAGTAGAAAACTCAGAATTAGCCCGATTATTGCGATTTAGTCTGTACGGACTAGAAGCATCTCTGAAAAAAGCTCAAGCCGAATTATCTGACGATCCAGGAGCGAAAATATGCGACGAAGTGCTGCAAGAACTTTGTCATCTTTTACAACCTTCAAGTGTCGCGCCTTTAAATAATATCACGTCCACAAATGAGTTAAAACTAACACGCCTCCGGGATGAATTTGATGATGACAAAGAGCTAGCTTTATATTTAGGAAATTCACCACTGCAAAGCCAGACTGACTCAGATTTGTGGAACGAAATTCAACGAAAGCTATTAAGAATTCCTGAGGATATTGCTACATATTGGCGTCAACATGCTTTGAATCTTGCTGAAGAAGTTGGTGCTATTGAGGATAATTCAAATTTATACCAACTTCCTTTTATCCGCGATGAAATTATTTATCCAGGACTCAGCGGTAGTGTCAATGTCCAAGGTTTGCAGTTGTCTCAAAAAGAACTTTTAAGTGATGAAATTATTCATGGAGAAGAATCGAATGATATGCATTTACTTGCATGTATGCTGATTTTGTTGATAAAACTTATCGATATTGAACCAGATTTACATCATGCTTTAAAGAGCGTTTTTAGCTTTGATGTTGTATCTTTGCATTCCAAACCAGAACAGCGTAACCAATATATTGAAGCTTTAAGCGATCGCTTTCAACGTACCCAAAAGAGTAACGAAAATGCATATCCCTTATTAACTCTGCGTGCTTGGATTGATATCGACGAAGCAATACACTCCCTAATCTTCGTTCCTCCAGCGGAACGCTATTCGTGGTGGGGCAAATTACAACAAGAATCGCGACGCATCCTGAAAAAAGTGGCTGATAGGGTAAACAACGCAGGCTATGACGTGCGAATTCGCCAATTATCCGGACTTTACGCCGATATATGTGCTTTTTCCAAAGATGATTTACAACTAGATTGCGGGGGTACACCCGGAGAAGTGTTGACCTGTCTGCGGGTATATGCGCGAATTAACCAAGAAGATTATTTAGGACGCGTCATTTTTCGCACATTAAGGTAGTTTTCTCGCTAGCCTTAGATTTAAACCTATGTTAATAAATTTAAATGTAGGTTGCGGACTTCTGCTTTGAGTACGGCACCGTCAACAATTCAAGCTGCGATGGATGTATTGTGGGAAAAATGTGCTCATAACGCGAAAAATCGCTCTTCGTAACTATTTGTTTTTTATCCTTGTCCTTCTTGTGCTTGCAAAATGAATGTTTCTCTAGCTCAGGATCTGTCGATATATCAATTAGCTTTGAGCGTACAAACGCCTCCTCAAACACTACTTATTAGTGCTGCTACTCTCCTGTCACTGCTGCGATCGCAAATTGACTTATTAATTGAGCAGAAAATTCCAGCCATTTTATGGGTGAAGCTACCACCACAGAAAATTTGGCAATCAGAATTAGCGCGTTATGACTCGTGGGTAAAAGTGTCTGATGTCATCTATAGTTGTGACCTGGGTCAGGTTCAAAGCTGGAGAGAAGTCCGAAGTTCAGATGACTCAAATGCACACTTGGCTTCTAGTCAGGAAAAAGACATCATTCCATCATATCAGCCCCAAGTGCAACTACTGCCACAAACAAGCCTTCTGCGACGAGAATACTTTTTAATGGTATTGTCACCGCAGTTTTGTAGTTTAATTTTGGCACAGCGATCGCACAAAATAGACAAAACCCCTGCCGGAAAAGTCAAAGGCAATAAAACCCCAGCCTTACTAACGATAAATACTTTTGAGGGAAGAATAATTCAACGAGTTTTAGATGGTATAAAACAAGCAACTACGCCAGATTCATTTTCTCCTGTCCCGGCTGATTTTATTTGCCCAACTATGCCGGATGCAACATTGATGAGTTGCCTGCTGGTAAAACAACTTCAGCGACAAGAAGAAATAAATCGGCAAATGGCTGTTGAACGATCGAGCAAAGTTCAGCAGCAAAATCAAAAATTGCACAATCAAGAAGAGCTTAAGGATGAATACTTAAACAGTGTGTGTCAAGAATTGCGTACACCCCTAACGCAAATGAAGACAGCACTTTCATTGTTGAATTCCCCTAATCTAAAACCACCGCAAAGACAACGTTATTTACAAATGTTGAATGGTTTGTGCGATCGCCAAAGCTCCCTAATTACTGCTTTACTGGATTTGGTAGAATTAGAGCGCAATTTAGGCTTAACTACTTTGGAATCAGTACGCCTCTCGGACATTGTACCTGGAGTAGTCAGTACCTATCAACCTCTAGCCCAAGAAAAAGGCATTATACTTGCCTACACCATACCCAGTGACCTGCCTGCCGTTAGATGCGTTACTGCTGGTTTAAGGCAAATTGTCATTAATTTATTACATAACAGCATTAAGTTTACACCTAATGGTGGTCAAGTTTCAGTGCGAGCATTGATTGGCGAAACTACCCATCATGAAACTTTCCAAAAAGCATCTACCCTAAGGCGGGTTCAAAACAATTATATTCAACTAGAATTTCGTGACACAGGTATAGGTATTGCCGAAAATGAGATTAAGAGAATCTTTGAGCGCTTTTATCGCGTGCGTTCAGGTGCTACAGAAGACCTCGGAGGTGCCGGTTTAGGATTAACGATTGTTCAGCAACTGCTGCGGCATTGTGGAGGCTCTATATCTGTCAAAAGTAAACTGTCTGAAGGTTCTATTTTTATCGTGCAGTTACTGGTTAGTAGATAGTAGATAGTGGATAGTGGATAGTGGTTAGTGGTAAATCTTAACAACCAACAACTATCTATGTTCATCACCTTAATTGCAGACTACGGAAACGGCGATCCGGCTTTTGCTGAAGTGACGCAGCGTTTATTAACGGAATTACCGCATTCTCTAATCAATTTAGTTTCAGTTCCGGCTTTCAGTACCCTCGCTACTGGCTTTTGGATTGCTCAACTCGGTTTGAACCCAGGTCCCGAAGAACGTTTAATTTATCACAATTGCGCCCCCCGCCAAGATGATAAACAAGCAAGACGGGACAATGAAGGCGAGGGATTAACTTATGCTCTGCTTTCCAATAATGTTAAGGTAGTGGGTGTTAATGCTGGTTACACCCTCTCGTTTATCAAAGATTATTCACAAGTGCTGCATATTGTCAACGTTTCTAGAGGCGGTTCGCAATTCCGCTCGCGTGATGTATTCCCCAGTGCTGCCGGCGCAATTGGCAGAGGTGATTTAAGCGTTTTGGGAGAAGTTTTGAACAAAAGTGATGTTCCCGATGCACCCAGCGATCGCGTAGCCTGGATTGATGGTTACGGTAACATCAAAACCACCATCCCAGCAGATAGCATTAACCTCAAACCCGAAGCCAAAGTAATTATCCGCGTTGGTGATGTAGTTAGTGATGCAATATATTCCGACGGTAGCTTTAAAGTGCCAGAAGGAACACTAGCTTTTTCACCGGGAAGTTCTGGTTGGTTAACACCTGATGGGACGCGACCAATGCGTTGGATGGAATTATTTCTGCGTGGTGGTAACGCTTGGGAACGCTTCGGTAAACCGCGTGTGAATCAGTTAGTTACTTGTATTGGTTGACACTCCGCGCATTAAAATGACGCGGATTCTTGGTTCATAGGGATTCCAATGAATTTACCCTCCCCAAGCATCTTGACCGTGTATCCCACGGCTGCAAGTCCTCGTTGACAGACTACTTGAGCGGCTGCCACATCTCGATTTGTGGTGTAGCCGCAATTAGAACAAACATGAACACGCTCAGAAAGCGCCTTTTTGCCCGTTTCTGTTTGGCAGTTCGGACAAATCTGGCTGGTCTTTCTGCCGTTGACTTTCTGGAAATACACACCGCGCTTAAAACAACACTGTTCAAGGATTTGAAAAAACTGCCCCCATCCTGCATCTAAGCAATGTTTGCCTAGCATCCCGCGAGATAGTCCGACAAGGTTCAAGTCCTCAACAAATATCATTCCAACTTCGTTACATATTCGATGTGCCACTTTCCAATGAAAGTCTTTTCTAGTATTAGCAATGTGTTCATGAAGTCTCGCTACTTTGTATTGAGCTTTGCGCCAATTGCTAGATCCTATCTTCTTGCTAGACACTCGTTTTTGTAGCAATTTAAGCTTACGTTGAAGGTCTACAAAGAATTTAGGGCGCTTGACGTTTAGCCCGTTAGAGGTAGCTACAAAATCAATTAAACCCACATCCACTCCTAGAGGTTCGCCGTGAGGCATGGGGGATGGTACAGATACACCCCATTCAAGAGTTAGCATTATGTACCAACCTGAGGCGCGTTTAACAATACGAGCTTGCTTAAGAACTCCACCTTCAGGTATCGGTCTGGATGGTCTGAAAATTACCCAACCTATTAACGGCAACCTAACTTGGTCTTCGTCTAAGTCTTCTGGCTTTAATTGAGGAAACAAGAAAGAACGCATTGCACCCGGTTTTTTGAACCTGGGGAACCCATGATTTTGCTCCCACATTGAAGTGAAAGCTTGTTCCAATCTTCTTAATGTTTGCTGCAAGACTTGTGACTGGACACGACGAAGTTCAGGGATTTCTTTTTTAGCAATCGTTAAAGATTTGCACTGCGCTGAATAAGTAGGTCTAGGAGCATCGGCAGGGATGATATATTCAGAGTGAAGAGAACAAGCGTTAATTTGACAGCTACGTGATTTAAACCAAGCTTTGCGCTCTGACAACGCATAGTTATATACTTTGCGGTTGATCTCTAACCAATCTTCAAAGATTGCTTTTTCGCGATTATTTGGCTTTAATTTGTATTCGTAGGTCAAAATTAACATTGTTTTCTCCTCCTTAACTACATTGGACAACGTCCTTTAGCTAAGGTCGGGACGTTTCTTAATGTCTTAAAGCCAAATAAATTTGGCACATCCGCTTATATCCCCTGCCTGAAGGCGAGGGGCTTTACGCATCACGCCTCGTAACATCAGCAATACCCTTATCGGGTATCGCGTTGTGCGTACTAAATCTTTGAAGCCCACCTTTGTGGGCTTTGTCCCTATAGCCCAGGCTTCTAGCCTCCCTCCGGGCATTTTTAATAATTGAAGTAGTCAGGTTTTTCAAGATTTTTGGGTAATTCGATGACTTGTGTATACACTGTAGCCTTAATCCTTCAGCGGCAGAAAAATCGTTAAAACTTCGCCGTGTTGCGGACGCTGACGGACAATGAGTTTACCCCCGATCGCTTGAAACAAATGCTTTGTCGCAGAAAGATTCAAGCTAATTACACCCGTCTCTGGTTGGAACATCAATAATTGACCTAAAGCCTTACGAATTGGTGGGGTTACGGCTGCAAAGGAGTTTTCACTGTCTTTGCATTGACTATGGGGAGATAATTGTAACTTTAATTGATCGCCAGCAAGAATTACGTGTACTTGAATATGGCTACCAGCTGGTAAGCTGCGGGTAAAATTTTCTACCAAACCGGTGAGTACGCGATCGAGCATTGAAGGATTGCTTACCACCGTTGGTAATTGCTGCGGTAAGATAACATCCAATGTCAAGTTACGCCGATTTGCGGTTTGTTGCCAACGGGGAATGCTCTGCTGTAAAACTTGATCTAGAGAAGTTGGTGTCAGTTGAGTGTTGCTCGATTTTGCGGGAGCAGAAGTTTCTAATTCTGCTGCTTTAAAAAGCAACTCCATGCGATCAATTTGCTCTGTACACTCGCGATCGATAACTTGCAAGCGCTTAATAACGTTTGCTGGCAAGGCTTTCTGCTTCAACAGCAGACGTGTCATAGTGCGAATTGTTGTCAAGGGTGTGCGGACTTCGTGAGCAAAAGCTTGAAGCAATTCTACATCGGGACGGGGCGAACGGTGAGCAGAGGCAGAAGAAGGGCAATTTTCTTTATCGTGTCGGTTCGTGCCTTTTTCTTCTTGGGGTAATTGGGTTAACAACAACTGACTAAACTGCATCAAAATGTGGTAATCTGGCGCAATTGGTTCGTATTTTTGTACTAAAGAATTCAGTTCAGCGTAAAAATCTGGATTGTTTAGCATGACTCTCGCACCTAGCGATCGCCACGCCATCTGAACCACTTCTGGATCAAAGGAAAACGAAAACCTTTTTTTACCGCAACTATCTTCTGCTAAAACTAGTACTAATCTAAATTTTTCTGTAAAAATTAAGCAAAACTGCTCAGTTCCCAGCGGATCGGCAGCTAATAAAGGCAATACCGATTCATGAGGAGCAATTTCATTTGACATTACTGTAGTCCCAGTCGGCATCTGAAACGGCATCAATGCCAATGGGTTAAATGGTTTTGCTGTAAAAGTTATTGTCTGCAAGCTGTGAGTTAATCTTGGGTCACTGAACAAAGGTGCCGGTGCAGCTAAAACTAATCCTTGGATGATATCAGTCGAAGTAGTTGCTAAAGTATTTAATAGCAACTGTTCCGTTGCGGCTAAACTGACGCACCACTGCCGGTCTGATGCAGCAGGTGAACATTCAGCCACGCTTAATTGACTTTCGGCTAAAATTTCACTCAGACTTGGCAAGATCCATTTGTACACAAGTTTTAACCTCTTAGTTCACTCAAGGGCTGACAGCATTTATAAAAGACATTCCACTATGAGGTTATAGTTATTTGTGTACTAGCAACAGTCGTAGAACCGAACACTCTTAGGCGCAATTTCCCCTAGAACACTTATTCTGCATTGATTCTGGTGAATTGTACACTCCCTCTGAATTAGCGCAGCAAAGATTCTTCATTCCCTGACTTGCCTAAGAAGTGCAAGCTTGCACCAACTGCACTCCCAAGACCAAATCACGCCTGCACGACGTTGTCGGGTAGGGTGGAATCGTGAGCAGATTTTTTCCCCCCTAAGAACCGGACGTGGTAATTTCTCATCATCCAAATCAAGCTATCTACAACGCTTCCCATAAATTTGTTGGTGACAAAAAAGATGAACCCCCTTCCAGGTGGTAAATATCTTTTTCACTTGCTGACTTACCAGATACTTTTGACAGAATCTTTTATCAAACAGTTAAGTTTTCTTTATATCCTGGGGGAGAGGTAGATAAACCTACTTGGAGCGAATGTAGGTAGAAGAGGTGAAACTTCTGTTGACACCGCTTTTAGCAAGCAGTAATTCCATGCAAAGCAATTTAGTTAGGTTCCCCATCGCTGAGGTGTCGGGAAACAGTGAACAAACACTTAAGACAGCATCTAGCAAGTACGATTGTGCAGAGCAGCAATTTCAATATTTGCTGGCAACTGAGGACTTGGATAATAAACTGGATGCACAAGTATCTATAGTTAGTGAGTTTGAAGCTACACTAAGATCGGCAATTAGTGAGACTTATGAAAAAGGCTATGGTGAAGATGATGCTCACCTTTTTCTACAGCGAATTCTTTATGGCATCAATCGGCTGAAGCTGTTTTGGTATGACGATTTGCGGCACTATAGTAATGAGCGATCGCTTTATTTATCGAAAGTCCGTCAGCAAATTGAAGCAGCTTGGCAAAATTGGGAATTAGCACAAATCGATGTTGCGGCACTGCAACTATTGGATGTCAAAGACGCATTAATCAAACGTGCTGCTGAAGACTTAGATCCACCGTTATCGTCGGAAAGTCGCTATATCCGTGAGGAAATGAGCATTGAGGGCTATTGTCACTTGTTAGCGATCGCTTCGTTTGATGGTTTAGTCGAAGGTAGTCGGCTTTCCCGCATTTTAGGTGGTGCGGCAAATGAGGTGCAATGTACCCTCATACGGGTACTGCTAGAAGAATATGGCAACGGGCGCTTATCTCGCAAGCATTCTACATTTTTCAAGGCAATGATGGCTGAGTTTAGTATGAATACCGTGCCAGAAGGATACTTCGATTTAGTGCCTTGGCAAGTACTAGCTAGCGCTAATCATAACTTTTTGGTGACGGAGCGCAAGCGTTATTTTCTGCGTTATGCTGGGGGGTTAACTTATTTTGAAGTGGCAGGACCCGCAGCTTATAGAAATTATCTCACGGCGGCGCAACGATTGCAACTGTCGGAAGCGGCAATGGGTTATTGGGAACTGCACATCAGGGAAGACGAACGCCACGGACGTTGGATGCTGGATGATGTCGGTTTGCCTTTGGCAGAACAATATCCCTCCGATGCGTGGGAACTGGTGCTGGGGTATGACCAAGAGAAATTGATGGGCGATCGCGCTGCTGCTGCTGTCATGCGATCGATACGCAGGGCTGAACATTCGGCTTCACTCATCAAATAAATGGAACAACTTAAAAAATAAAAATTAAATGTGGCAAGTTTTTTCTTGCCTTTTGAATTTTATTTCTTAATTGTGTTAGTGAAACGTGCTTATCAAAACATTCCTTTAGTTACTAATTATTAGCTAAAGGAACAGTTTCTGGTTTTTTTTTTTAGCTAATAGCTAATATTTACGCTAATTATATCATAAAATTCAACTCCCATGAAAGACATTTTTGTTTGTCCCGAAGAATCTAACTTTTACTCCAACTGTTTGGAAAACCTTGTCATCAGAAATTGCCAAAATGACGAGTCTGTCGTTGAATTTGGCTCTGGAGATGGCAGTCCCGTTATCAATTCATTATTAAGAAACAAATTTGATGGTGTAATACATGGATTTGAATTAAATACTTCTGCCTGTAAAGTCGCTAATTCGACAATTGATGAATATAATCTTGCGAAAAAATACGTAATCAATAATTCATGTTTGTTTGAATCCTCTAAACCTCAAGCTGAGTATCTAATTGCTAATCCCCCATATTTGCCTGCACCAGACAAAGATATTTATATGCCATTGTTATTTGGTGGTCTAGATGGAGCTGCAATTACTAACGATCTTTTGTTATTAGGTTATGACAATGTATTACTTTTACTATCTAGTTATTCTAATCCCATAAGTACAATTGAAAATGCGAAAGAAAACGGCTATAGTGTTAATAACTTTGTCCTATTGCCGTTGAAATTTGGGTACTATAGTTCTGAGCCAAAAGTCAAAAAACACATCGAAGAATTAAGAAAAAATAAAATGGCGTTTTATTCTGGCGATTATTACTTTTTAGCTGGAGTTTTATTTAAGAAACGGCATGAATGTGATGTTGATTTATCTAGTGAATTAGCTCATGTGATGACGAGTTTATAAGTACCCAACACCCACATTTATGGTGCGGTGTTCTGCTTTCGTGGTTCGCACCATAAATGCGGATAAGCGCGAACCACGGGAGCGGACTTCGTTTCTATAGCCCCAGGCTAAAGCGCCTGAGGGCATTATGTTTATTTAGGTTTATAATTTAAGGTTAGCCAGAGCGATCGCCTATTTTTTCTGAGGGCATCATGTTTATTTAGGTTTGACAATCCTTTATAATTTTGGGTTGGGCAAGAGCTGCTTATTTTTTCTGAGTACTTTAGTACTCACTACGAAATAAAAACATATTTGAAGTTGAATAATGCTTACTTACCACGCTTCCCTTTTTCCACACTTGCATCTTGACTCACCTCAAACACGGCGACAATATTTTAGTTCCCGTGAGCGGCAACTCTCTACGTTCCATCATCATCCAATTCCACCATCTCAGCGAACACAAAGTGACAAATCTTAAACTTGTTGCCGATATTCCAATTATTTATGTATGACGTTGATGCCGCAGGACAACTAAGCAATAAAATCATTCTTATCTGATAGCGGTTGCTGAGGTTTGATACCGTCTTCATCTCAAAATATATAGAATTAGCCCACCCAGGTGAATTTATATCATATAGTCCCAAAATTGTCGGGTGTGTTAGCGCCCTACACTGATTTTATATTTGTTTACATACATTGAATTTTTATCGCCCACTTACTTATCAAGATAAAAAAGAAGTGCCCACCCAACAGTCCTTTTAAATAATCTTTTTTTGCCATAAACTACCCTAAAGGTATTTTGCAGCAATTATGAAATTCTTGTTTTCTGTTTTAGTAGCACCTGTGGTTCTATTATCAACTTCTGCACAGACACTGGCAGCCATTCAAACGAAAATGGTTGAGTACAAACACGGAAATGCAGTTTTAGAAGGTTATCTGGCATACGATGACGCTATTCAAGGAAAACGCCCTGGTGTATTAGTTGTTCATGAATGGAATGGATTGCAATCTTATGTGAAAAAACGCACAGAGCAATTAGCTAAACTTGGTTATGTCGCTTTTGCGATTGATATGTATGGCAAAGGAATTCGACCAAAAAATCCCCAAGAGTCGGCAGCACAAGCAACTATTTATCGTCAAGATAGAAAATTGATGCGCGATCGCGCTACTGCCGGGTTACAAGTTTTACAACAAAATTCCTTAACTGATGTTAAACGCATTGCGGCCATAGGTTACTGTTTTGGAGGTGGTACAGTATTAGAACTTGCTCGTAGTGGTGCGAATATTGCAGGAGTAGTCAGTTTTCACGGCAACCTTGATACCCCTAACCCCAGCGATGCCAAAAATATTAAAGCGAAAGTATTAGTATTGCATGGTGCTAACGATCCCCTTGTGCCAAAAGAACAAGTTAAAGCTTTTGAAACAGAAATGCGACAAGCTAATGTGAAGTGGCAACTTGTATCTTATCCACAGGCAGTGCATAGCTTCACCAATCCAGAATCAGGTGACGACCCCTCCAAGGGAGTAGCTTATAACAAAAATGCAGACGAGCGATCGTGGCGAGCAATGAAACAGTTTTTTGCCCAAATATTTCAATATAAGTGAGTTTTATATCATCCTTCCGACAGATGGAGGAATCAGCCAGAATTACATTTTAGAGAGATGAAATTGCACTTCCTATCTTCTTAAAATGATCGTAAAGAATAAACAAAAGGAATGTAATTATGTCTTCTGAAGAAAAGTCCAAAACTCCAGATAACACAGCAGATGCATCAGGTGGCTATCAAACCACCATCGAAGAGGAAACCCGCAAAACTGGTGTTGCCGCTGAGAGTGATGCTAAACCTACAGCTAAACCAGAAGCACCCGGAAACGATTCTGTAGTAGGTAGCCCAAATCAGGGAACTGAATCGCGTTAAATTTAGCTGTAACTGTGTGAATTTGAAGTAGTCTGATTGGCGAAATTACGAGTGGAGATGCGTTGCAATAGCGACAATCATCCACTCGATTTTTATAAGTGCGATCGCCTCATAATATATTTTCGGTCGTTGGGATATCAAGAAACATCTCCATAAATTAATTATGCGTTGCCCAAAACCTTTGTAGAGACTACCAACTGCTACATTTGTGCGTCTTTGATGGAGATGTATAAGGAACCAGATTATTGTGTCTGTTAAATAGCAGCAGCTTTACAATTATCCTAATTTGAAAGTAGTTGCCTAAAATGATCAAAACGATGCATGACAATTTTTACAGACACAATATTGAAGACACCAGTACCCAACTCAAACCGATTAACTTATTTGAATACGAAAAGCTAGGAACTAACGCTTTATCTCAAAAAGTACTTGACTATTACAGCAGTGGTGCATGGGATGAAGTAATTTGACGAGATAATCGAGCTGCCTTTGAGCGATTCAAGATTAGACCCCGGGTACTACTAGATATAAGTTCAATTAACCTGAGTACGAAAGTTTTGGGACAGTTTATTACAAATGCCACTTTTGATTGCTCCAATGGCATTTCAGCCTCTTGCTCATCAAGATGGAGAACTTGCTACTGCAAGAGGTGGTTCAATAGCAGGTATTGGTATGGTTTTGAGTACGATGGCAACTTATAGTATTGAACATGTGGCAGCGAAGAGTTATGAAAACACTCCTGCTAGTCCCCAATGGTTTCAACTTTGATCTTCATCGTGACCGAGGACTAACCCACGCTCTTGTAAAACGTCCCTAGGCTGCTGGCTATCAAGCGCTTTGTCTGAGGGTGGATGCTTTTGTCTTGGGTCAGCAGGGTCCAAGACAAAAGCGCAACGAGTTGACTTTACCACCTGGGTTAGAATTTGCGAATTTTTGAACATTGTCAAATTGAAAAATTCCTGATGAAGAGGGGGAACATGGTGAATTTAGATATTTTGCTCAAGAATAAAATCCAGGCAGAACTTGGAAAGATTAGGAATGGGTGGAGTCATAGTGAGGATAGGCTTTAGGGATGAAAGGCATTGAACGTGGGGATGATGCTTTGGCTTGGAGTAGAAGAGAAAGCGAAAGCAGCGATGGTTTCTAATCATGGTGTCAGACAAATCGATATAGTGCGATCGCACTATATTGATGCACAGTGGTGAAGTCGGATGGGTGGTGGCTTCGACATTCTTAAAGCTTTGACACCCATTGCCAAAGCTGTATTTTGAGGAAAGGCTATCTACTGGGGACTGGCTGTAAGAGGAAAAGTAGGAGTGAGTGAGGTCACATGGAACTAGTACGCTCAAAGCTAGATATAGGGATTGCAGTGAGGGGTTGTGCGGATCTAGAAGATATTGATCGTAGTTTGGTAATACCCCAAAGAAAGTAGAAGATAGTTTGTGGAGGCAACAGTCAACTTGATCAAAAGTGGAGTGCGATGGGATCACTCATCAAATCTAGATGACGACTGAAAAATCACGAGCTTAGTAATCCTCGAATTTTTGGATGGGTTAATTCTAGTGGGTTAAAAGGGTTGTGGGGAGTAGGATTTGGGTGGTTTAGGAAAAGTCCCAAAATATTTTTTGAGAAAACAGTTGACAAGAAGTTGTGCACTCGCTATATTGAATAAG
>NZ_JAOWRF010000090.1 GCF_025753815.1 Plectonema radiosum NIES-515 | reverse complement strand
GATGTCTATTAGACATCTCCAGAAATGAACTATGCATTGTCTACTACCTTTGTAGAGACTTCGTATTTCGCGTCTCTACATTGTTTTTCAAAGATGTCTATTAGACATCTCCAGAAATGAACTATGCATTGTCTACTACCTTTGTAGAGACTTCGTATTTCGCGTCTCTACATTGTTTTTCAAAGATGTCTATTAGACATCTCCAGAAATGAACTATGCGTTGCCCAAACCCCAAGAGACGTAAGCTAGCTACGTCTCTACCTCTTTTATGGAGATGTCTATTACCAATCCTTTGGTTGACACCATTTCTGTAAGAAGATGGGCTAAATTATCAAAAAGAGCGCATTTGGTCTACTGGTGATGGGGTTTGAAGCAGATCGTAGTGGGCACGAAGAGTGCCCAAAATTAAGCGATGAATCGCTGACTACTGTTATTAAACGTTATTAGCACTATTAATCAGTTTTTCTCCTTTGAGCATCCGTGAAGCAGCTTCGAGTAAAGCTTCTTCGAGATAAGGTTTGGTGAAGTAACCACTAGCACCTAATTGTACTGCCATTTGTCGGTGTTTATCTGCACCACGCGAGGTGAGCATAGCAATGGGTAACTGGTTGAGGCTAGAGTCTTTCTGGATGCGAGAAAGCAACTCCAGACCATCGCAACGGGGCATTTCGATGTCGCAAAATACAATATCGCAAGGGAGACCGGAGCGGAGTTTATCCCAAGCTTCCTGACCATCACGCGCCTGTTCTACGCGATAACCGGCTTTATTAAAGGTAAGAGAAAGCAACTCGCGGACTGTAATTGAGTCATCGACAATTAACACTGTCGGGTCAATCTTAGTAAGTGTTTCTGCGGTAGTAGAAGTATTTTTTTCCCAGAGACTGAGACCACTTTGTTTTGCTGTGCGTCCTTGGAAGATGTCAATTATTTCTAGGACATCAGCGATCGGCATAATTCGACCATCACCGAGGACGGTAGCACCAGCGACACCAATCGGTTTTGGTGCCGGTCTTTCAAACTGCTTGATCACAATTTCTTGTTCGCTGAGTACCTGATCTATTTGGAGGGCAATCAAGGTATTTGCCGATCGCACGACAATCACAGAAATCATATCATCGTCGCGATTTCCGCCATAAACGTTACCTCGGCTGAGTAACCGATTGAAAGTTAAAAGTTCTTTCAGCGGTCGGAATGGTAGAATTGTATCGCGCCAAGATATAAATGACTGTCCTTCGGCATTGGTGTGAATATTTTTCGCAGGTATATCTAAAGTATCTTCCACACCATCCATCGGGAAGGCAATTCTCGCTTTGTCGGAAACGCAGCACAAAGCTTTACAAATACTCAAAGTCAGCGGCAAACGAATTGTGAAAGTAGTTCCCAAGCCTTGGGTAGAATCAGTAGTAATTGCACCACGAATTTCGCTGATTGAAGTGCGAACTGCGTCCATACCGACACCACGACCAGATAATTCATCAGCTTGGTCTTTGGTGCTGAAATTCGGTTCAAACAGCAAGTCATACACCTCAATGGGAGACATGCTTTGGGCTTTTTCGGTGCTAATTAAATTTTGAGCGATCGCCTTTGCTTTCACTTGATCTATGTTAATACCTGCACCGTCATCCTTAACAGAAATAATCGTTTGGTTGCCTTGGTGGAAAGCACGGACGGTGATTGTTCCCACAGATAGTTTACCTTGCTGTTGCCGGATTTCTGGGGTTTCAATGCCGTGAGCGATCGCATTATTGAGCATATGATTTAAAGGAGTCTTCAAATGCTCTACAATCATTTTGTCGATGAAAGTGTCTCCACCTTCAATCACAAGTTCCACTTGTCTGCCATACTTGATTGCAGTGTCGCGCACTCCTCGTTGCAAACCATCGGTAGCTTGAGAAAAAGGTTCCATTCGCGCTTTTGTCAGTCCTTCTTGCAATTGAGTAGTTACTTGTCGAAACTGTCGTGCTACCCGATCAGTTTCATCGGTAACAAAGTCAATGTCACTCGCTGACTCTCGCACTCGCACGATCAATTCAATCATTTCTTGAGAAAGCGTGTGGAAGGGAGTAAAGCGATCCATTTCTAGTTCGCTAAATCCTCTGTCGGTATTTGAATCATTGACCAGGGGGAGAGATTCTTTGTGTTTACGACTCGCTAATAAAGAAGCTTCCAGAAGCGATCGCTCGTATAATTCTTGCATCCTCGCTCCCACATCGGAAAGTTGTTGTATCTGATGCAACAAATTATCTAAAGATTGTCGCTGACGTTCTTGATCCTGTTCTAAGGTGTTGCGATTTACTACCAGCTCCCCAACTAAGTTACTCATATCGTCTAGATGCTTCACCGGCACCCGCATTGTTTCTTCAAATCTCGCACCCCGACGTGGAGTACGTTGATTTTTCCCTTTGCTTGATGTTCCCGTTGGTGAATACGATATCGTTTGATCTGCTTCTTTCAATAGTTTCTGTAAATCACCAAATTCATCTGGTAGTTCTGAGGATACAGTCTGATTAGTAACATTATTAACAGTTGGTGTTATCGTTGATGCTTTTTCCTCACCCAGCAACGCTTCTAAGTCAGCAAAATCCATGTCTGATATCTCAATATCAGGAGTAGATGTTAGTTCCTCTTCTAGTAGTGCTTCTAAGTCGGCAAATTCATCTAAAACAGAGACTAAATTTGCCTGATCTGCATCTTCTATGGCTTTAGCTTGTGCTCTGATATACTCTAATGCCACAGATTCATTTTCAATTATCTCAACTTCTGAAGTTGACTCGTTAAAAGCATCTTCCGATTCTGGTATTTCCAATAAATCTTCATCGTCTGCTACTTCCAATACAGCAAGGGAAGTACTTTCTTCAATATCCGTTTCTAGAAATACCTCTTGATGATTTTCTTCCCCAAGTAAATTTTCTTTGACAAATAAATCATTCTCATCACTTTCTACAGCTTTTGGTGTATTTTCTTCAATAGCCGTTTCTAGGATAAAGTCCTGATTTGCCTCTGGCAGTAAATTTTCTTGATAAAATAAATCATTAATTAAATTCAGTTCTGACTCTGTTAAACTTTCATCTGGATAAAAATGTGTTTCTCTGAAGTTTAAAGCAGCTTCTAAGCGATTATTTACCTCCGGAACAACTTCTATATCTGCTTCTAACTGTGGTAATTGAGAAGTTTCTGCCAAACCGATATCTACTGAAATTTCTCTAGCAAATAAATCTTCTGATTCTACTAAATAACTTTCTGTGGTGTCAATTTTTGGTGTATCTTCTATATTTAGCGAATTATAATAATCAAAAGGAGTATCTAATAAATTAGTTTCCTCTTCAAATGATTTAACAGAAGCGTCAGATGTAGTAAATTCGGGAACGATATCCACAGCTTCGGGAAGCATCGCCGCCGATAAGTTTTCTGGCTGCAAGGGGGTGGTATGCTGTTGGGGGAGGTTGTGAATATCTTGGGAAGATTGGCGATCGCTAAACAGTTCAATCTCTGACTCGTTTGATGTGAATTGAGCAAATAAATCATCACCCACATCCGAGGCAAATATCAAATCTTCCTGTGGTAAAGTGATATCTTCATCTTCGGTATCAACATTTTCTTCTGACCCTTGCTCACTACTACCAAAAATATCACCTGAAGCAGCAGCGGCAAATAAACTTGCTTCTAACGCTTTTACTGCATACTGCTCAATTTCCGGATTAAATTCCTGTTTTTGTTCTTCTTCGGTTTTCTGACTCCAAAAGTCGTTTAAATCCTCTTCTGATTGATAACTTTCTGCGGTTGTTGGTAAGTTTAAAAAATCAAATAAATCAGCTATTTCTGATTTATTATCTGGTATTCTCTCTTTTTCCCCAGTTAAAAGACTATCTAAATCAAAGCTTTCTTTTTGGCTTTGACTATTTTTTTCTAGCTGATTAATTTGAGGAATTTCCTTTACCAAATTTCCATTCGCTGTTTCTACAAAAGAGTGTTCAAAATTATGATCTTGCTCAGGGAATAGTTCTTCTCCGCTATCAAGGTCATTCCCGGAGGAAGTTTTTCCTGAGGTAAAAGTTGCATTTATATTCTCAGCTTCTGGTTGAGTGACTTCTCCCAGGTCAAATAATTCATTTTCATTGAGTTTTAATGCCAATAAATCCTCTACTACATCTTCCTCTTCTGGTTGAGTTACTTTTCCTAGGTCAAATAATTCATTTTCATTGAGTTTTAATGCCAATAAATCCTCTACTACATCTTCATCTTCCGATGATTCATTATTCAAGGCAATGCGATCTGAACTATATGCTACTTCTGGCAAAATTTCGTGACTAATAGAATTATCACTTAACTCAAGGTTTGTAATACCTGTTTCTGGAAATGGGGATATTTGTTCTGAGAAGTTATCGTCAAATAGCTGTAAAAGAGTTAAATCTTCGGTTGCAGTAGTATTTGTTTGGTAATTATTGCTGCTAGGTTCTTTTTCAAAAGAAAGTAAATCGGCAAAATCGTTATCAACATCCTCAGTGTCGTTGCTGATATTAATTTTCAATTCATCATGTGAGGTATCATCTAAAATTTCTACTTTTTGCCAAGTTTCATCCAAATCAGGAGTTTCACCTTCAAAAAAGTCCGCAAGAGCATTTAACTCAGCTATTCCTACCTCTGGTCCATTCAAATCAATGCTTGTATTATTCAGCAGTTTGTCGTCTTGACTATTGTTGCGATCGCTTGAAAATATATCCGCAAAATTATCTTGGTCTAGGTTCGCAGATGCGGATAACTCAGTTAACCTATTGATAGTGTCTTGACTATCAAAGTTTAATGGTGTTGATAAATCACTTAAACTGCTTATACTGTCTTGTGGCTGAAACTCGAAATGTAAATTGACAGCATCATCAGCAAAATCATTTTCTGTCTGTGCGGCTATATCAACATTATTAGTGCTGAGAGTGCTAGCTGATCTGAAATTTTTATCTATCGATGGTTCAGAAATAAAATTATCACTTATTTCTAATAAGTCAATTTCTAAGACACCCAAAAGTGCTTTTATTTGCTGACTTATGGCAATTTCGCTATCTCTGTTTTGTGTAGCTAATTCTAAAGCTTGTTTAATTTCAGTAATAACAGGTTTAGCTAAAGTTAGAAAGCTGTTTTCGGGATTAGCGATCGCACTTCCAGCGTCACTACACAAACCACACCAATTCGCAAAATTCAACAACTCACCGAATCTCGCTAACTCATAACAGCAATCTTGCAGTTTTTGTCGAGTTTCTAGTGTTGGTGATTGCTTGAATAATTGCAACATTTCCCGTAGTTTTTGCACCACCAGAGCCTGAAACTCACCCACAGTTATAGTTTCTGGTATTGCATGTAATTTAGATATTTCCGGCAACGTAAATTTCTTACTTGGTGCAGTTATTTCTGTATTACTTGTTGCTTGATTACTACTTTGTTGTACAAGCATTTCCAAATGCTCGTATAACCATTGAAAGACCGGCTCCGCTTCTGACATCAAAGTGTTAGAAGCATCTTCTGTTAAACCAAAAGATCCAGTCAAATGTTCTAATAGCGCTTTCAAAGTATCAGAAACACCAAGAAACAAAGATTCTAACTTTTGGTCAATTTTAACCGGATGCTCTTTGATAATTTTGAAACAGTCCTCCAAGCGATGAGATGTGTGCTGAATGCTACTCAGACCAAGCATTGCTGCTCCTCCTTTTATAGAGTGAGCTGCCCGAAAAACTTCGTTAATCATTTCCGGGTCGTTCAGGGTACTCTGGAGATTTAACAACCCCTGCTCAATCGTATTCAGGTGGTCTCTTGCTTCTTCAATAAAGTAACCTAAAATGCGCTGTTGTTGTTCCGGCAGCATAATTTTTTAGTCAATAATCAAGAGTCAATAGTTAATGGTCAATAGTTAATAGTCAATATTTCGACTTTGAACTATTGACAAATTACCTTGTTTCCAGGGTTTCCACTCGGAAACGTTCAACAGAGGAGATTAAGTCACGGGATACACCTACTAAGTGTTGTAGAGCACCAGAAACTCGCTGTGCTTCTTGGGAGGTTTCTTGGGCTGTGAGTTCCACAGACTGCATTACCTGAGCCACAGCGCGAGAGGTTTCCGTTTGTTCTACAGTGTCAGTAGTGATAGAACGCACAAGAATATCAATGCGATTTGCGACTTGAATGATATTTTCAAGCGATCGCTTGGCTTCTTCTGCTAATTTTGTACCTTGAATAACCTGTTGTGTGCCTTCTTCCATTGCCGTCATTACAGAACTAGTTTCGCTCTGAATTTGCCGGACAATTTCTTCAATTTCTTTTAAAGATTTAGCCGACCTATCTGCAAGCTGACGCACTTCATCAGCAACGATCGCAAATCCTCTTCCGGCTTCTCCAGCTCGTGCTGCCTCAATACTAGCATTCAGCGCTAACAGATTGGTTCTAGAAGCAATTTGCGAAATCAACGCTACAATTTTAGAAATTTCTTGGGAAGATTCCGCCAACCGCTTGACTTTTCTGGTAGTTTCTGCTACGGTTTCACGAATTTCCAAAATCCCCGCCACAGTGTTTTCTACCGCTTCCCCACCTTTAAGCGCAAAAGCGCTAGCTTCACGAGTGACAGTTTCAGCTTCTCGCGCTGCTTCCGCTACCCGCTGAATCGAATCTGTCATCACCTGCACGGAATTTAAAGTCACTGCCAACTCCTCAGCTTGTCGCAAAGCATCACTAGATAATGCTCTAGCAAAAGTTTCGGAATTGGTGGCTCCTTTTGTCACTTCCCGCGCTGCCACTTTCACCTGTTGGACGATATCCCGCAAATTTTGAATTGTTAAGTTAAAAGCGTCCGCAACTGCTCCCAAAACATCAGCTGTCACCTCAGCTTGCACTGTCAAATCTCCCCTGGCAGCTCCTTCCACATCGTCCAACAGCCGAATCACTTGGCGTTGGAGATTTTCTTTTGCTTCTTCTTGTTCATCAGCTTTGCGTTGAGCTTCATTTGTGGTACTGAAAATTACCCTCGCCATTTCGTTGAAGCTAGCGGCTAACTGCCCCAATTGATCTTCAGAATACACCGTGGCTTGGGCGTTGAGATTTCCTTGACGCACCGCATCAAACTGAGTTTGTAGATCCTTAGTTGTGCGGCTAATTTGTTTGAGTGTGAGATTTCCCATAAAGCTAGCTGTACCAAAACTAGCAATCCCGGCAGCTAGAGCCATTACCCAGCCTGTATTTCGCACTCCTTCGCGTTGTTGCGGGGCAGACAAATTAGCTGCGCCGAAACTAACTACAGCGACAACTACAGCCGAAACAATACCCACAGTCCCAGCAATGATCCATTGTTTTTGTTCCAGGAGAGCATTTTCTAATGGTGCTAATAAGCCTTGCTCGACATTAACAACAGGTTCTACTTTTGAGACATCTGTTTGGGTAAAGACGGGGACTGCTTCTTGGGAACCAGTCATGGTGAAGAGTTCCGAATCGCGATCGCGTAGCGTCTCCGAATGGCGATCGCTATTTTCCGCAGTTGGGGGAACTTGCGAAGCTTTTTTGCGTACTTTACTACTGATTTCCAATGAAGCAGAAGGTACTGAGACTTCGCCGAAACTAGAACTTCCTGCTGTAATGTCAAAACCAGGAATGTTTCCTAAATCGTCAAAGGCATCAAAGTCGTCTAAAAACTCAATGTTATTGCTTTTGGAAGTATTTCGACTAATTATACTGTTTGTATCTTCCTCATCTGTTAAAGTATCTGAACCAAAAGCAGACTCAAAAGCCTCAAAGTCAAAACTATCGTCATCATCTAATCCGTTTTGTTTTTTAGAAGTTGAGTCTAAATCCTCAGACTTTTCCTTCAAAGCAAAATTACCATTTAATGATGAATTGTTAAAATTATTTTCTTGACTGCTGTATCCCAAATTATTTGTTGGTTTTGATTGATTTTTGCTGGATACTTCGCTCAAAAATAAAGTTTCATCTTCAACATTATTTAGTTGATACTTAAATTCTTCACTAATTAATCCTTGGGTATTTTCAACAATCAAAAAATCAGCAGGTTTTTCTAAGCTATTGCCTGTTGATGATACATCTTCAAAAGGCGAACCGCTATTGTTATGGCTCTCAATTAAAGAATTATCTTCCGGAGAATTTGCACCACCTCCTAGCTCTTTACTAGCTTTTGAGATATCTTCTGGCGAGAAAGCTGGCAAATCTAACTTTGATTGTTCCTCCAAATTACTTGAATCTAATTTTGATTCTGCATTCAAAGCAAAAGGATTATTGCCAATAGGATCTGAAAATTCTAGTGACGTACCAAATACGGTACTGTCTTCGGGCATTTCAAATGGGCTACTAAAAGATAGTTCTTCAATCACCTCCACAGCTTGCGGATGCTCACTATCAGAGATGAAATCAAAGTTATTATTTTCATTGCCTGCGCCCATCCTAGCCTCAGACTCCCTAGAATTTATCCGCTCATTATTTACCTCGACAATTTGTTCTTCTTGCTGATATTGATTGACGTTCTCAAGACCATTACGAGCAAAACTAATAATTTCTTGATCGTCACTCAACTCCAAAACTTTTTGGTATTCTGACGATGCCACATCGTATTGTTGCAAAACATAGTAAACGTGACCCCGCAATAAATGGCAGTTAGCGTCATCGGGTAAATTTTGTACCACAGAGTCAACTAAAGTGGCGGCAACTTCATAGTTTTGTTGCGCGTATGCCGTACAAGCTTGTTTATAAATTTCTAAGTATTCGTCTATATTTGCTTCCATTTCCTGCCTCCCAATTTCATCCTGCCCACCGCGCACTCCGCAAAATAGCTATTTGATCTAGCAGTCGCAGACACTGATTTTTTTGAGCATCTAATAACCACTCTCCCCGCAAAAAGGGAGCCATCGCATCTGGCACGTTATTTGGTGCGATTAGATGCTGGATATCAAGCCAGTCCATGCCACCAATTTGTTCTACTGCTAAACCGACTATTGTGTCTTGCTCTTCTATAGCAATCACCGGAATTTCTGCTTTGTCGGTATTTAACGGAGTTACTTGTCCTAAAAATTGACCCAAATCAGCCACCCAAATTACTCGACCTCGTAAATTTAGAGTACCCAAAAGTAAACCAGAAGCATTAGGAATTGGAGTAATTCTATCAGGACTTAGTTCAATTACCTCGCGGATGCCTGTGGCTGGGAGTGCAAACTCTTGATGCGAGGGAATGTAAAACCGTAAATGTAATTCACCTTCAGGACTTTCTACTTGAAATTCAGGACGGAAGTGGTCTTGACCGCTGCCTCCTAAAAAGTCCGGTAACTTAACCATGTTTTTTCCATCCTTATCCTCGTAGCAGTTGTTTGACTGTTCCTACCAACTCGGTTGGCTGAAACGGTTTAGCTATGTAGGCATCGGCGCCTTGTTTCATACCCCAGTAGCGATCGAATTCTTCACCTTTGGAAGAACACATGACTACAGGCACATTTTGGGTTTTTGGATCTGACTTTAGCCGACGACAAACTTCATAGCCATTCATCCTGGGCATGACAATATCTAATACCACTAGATCAGGAGCTGTGGTTTGAATTGCTTCTAACGCTTCTAATCCGTCACTTGCGTGGGTGACTGTTAAGCCACTCGCTTTTAGGAGGTCTGTAATCATCTCCCTTTGTGCCACACTGTCTTCCACAATCAGAACTGTACTCATAAATGCCTAATTTACCTCCTGATGTAGACGTTTCCCTATCTGGAGCATTCCCTGACTTCTCCGGAAGCATTTAGTGTATAAATTTATTCTATTTTTCACTAATTTACTAGATAATATCGTTTTAATCGGGCATTGGTAATTGGTAATTGGTAATTGGTAATTGTTCTTTCTCCCCATCCCCCCATCCCCCCCATCTCCCCCATCCCCCCAGTCCCTAGTCCCCATTGCCCAGTCTTGCTGATTCTGTGATATTATCTCTGACTCGATCTGGGATTGAATCAACAAGTCTGACGTCTCGGTTGTGTCGCCAAACAAGACTATAGTTGAGATATTTTTCTACAAGCATTAGCAATTCAGTGTCTGTAAATGGTTTTGTTAAATAATCACATGCCCCAACCATCCTTGCTCTAACGCGATCGATAAATGCATTTTTACTACTTAGCATGATAATCGGCACGAGCCGAAATGCTGTTGAATGTCGCAGCATTCCACAAATTTCGTAACCATCCAACTCTGGCATGGTTATATCGCATAAAATTAGATTTGGCTTGATTTGAAAAACACAGGCGATCGCTTCTAGGGGATTGGTGAAGGCGATCGCTTCATAACCAAGTGGTTTCAAAATAGACTCTACACTCTCACAAATCGTAGCCGTGTCGTCAATACAAACTATGCGTGCCTTTTGTAATAACTCTTGTTTCCTCTGTTGTATTTCTGTCACCTTAGATGTATTTGAATATACTAAATGCACGCAACCTTGTTGCACGTATGGATATATTGCTTTCGCAACTGTCAAAACGTCTCGATTTAGATACCGAGCCAATTGACGCAAAGATGTTTTACCATCAACCCACTGTTGTAACTTATTCACCGTAGAGGATGGCAGTGAGGAGCGTAGTTCAGTTATATCAGCAAGCACCGGAAATTGATCGGGAGATTGAATATGCGGATAAAACAACTTCCACTCTTGCATCTGCTTCATAATTTTGGTGACAAGGGGAGCAATCTCTAAGGTAGTTAATTGCGGGGCAAATGCCGAACCCAAATCGAAAATGAAGCTACCTTGATGTAAACTCAGCAAGTCAAACAAAGTTTCATGCACTAAGCCGTGGATAATAGTTTGTGCTACTTTTGGTTGAATAATATTCCGCTCTAAAAGCGTCCAAAGATAGTTGTACTCTGGAGCATTTAGTGTTTCTAGGTAGGCAAGTTGCACTTTGTCAAGTCGTGTCTGGACTCGGTAATGACGCAAGTAATCGGCAATTCTTGTCAAACTGCTGTCGCTATCTTGGCAATAGATAATTTTCCCATTGAGAAAAAATAGGTACCAAGACTGTTGTTTAAACTCAGACCAAGAACCCTGTCTGATTACTTCGTCTACACTAAGTTGGTTGCTATTGTGACAGCTACGGGCTTCTACAAATAATTGCCCTGTTCGCTGCCCCAACGAAATCAATTGAAGAATACTACGAATATCAATTTCATTTAAATTTCCGTACATTTAGCTAAAAGCCGCTCCAAGTCATTTTATTTATATTCAATGTTAATTTTGCCCTTTTTTTAAAACATCCTCTAACTTCAAACCTTAACTTTGTTTAATATACTTTTACAATGCTAGTGATAACACGGTAGTCATCACAACTGCTACCAGTACAAAATGTAAAGACGCGATAAGTTGATTTTATAAATATCAAGACGAAATCTCGCGTCTATAAATAGTTTTGTTTGTCTTATTTTCCTACATAGGTGAAGTAAGACAAATTTACGCAATTATTTAAGTTCTAGCCCAATATAGGGCGTTAAGTACATCAAAAGGAATAGCGGTGTGCTGTATTTAGCAGAAGTACAAAAACAAAAAGGCGGCTTACTCGGTGGTGGTTCTAAAACAGAACTGAAATTGATGGCTTGTCAACGGACAGACCAAAATTGGAGTAATGTTTCAGAAGAAGTGATTGCATCTGAAGACGCCAGCAAATTAAATGACGGTGCACTAGTACTGGTTGAATTGAATCCTCAGCGTCAAGTGCAGAGAATTCAAGAAGCAGGGCGTCCGCTAGTTAATATTTTGCAGAATTTTTCTCGTCAAGTAGAAAAATTTAAGCTCAAAGAAGAAGAAATTGACCAGTGGAAAGAGTCACTGACATTTCAGGCACAAGAGTTAAATCGCCGGGAAATGGAAATAGAAGCCCGTGCAGAACAACTGCAACAAATGGATGATGATTTTCAACGTCTGGAAGCCGAAAAGCAAGAAGTTGATACATTAAAACAGGAAATAGAACGGTTGCGAGAAGAATTTGAGCGCAATCGGCAAGAATTAGAAGGTGCTTGGGAGCATTTGCGCGGTGAGCAACGTCGCTTGGAGGAACATGAAGCCGAATTCCAGAAAGGGAATGTTTTGGATGAGGAGCAAAGCCGGGTGTTGAGCGAGTTGCTCGATCGCCTAACAAGTCAAGTTGATCCAAACGTAACAGTGCGAGAGCATCTTAATTTTGCCTTAGAAATGGTGGAAAGCCAGCAAGCTACTCTTAATCCACACTGGCAACAATTAGAATCTCTCAAAACTGCCGCTACTCAACAGCAAGCAGAAATTGACCAGCTAGAGCAAACAAAGTGCGATTGCCAAATTGAATGGCAACAAGCCGAAAATGCAGTCTTGCAGCAAACAGCAGAGTTGAAAATAAATACAACATCTCTGACCACCAAACTTGAATGCGCTCGAATGCTTCATGTGCAATTACAACACCAAGAAGATTTACACGAGCAAATTCAATTTTTGGTGGCTATTTCTGGCGATGTAGTTGTTGGCGAGCAAGTTAATGTCGAAGCTTTAAAGAAAATGCCCCTACAAGAACTGCAACTTTTAGTGCAGGACTTGCACGAAAAGTTGCAAATTGACTCTAGCTTTGTCCACGAGCAAGAAGTAGAACTGAAATTAAAACAAGACATTATCGACGAACTGCAAAATAAGTTAAATCAAGCATCTGACAATGACCAAATCAATTTAGAAATGGAATTGGCAGATGAAAAAGACTTATACCAAATGTTGAATGAAACATTGGTGGGACAACGGCGCAGTTTATTACATCGGCACGAGTCTTTTAAACAACACCAAGCGGTATTACATCGCCAACAAGGACATTCATCTACTAATGATGATGAGTACAAAATAGATTTAGTACCAATTTTGCAGCAACTTGAGGCGCAACAACAACAACAGTCGGAGGAACTACAAAACTTAGAACGTGAGATTCAAGAGATACGTTCTCAAATTGAACTAACCGAGAAAACGTTAAACAATCAAATTCAAGAGCAAGAGCAGAAGCGCCAAGAACTAAAAGTGCTGGAAGAAAACTTGCAGTTGTTGCGAATAGCTACTGCTGAATACTGGGCGAAAGTTAATGTTTATCAAGAAACGCTACAACCAACTCAGGATTCTCTCGACGGTTTACGCCACAAGCTGCAAGGCATAGCTGAATCTTTGGCTACAGTAGAGGAAACTGGTAATTATCAACTTCAGACTATTACCCAGATGCGTCAAACTATTTTAAGTTTGATTCAACCACAATTGTTAGCGCGGTAGAGACGGGGACAGCGGAACGTCTTTACAGACATACCATTTTTTACCACTAATTCCTTAACACCAACTGTATTAACTCATAACTCATCACTTCTAACTCCTAACTATTTCAAGTCGATCCAATCGTTTTCTACTTTGGCGATCGCACCCCCAGGAAATGGATCGGTTTGCGATCGGTTTGGTGCTGTAATTAAAGCTGTTAGTTTTTCGATTTGCTCAAAACTAGGGGCACATGGAAGTATTTGTTGTAAACAGTAACGCATGACCCGACGCTGCAACGCCAATGGTGCTTTCTGCAAAATGCGACGATTTAGCTTTAAAAAGAAAGGAGGAGACAATAATAATTCTTTACTTACCTCCCCCACTTCCCCGCTCTCCCACTCCTCCACTCCCCCTCTCATCGCCTCACAGCGCAAGCGATCGGCTGCTTGTTCTAAATATTCCACTTCGGCTTGCAGAAGTTCGGCGGTTTGAGCTAGAGCTGATTCAACTTGGGGGTTGAAATTTTCTTGCAAATATGGTATTAACTCTCGGCGAATGCGGTTACGGGTGTACTTCAAATCTTCATTTGTCGAATCTTCCCAAATTGGTAGTTGAAAGTCTTGACAAAAATCTCCCGTTTGGGCGCGAGTGACTTCTAAAAGTGGACGCACTAACAGAATGTTATCGGTTAATAAGCGTTGCCAAGTTAAAGCTTGCAAACCATCAGCACCAGTACCACGCATTAAGTTGTAAAGAAGAGTTTCAGCGCGATCGCTCTTTGTGTGACCTGTAACGATATAGTTGTAATTATGTTCAAGTGCGATCGCTTTCATTGCTTGATACCGCCAATTTCGTGCAGCAGCTTCACTATTTAAAGCTTCGTTAGCGGTTTCTAAATAAAAAGATATTTCCCAACTTTCGGCTAAATTTTTTACATGCTGTGCATTAGCTTGCGAGTCAGCACGCCAGCGATGATCGCAGTGAGCGATACCTAAATGCCATCCCCATTTTGGTTGTAAATCTAACAGTAATTTGATTAAACACAGAGAATCTTGCCCACCGGAAACCGCAACTAATAGACGTTGATTGCGTTCAAATAGATGACGCGATCGGATGGTGCGATGTATTTTTGCATGGAGAGGAGTCCAAAAAGAGCGGCTCATTGTTGATTAATACCCGACGATTAAAATCGCGGCTACACAAACGAAGTCCGCCTAGCCTGCGGCAACGGCAAAGCCGAACGCGGACTAAACTAACCATATAAAAAAACGCATTTAGCCCACGCAGGTGGGCTTTGTTCGTATAGCCCCAGACTTCCAGTCTGAGGGCATTATGACTGCACTTCGTTGTTAAAAATTTCCCCTCTCATAAGAAAGGGGAAAAACAATAATATTCTTAAAAAAACCAACCGTAAGAATGCAAACCTTTGCCCAAAAGATTCACACCCAGATAACAAATCCAAACAATAACAAAGCCAATAGCAGCTAAAATTGCGGGACGGCGCCCTTGCCAACCACGAGTAATTCTAGAGTGAAGATATGCCGCAAACACTAACCAAGTAATTAGTGCCCAAGTTTCTTTCGGGTCCCAACTCCAGTAAGTACCCCAAGCTTCATTTGCCCAAACTCCACCAGCAATGATGCCAATTGTGAGTAGGGGAAATCCTAACCCAATGATGCGATAACTGATATTATCTAAGGTTTCGGCAAGGCTGAGGCGTTGGGGTGTAAGGGTTTGTTCCGAATTTTGGATTGGTGTTGCCACTACTGTATCCAAAACTGCTGTTTTGCCATTGCCGTTGCTATTACGCTCATTACGAGTAAAGCCATTATTCTCCGCAGCGGGTGTTGGTTGTTCAGAAATGAGTTCACCAGCTTTACGCAAGCGGTAGCCGTTGCTGCGATAACCACCAGTACCGACAGAACTACCTTGTAGTTGAATATTTTCACCGCGAGTAACGAAAAGAAAGGCGATCGCTAACAGCGAACCTACCATCAAAGCGGCATAACTAAACATCATCACACTAACGTGCATCATCAACCAATTAGACTTCAGTGCAGGCACTAAAGGTTCTGACAATCGCATTCCTGATGGTAATGTTAAGGTAGCAAAAGCGCTGATGCACATCGCCACAGGGGAAGTAAAAACCCCCACCAATCGGCTGCGGCTAGTGTTTTCCGCAATTAAATGGACGGTGGTAATTCCCCAAGTTAAGAAAAATAACGATTCATAAAGATTGCTCAGAGGAAAATAACCCGCTTCGATCCATCGCGCTCCTAGTAGCGTGGCTATACACAAATTAGCGATCGCCATACCAGATGTCCCCAAAGCGGGAGCTGCGGACAGATTCGGAAAAGCTGCCCCAACCCAATAAACCAGCATTGTGAGAAATAAAACGGCAAAGGAGGCATTGTCCAGCCAATTCTGGAGTACAACCAGATTCATACAGTGTTCTCCCCAGTGGATTCAAAGAAAAAATGGATTCTGACTTTATTGATCCTATCTGTTTCTGGGGAATATGGGGACAAGGGGAGAGGGG
>NZ_JAOWRF010000237.1 GCF_025753815.1 Plectonema radiosum NIES-515 | reverse complement strand
TGCTAACGGTAGTATAAATATTTTTCTAAAAACAATCTCCGGGAATTAACCGGAGATAAGGCTAGATAGCGCCTAATACACAGTTTTTCGGGTTTATGCCGGAAATTACCGGGTTAAAGACTATCTGTAATTAGTTTTTGTCTCTATTTGCTGTTGCACTAAGAACTCAAGCCAATTTTCCAACACTTCTTCGACTTCGTATTCATCTTCATCAATTATTTGAGCGATCGCACCCCGCTATATTCTAAAACTACAACAGCAGCCAAAAGCGGGCTGACTTTAGCGCTGAAGCGCTAACTACATTAGACATCTCCATAAATTAATTATGCGTTGCCCGAAATCCTTGTAGAGACGTAGCATTGCTACGTCTCTACATATGACTCTGGAGATGTCTATTAGACAAACGTCGTGAAAAAGAATGTAGAGACGTAGCACAGAATCGTCTAATCAAGGGTTTTGGGCAACGCATAATTAATTTTTACCAGATGTCTATTAATTAATCACAGGTTATTATCTGTGTGCATCTATGGTTTAATATGCAAAAATCCTTAATCCCTAACCCCTATATGAACATCCAACGCATCGAACCCAACCCCGGACAAGAATCGGTTTGGGATTACCCTCGTCCACCTCGCTTAGAAGACACAACCAAACACATCCAAATCATCTTTAATGATGTAACTATCGCAGATACCCACAGCGCTAAACGTGTTTTAGAAACCAGCCATCCACCGGGTTACTACATTCCCCCTGGGGATATCAAAATGGAATATCTACTTTTGACACCCCGTTCTAGCTTTTGTGAATGGAAGGGAAGTGCCGGTTACTACAATATCCGCGTGGGTGACAAAGAAGTGCAAAATGCTGCTTGGTTTTACCCCGAACCGACACCAGAGTTTGCATCTATGAAAGATTATGTAGCTTTTTACGTCCACATGATGGATGCGTGCTACGTCGATGGGGAAAAGGTACAACCGCAACCAGGTAACTTTTATGGGGGTTGGATTACCAGCGATATTGTTGGACCCTTCAAAGGTGGCGCCGGCACTTGGGGATGGTGAGAAAGCGAACAAGTGCGTAAATTAGGCTTTGCATAACCTTGGGATCAATCGTATCGTAGAGACGTAAGGCGCGGAACGTCTCTACAAAACGTCGATAAATTCGACGTTTGCAACGCCAGAAAAACAATTATTATTAGACATCGACCTAAATTAATTATGCATTGTCCGAAACCCTTGTAGAGACGTAGCTAGCTTACGTCTCTACGTCTTTTATGGAGATGAAAGATTGATAATTTTGACTTTCAGAGGTGCGGGGGTCAAAATATTTCTGTAGGAGCAAAAGAACTGTCAGTTGCCAATGTGCTTAAATCTTCAATGTTAATCACCATCGTGTTACACATTTCGTCTAAAGGTAAGTTATGCGGAGCACGAGCAAAAGGATTTTCAATTTGAATTCCAATTTGTTCAATGCCAAACAAAGTAAAACTAATCAAAGCTACAACTAAACCTGTTGCCCAATTTAAATCTTTGACTAATTGAAATGGTAATGATAAACAGTAAATTAACAACAACTGTTTAAGATGAATAGCATAAGGTAGAGGCATTGGTGTTTGTAAGATTCGCTCACAACTACTAAAAGCATCTATAATGTTATCTACCAAATGCTGCAAAGCTGTTACCTGAACCGGACTAACACGTTGGCGTCGATGTTGCTTCTGTAAAAAATCACTTACCCAGAAAGCAATTTCTAAAGGAGGAGTTCTACGACTTTGAAGAACAAAATATTCCGATGGGGACATCAAGCCTTGTAACTCTGGGTTTATTGGTTCTTCTCGAAGATACAATTTTGTGGCAATTGTAAACGCAACTATTAACCGCAAAGCAGCAACTTTATGTTCTCTATCTTTTGGTCCTTGTTCTTCAATTACGATCCAAATTTGACGAGCTAAATTCCGAACATTGATAACTAAATTTCCCCAGCACTTTCGACCTTCCCAGAAACGATCGTAAGCTGTGTTAGTGCGGAAAACTAATAATAGACCGAGGACAATACTCGGAACTAAAGCACTCAAAATAGGCAAAGAGACAGGTAATCCCAAATAATAAAGAAGCGAAATAAAAATGCCAAATACACCAGACGCAAGAACCTGGGGCATTATTTTGGGAATCACAGACTGTCTTAACTGAAAAGCAACTCGAAACCAGTTGGCTTTTTTTGTACTCATTGAACTTTACCAGAGCATATTACACCGGAATATCTGGAAGTGGAGATTTTTTATAACTTGTCCCTTGTAATAAAACGTCAACTATGGGTGATGTCATGAGAGTGGTAACATCGCACATAATATCACTTGTCAGCAAGCCTTGGATATTCTGCTTAAGAAGTAGAGACGTTTCGCAAAACGTCTCTATAAATATTTACACTCACTAACAAGCGATCGCATCCAATTTCCAACATTTCCAGACGCAAATCTGAATGCTGGTAATACGATAAATGTAATAGCTTACGTAAGTACTATTCTAATAATCCTGCCGGACGCCACCTCGCACAGGCTTAACTTCAGAAGGGTCAGAGAATGGATCAGTACCCCCACTCCAGTTAAAGTCGCTAATTCTAAAGCTGATACCACCTAATTCCAACACTGGGTTATAACGCAAAGTAATTCCATAACTACGGCGGTTATATTCTACGATGTAGTCGGTGCTGGTACGTTGGTTTGTGTCTAAGTTAATTGAGGTTTGAAATCCAAGGCTAAATGGCCCGTAGATTTGCTGAGAAATTCCCGCACTGAGTACTTTGTTATCAACAGCGCGATCGAACAAAAATGGCGATGCTCCGCTAAATATACCTTGGGAATAACTGACATTAAAGGCGGTATAATCAAAGGCAGGTCGGGAGAAATGTCCAAACTGCCCACGCAAGCCTACTGTGGCAATCAGGGTGGTTTGGTTATCACCACTGCTGTAATAACTGTTCGTGCCGGTTACGTCCCCAAATGCTTGTACGTAGGGAACTATCGGGTTTGGAGTGTAGCGCAATCCTTCTGTAGGGGTGGGTGGTAATCCTTTACCTTGCCAGAGTGTAATCCCACCATCCAAGGTAGCGCTACCTTGGATGCGTCCTAAAGAGATGCGGTTGTTGTCTCGTTGTGTTGCGAGTAAGTCAAGCCGATCGCTATTCGCGTTAATATATTGAGCACCCCCTTGATATCTTAAGTTCAAACCACTTTTACCTAAAGGAATTATCGGGGAAGTTACAACTGCACCAAGGCTACTTTGCACAGTTTGAAAACCGAGGGTGCCGTTGTAAAGGCGATCGCGATAGCTATATTCTAAATTCAATATGTGAGGGTTGCGATCGCCTAATTCTTGCCGCAATCGCAAACTTGCCCGCAAATTGTCTTCCACTGTTCCCAAGTCTAAGCTGGTTAATATCCCAGAACCCTCAACTCTAGTTTTGGGGCTTAATGTAGCATTCAATCTTGCTTTTAAACCAAACAGGGAAGCGAAGTTACCAGCACCACTTTGCACTGCCTTTTGCACAAAAAACTGAGGTGTGACGCTAAAACGTACCCCTTCTGTGTTAAACGGTTGGAAAGAACGCTCAATAAACACACCACCGCGTTGATTACCATCAAAGCCGATAGAAGCGATCGCTGGAGTTACATCTCGTTCCCGACGGTCGATTGTCTGCCGATCTATGGGGATGGGTAATGTTGTTCTTTGATCTAATACTAAACGCTGACGCTCTGTTTTAATCGTGTCTACTAACGGTGCTTCTCGCGTTAAAGTGACTTTATCGGCGCGTAACTCTAGTTCTGGGGGCGAAAATGGATCATTAGTAAAGCGGACATTTCTCGCTTGCCACCCTCTTGGATAAAAATCAACTCGTTCTGCTTGAAAGCGCACTCGCTTGACTACACCTCCCTGTTTGGGTCCGGGGAGGTTTCTCGCATCTGTCCTTCCACCTAAGTTGAAGTTAACTCCACCCGGACTATTGACACTTGTAGTTGGCTGATTTGCCCGAATGCGATCGCTTGGTGGACGTGCTGTTACTACTCCACCGACTCCCGTATCAACAGAGCTAAAGGCTAAATCAGTACCTGCTGTGGGGATGTAAACTTCTCCCCTACCATTTTCTAATTGCCCGCTATCTTGAATAAAGTTATAACTAAAGCGTTCTCCGCGCAGTACTTGATCCCCTCGTGTCAATGCGACATTTCCATTACCCACGGCAATCAAGTTGTCTAAATTGACTTGCAAGCGATCGGCATCTACCACCGCCCCATCAAATCGTACCACCACATTACCCACAGCCGTCACAATCCGCCGTTGCTGGTCGTACTCCTGGCGATCGGAAGTAATTTCCACAATTCTCTCTCGTGTTGGCGCTGTAGTTGCTGGTGGAGTTGTTGCTGGTGGTTGACTTTGTTGCTGATTTGTGGTATCACCGTTCGGTATCGGTGCAGATTGTTGTACAGTATTGGGTTGAGGAACTGTGATTTGACTTGTCTGGCTGCGAGACTTGAATTCTATAACATTTTCTACTCTTTGTGTGCTCGCTGCGTCGGGGTTAGTATAAGTAATATTTTGTATCGGTTCGGCACTCGTCGTATTTTGGGCAATAGTATTATTTTGCCGTAATGACGGGGCTAATTTTTCTTGTAATATTTGCCCTTTTTGGGATATCTTGCTTTGCGATGGGACATTTGGATCCGGCTGTACGGGATAACTAATTCCCATCGATTCTCCCAAAGCAGCGGCACTCTTAACGGCGCTAAAGGGAGAAAATTCTGGTGGTAAACTTTCTGGCTGACTAGTGGGTGCAGGCTGCGTCTGGGTAACTGCTAAATCTTGCCGAGTAGCGTTTTGTGGAATTGGGGATACAGAATCTGGTTGCCTTTGTGGCTGATTTTCCTGGGATGAAGTCTCCAGTTCGGTAATTGAATGAAACCTGGTATCACTACCAGTCAACATCGGATTTGCAGGTTGTAAAGGTTCGACAATCGAAGGTGGTGCGGGTGGCAGAACTGGGTGAAGCATATTCGCAAAATCAACCTAACAAATAGCCAATTGAAAGCCGGAAGGACTAATTACATCTAACTGCCTTCCGACTTTAGCCTTCAGCCTAGCCTGCGGCAAGCCGCCTGGAAAGGACACTAAAAAGGCGTGTGGAATTTTCCACTTCATTATCAAGTGTCCGTGGCATTTACATTCCGATGAACGGCAGTTGCGGATCGGGTCGTGATTTTACTCTGAATCCCGGCGTCCGGGGTTACGAGCTGGATCGTTCGACAAAAATCCAAAGACGAAAAGCAAAATGAAGAAGGCTACAACAACATAAACAACAATTTTTAAAGTAACCATTGACGAAAACTCCAAGGGTATAAAATGGAAGCTTGCTTTTTTGTATCCGTGATGCAGAAAAGATAGCTCCTATATATTACCCAAATCTCGCACCTTTTTTGGCAGGTACTGAGTCCATCCAAAGTCATTTAATTGTTAACTGGCTAATTACTGTTGGATGCAATGTAAGTTTCCTGTGGGTTTTATGACTTGTAGATACGACTCTTCGCTTTTCAATAAAAATCTGAAGCAACTACACTCTTGTGATGACGTGAACTTGAGGCTGAGGTTTCCGAGTCAAGAAATAAAGTCGCTGGAATTCACATTAAACTAGTAATCCAAGATTCCCGACTTCTCTGTTGAATTGATTGGAAAGGTGTTGTAAATTGTTAATTATCGCAGTTTTGCTGCAATCGCGATCGCTTTTTTCCTTCTGTTGTTCAAGTTCTTCTTCAGCCAATTCTTTCTGCTGACGTTGCTGCTGCGCTTCTTCTTCTTGTGGTGTTGGAACCAGTTGTCCAAGAGAAGTGAAAAAGCGTAACTTTTCTTCATACAATCCCAAATATAACCCTAGCTGTTGACTCCACAACCAGCCTAGGGGGTTGGGTTGCAATGGTTGATATGCACCATCAAGCAAATGAAAGCCAGCAAATTCTAAATTATTTGGATCAAACCAGAAGTAATCTGGTGTGCGAAAAATATCTTGATAAATTTGTTTTTTGAAATTTTTATCACTTGCCGCTGTTGAATCGGAAAGAAGTTCTACAATCACATTGGGATATTTGCCATCTTCTTCCCAAACAACCCAACTTTTGCGGGGTTTGCGTTCAGTTTCCAGCACTAAAAAAAAATCTGGTCCGCGAAAATCTTCTGATTTTGGCTGGCGTGAACTATAATATACCGTCAGATTACCCGATGCATAGAAATCGTTGCGGTTTCCCCATAACCACTCAATACACTGAATCAGCAGCGTCATTTGCTCTCGTTGTAAGTCAGATTCCAAAGGGGGTTCGTCACTAGATAAATCCCCTGGAGGGAATATAACATCTTTTGGCGTTTCTAAATCTTTAGCGACAGACATGGTAGCTAGTGTCTAAGTGCTATAAGTTTAGCGTAGTTGTGAGGCGGGATTGCTGTTAGGGAAGGAGTCGCAACCCCTGCACTGCGTCTTGCCCTAGATTTTCTTGGAGATAAGTTTCAAATTCTTGCTTGACTGCGTGACGGAGTACTTGCTGTTCTTCTAGTTGTTGTGCTTCAAGATATTCGGCGATCGCTTGATTATCGGCTAAGTTAACGCGGTTCTCGTTATCGTCTGTAAGAATTTCTTCGGAAACTAGTCTAATTAAATCACTACCGGGCACTTGAGTTAAGCCACCATATTGGGTGCGTCGCAAGTAATTTACAAAACGGTAAACTAATAACGGTTGATTGCGTACTGCTGGCAAACAGCAAAGAGTTATGTAGTCTGGAATCCGTCGTCAACTCGGCAATGGAAGCTATTTGCTGCTGCATGTAGTTATCGCTTTGGAGTAATTCTTGGAGTACTTCTTGCAATACATCCACGACAGTGCGTTTGCGATCGCGACTCAGAGAAATCCAAATCTGGGATTTTATTACGTAATGTTACGAAACTCCCCAGCCGAGTGATCGAGTTGCGATAACCACGTTCTTGCGCTATACCCAAGTAGCGTTGACATAAAATCCGATAGCGATATTCCATCGCTTGTTTTCTGATATCCAGTTCCTTTGGGTTGAGCATCTCAAACCGTTGTAAGTCGCTTCCCAAAAGCCAGAGAATAATACTTTCCCAGTTTACTTCGCTTTGTTCTGGACACTCACTATCCAAACGCGATCGTCAATATTCCCTAAGTTTTTCTGCTTGCTTTCGTTGTGAGGATTTTAATTAGGCGATCGCTATTCATTCATCGTTGTATAAGTCTAATTGCTTACAAATATAGCGTCTCACCTGATAGTCGCATTGAACTATGCCAGATTTAACCTATCTTGCAATTCTAAATATCCAACCCAACAACAGTTAATTCTGGTGGATGTTCAACAGTGAACTGATAATATATCTCTCTTCGTTCCTGCGCTGCAAGAGTTAACAACCATTCTAAAATACCCATTTCCCCAAGTTGAATTTGTGGGTTACTGCGAATCAGACGGACTTTAATTTGTTCGTTGCGACTAACTGGTAATTGTTCAGTTAATTTTAAATTAGCTTCTGAGTTAAGTAAGTTAGTAATTATCAAGCGATAACTATAAGTAATGCGACGCTGATTGCTAATTAATTTTTTGTCTACCTGACGCTCAACTAACTCCCGCTCAATTTTCAAACCTTGGTCAATTCCTAAGTTAAGTTTGAATTCTTGCCCTGGGGCAATATTATCTAATTGCGTTGTTCCCACAAATATATTGTCGCGGAAAATATTCGCTTTACCTGGTAACAAAGTTGCACCGTTAACGCTATTTTTCACATGAGCTTGCAAATAAGCGAAACTTACCAAGCGCGGCATTGCTATATAATCAAAACTACAAGGATAATCGTCATGAAAAATTGTTGTTTTATGAGGTGTGCCATCAGTAGGAATATTACCACCACCACTTAATTTAAAGCTGACTACGCTTCCTTGTTTTGATATTTCAGCAACAACAGTTTCCGCAGCAATTAAATCTTCTTCTTTTTCTATTTCGTCCTCGTTATCCTCAGCCGTTCTTGCCATTGCAAGAGCAGCGGGAGGTAGAGACATCGCTCTTTGTCGCACTCGTCGTGTTGTCATTAATTGCGCTGGAGGACTTGGTACGTCTATATACCAAGGTTGCAGTTTAGGCGGCAGCGTACCTAGTCCGGGTTTGGCGGTAGAAAGGGTTATATCAACGTTTATCCAATCTTCGCCAGTCTTTTGGGTGATTTGCGCTAAGTACCCTAAGTGTACAGTATCGCTGGTACTGCTAACCCGTAAGTCATAAAGCGGATTCCAACTAGCGCTATTAACTAAGTAGGAAACCTCTAGCTCAAATTCTCCCGCACCGGCAGGCTCTACAGCCACAATTAAGCTAACACTTTCTTTAGGATGGGGTGTTTGGATTTTTTGCAAAGAAGCGTAGAGTACTTGTAGCTGCTTGTCTAATTCTTGTTGTTGGCTTTTGCATTCCCCGGAAGCGATCGCATATTCGCTATATTGACTACCCAAAAAGTTGAGGAAATCTAATGTTTCGCTCAAACTGAGATTTTTCCGTGCCAAACTCTGTGCAAAAGGATCTTCTGTCTTTTCGCGCAAACCGGCGATAAAACTAGATTGTAATGCCAAAGCATCGACTTGCGCTTGGAGGTGACGTTTTTCGGCTTCTATTTGCTGAATTTGCCGATGATATTGTGCGACACGTTCGGCTACGGGTTCGGTAGTGAAAGTGCGATCGCTACTCACTCCCAACAAGCGCACCGCTACCTCACCTGCACCGCTTACCCTGACAGACTCAGTTTCTATCATGGGTAATGCGGTAATTACTAATTCCCGTTCTTGTCCTGTTAAAGATATTACACCGCGTCGTGACACTAAAGCCTTGTCAGCGTATACCGTCACAGCTTTAATCTGGGTGTCTACTATTTTCGTTTCATCTTGAGTTTCCGGGTTAACCACAGTCAGTTTTCCCCAAGTTAATGTTAGGTCGTGGTTAATTTTTAATGATTAACAGTCTAACCGTCAAGTTATTTGGCAATTTGGTAATAGACAAACGTCGTGGAAATTAGTGCGTGATCCCTCTCCAACCTCTCCCCGTTGGTGTCAGCCTGCCGTTAGGCAAGCGGAGAGAGGCTTTAATTCCCCCTTCTGCCCTCTGAGAGGTATTATACCATTTCACTTTCATTATGAAACATATAAAGATGTAGAGACGCGACTGGTCGCGTCTCTACAAAATGTTTTCGTGAAATGATATTAGGTCTGCGCGGAAATTTACGGTTTGTAAATCTTTTCCGGAGATGTCTATTTGATATTTCATATTTGAGTTAACTTAATTACCTCCCTCAACACTGCTATAAACGTGAGAAACCCTGTTTTCTACCATCTTATTCGCTGCATCTAATAGATACTCAAAGTAAGTACGAGCAACGATAGATAACTGTTTGCCATTGGGATACACCATATACCAAGTTCGCTTAATGGGAAAGTGTTCTACATCCAAAATGGTTATTTCTGGTGTGTTTGGCATTAAGGTATGGCGAGATAAAACCGAAATACCTAAACCACCGGCGATCGCTTGCTTAATTGCCTCATTACTTCCCAATTCCAGCTTGACTTTCACCTTTATGTCATGTTCATCAAAAAGACTTTGCACAGCACGTCGGGTTCCCGAACCTGGTTCTCGCATAATAAAAGGTTCATTCTCAAGACGTTCTATAGGAATATTTTTTTCCTTAGCTAGGGGATGATTTTCTGATGCAAAAACTACCAAAGGATTTTCTAGAAAGGGGTGGCAATTGACATCAAGATGCTCTGGCACTTGACTTATAATATACAAGTCGTCCAAATTGTTGGTCATCCTTTCTAAAATACGTTCGTGATTAGTTACTTGCAAAGATATATCTATACCAGGATAAAGTTGGCAAAATGGACCCAACAAACGCGGTACAAAATATTTTGCTGTTGTAATTACTGCTAAACGTAATTGTCCTTGTTTTAGCCCTTTTAAATTTGCAATTTTCATTTCAAATTGGGCTATTGTCTCGAAAATTTGGCGGCAAGTTGCAAATAATTCCCTTCCCGCTTCTGTTAGAAATAAGCGCTTACCCACTTGCTCAAATAATGGCAAACCCACCGATTTTGTCAGTTGTTTGATTTGCATGGAGACAGTCGGCTGGGTGAGAAAAAGTTCTTCTGCTGCGCGAGTAAAGCTACCATGCCGTGCCGCTGCCTCGAACACCTTTAACTGGTGTAGCGTCGCTTGGTTCAAAGGTAATTCTCCTGTAATAGCAATTTGTGGATATAAATTTAGTATCACGTAACACTCCGAAATGATAGAGTGTCGCACCCCTAAAAGTTATCAACGATAGTATATAGATTATTATCTATTGTTGCTATTAGAATATTTGTATTTTCTTTATGTTAGTTAGAAGTTATTATCAAAACAACAAGCAAAGCGTAAGATGCCTTTCAGCCAACGTTGCACACCTTAAAGGTATGTTCCGAGGGTCAGTAACTTATCTTCTATTAACATCATCACCATAGGTGTGTACAACGTTTTTTTCAACTTTAGGTATTTATTATTCTTTGTTAGTTGTTGTTTACGGCTTCCTAATATTTACTAATAACTACTAACTACTCTTCCACAATTTTTATCGGGAGTTTGGCTAAATCCGGCAAGCCTACCATTTCTACTTCGGCAACTTGTTCCTTTTCCTTGATATTCACTGGCAATCTTAAAGGTTGACGTTCTTCTATCCAGCAACTTGCGACTGGCAGGGTTTGCTCTAATTCATCCAGTGGTCGAGGAATCACCATCACAGCGTTTAACTCACCAATTCGTTCTGCCTCGAACATCCCAGCTTCTACTGCCACTGCGACATTTGCCACCGTGCCGCGAATAATCGCTGTACACAAACCCCCACCGATTTTTTCATATGCCGCTAAGTCAACATCAGCAGCTTTCAACATGGCATCAGCAGCTCCCACCATTGCCGGAAAGCCCCGTGTTTCTACTAAACCGATCGCTTTGTTACTTAGACGGCTGTAGTCGTCTCCACTAAATTGACTCAGACGGCTAGCGATGGGTAGTACTATGTCTAAATTTGGGAAAGGTCGAGCAATCACTAAGCTAGAAACCAGTTGACCAAATTGTTCAGCAGTTTGCACACCTGCTTCTACGGCAAGACGCACATCAGCGATGTTACCTCGAACGATGGCAGTACAGTGACCACCACCGATTTTTTCATACCCAACTAAGTACACTCCAGCCGATTTCAGCATCATATCTGCTGTCCCCACTATCGCTGGAAAGCTGAGGGTTGATACTAAACCCAAAGCAGTGTCTTGAAAATTATCTCGACGACGGGATTGGCTGGTACTAGCACGTTGATTATATGTTTCCATGTGAATCTTCCTAGATAATCGCGTATTCTGACAACTTACAATTAACACTTACTCAGAGCGATCGTCAGACTTCGGTTCACTTAATGATTGCCTATGTGGAAACAATGTGGTCAATAGCCTTTGTATACTCCCTTGCCCATAAATTTGTGTACCGAAAATGTTGGGGTCAGTGGAAGACGTTTCTGAGTTTTGATTGCTAAGTGGTGATTCCTCTGTGATGGGATGCTCTTGAGAGTTTGACTCTATTTTCCCCGAATTTATCGGCGAAGGAATCTGACTTTGGGAATTATTTTTATCTTTCCCAGTCCCATTTTGAGACTCTACATTCACTGAAGCAGGTTTAGTTGTGGATGGTTCTAATTCTTTTGTGTCAATCTCAATGGGGGAAGGTAAGGTAGCACGCACAGTGGTGTCTCCCAAAACTGAACCGGGTGCAACTACTTGTCCTGGCTCTACCGAACAGTTAAAAACTGTTGTTGCTGAACCAATGCAGGCATTTACTCCTATTCTACCTGCACCAACCATTAAAAAACCGGCTCCCAGACTTACTCCTGCTTCTATTTCTATTATTCCTGCATTAACTTGAATAATTGACCCCATGCCAATACAGACACCAGGACCGATGAAGATTTTGCTGTTTGTAGCCGCTTGGAGTATGACCCCTGGTGCGATTACCGCACTGGGATGAACAATCACCTCGCCACTAATGTAAGAATCAAAGTTGGTATTTAGGCGCAGTGGCGGCACAGACATAAAAGTTGTAACCTTAGAAGCCGGAGAAAGTGAGTGGGGAGTGGAGGAGTGGAGGAAGCGTGGTGTGGGGGAAGCGTGGTGTGGAGGAGATGAGGAAGAAAATTCACCTTGATCACGCAGTCCCCCTTGATCACGCAATCCCCCTTGTCCCCTTGTCTGTTTGATTACGGGCGTTGAATTATTGTTTCTAATACCCGACGTTTGTCTTTGGGGTTGATGCCAATTAAGCGTACATATTCCCCTTCATATTCTGTAAGGTATCCTTCCAAAGCGGCGATCGCTTCTCTGTCAGAATTACCCTGAATTTGACCACTGCTTGTCCAAGAACCGGTGCGGAATCGGCGCTTATCTACGTGTTCTATGCTAATTTTGCTACCTTGAGCCATTAACTGCCGCAGTTGATCTATCACTTCTGAGCTTAAGCGGCTGGTGGTCGCTGTATTTGACGTTTTAGAAGTGCTACTTGAGCTACTTGCCACCATCTGGTTATCGCTACCGCTAGGCTGTGCTACATTGCTATCTGGTCTTTGGATAATGCTTTCTAAAACTCGTTTTTTCGCTTTTGGTTCAATGCCAATTAAGCGTACATACTCCCCTTCGTATTCTCTAAGGTATCCTTCCAAAGCGGCGATCGCTTCTGTTTCAGAATTACCCTGAATTTGACCGCAGCTAGACCAAGAACCTGTACGGAAGCGGCGCTTGTCTACGTGTTCTGCGCTGATTTTGCTACCTTGATTGATTAGTTGCCGCAGTTGAGCTACCACCTCTGAGCTTAACCGGGTGGTTGTCGCTGTCCTAGTGCTGCTTGAGCTTGAGTTACTTGCGACAAACTTATTACCGCTAGGAAGAGCTACATTACCATCCGGTCTTTGGATGATGCTTTCTAAAACCCGTTTCTTCGCTTTGGGTTCAATTCCCACTAACCGGACGTACTCGCCGATGTGTTCAGCTACACAAGCTTCCAAAGCGGAAATTACTTCTCTTTCGTTACTTGAGGCAATGGGAGTGCAACTTTGCCAAGATCCGGTACGGAACCGCCTTTTATCTACGTGTTCCATACCAATTTTGTAACCACCAGCTAACAGTTGGCGTACTTGTTCGATCGCTTCACCACTCAATGAAGTAGAACTGCCACTATAGCTACTAGCACCGGAAGAACTCGCACTTTTTACACCAAATTTAGGTGTTTCACCATTTTGAACGATCCCATCTGGTCTTTGGATGATAGTTTCTAGTACGCGGCGCTTGCCTTTGGGGTCAATACCAAATAGGCGAACAAACTCACCACTGTGTTCAGCTAGACACCCTTCTAAGGCAGCGATCGCTTCACTGGTTGAATGACTAGCGATCGGACTACAGCTAGCCCACGAACCAGTACGGAACCGCCGCGCATCTACGTGTTCTGTGCCAATTTGATACCCTTGTTCTAAAAGATGCCGCACTTGTTGCACCGTCTGGGAACTCAAGTTAGAACTTGATACAGATCCGTTGCCGCTGTAGCCATTACTGCCGTTAGTTTTATATGAAGTAGTCATTTCATTCCGAATGTTTTTAATACATTTGTTATCCGCAGCACAGAGATAACCCGATCTCAGTGCTTGATTTATACCTACTACATGATGAGAAAATTCTTTATCCTGAGCTTGCACATCTGGTAAGCGATCGGCTTGCTGCTGATTAATAATTACCGCTCCCGAAGGCACATATTTTCCCGCAGGAATTTCTACATCTTGAATCAAAGCGTGCATCATCACGATGCAACCATTTCCTACTCTGGCGTTAAACACCGTGGAGCGAAAACCAATGAAGCACTCATCCCCTACGTATGCAGGTCCGTGAATTAAAGCCATGTGGGTAATGGAAGCATTCTTGCCAATCCATACCGAGTATTGATTGTCGTCATCACCAATTACTCTGCCTTGCTCTAACCCGTGAATCACAACACCATCTTGAAGATTAGTGTTTTCACTGATATGAAAAGGCGTACCTTCATCAGCTCTAATCGAAGTTCCTGGAGCGACGATTACATTCGCACCAATCCGCACGTCCCCAATAACGTTAGAAAATGGATGGATATAGGCTGTTGGGTCGATATTTGGCTCTGCCAAATTTCTTGACCACGGGGTTGGGGGAGCCGCTGCGCTGCGGACTGCCATTCTAGATTCCTCCTCTATTTAAGTTATGAGTTATGAGTTATGAGTTATGAGTTGTAATTTCTAACTCCGTAGAGACGTTCCGTTAGAACGTCTCTACCTAACTCCTCACTTGCGTTACCTTGACTATCGATACTGGTCTTTTTTGCTATATATAAGGCGATCTTCAACGTAAACTGTATCAATTATCGCCACTACAGCTGCATCCACCGGACGCTGTTCATTGCCCAGCACTTGACGAGCGGCATTGCCACGACTGATAAGCACCCACTCATCGAATCCAGCACCGACACTATCAGCTGCCACCTCATATTCTTCTGGCAAAATTTGCCCTTCTTCATTTATTAACTGCAACAACAGTAGTTTGACACCTCTAAGACTTGGATCTTTTTGTGTACTAACTACTGTGCCGCGAACCTTGGCAATTTGCATTACGCTCTTAGGGTCTTCTGTTGAAACTGCGAATTGCGTTAACATCGTCCCGGAATTGCTCTACATCTTCTGTATAACGAATTGGTAGGACATATTCCAAGTTCTCGTGTGGACGAGCAATGATGTGAGTAGACAGAACTTGTCCTCCATTAACTCGCTTGACTGATTCAACTCCTGCTCCCACCGAAGCTTGCACTTCTGATACATCTCCCCGGACAATCACGGTAACGCGACCACTACCAATTTTCTCATAGCCTACTAGGGTGACGCGGGCGGCTTTCACCATTGCGTCAGCAGCTTCTACTACTGCTGGAAAACCTAGCGTTTCTACCATTCCTACTGCGATTGACATGCTTTTTAATCCTTAATTAAGTTTCACTTCGATGAATGCAAACAGCTACTAGGCTGACAATTCGTCAATAGATGCGTGATGCCTGTTTAACTAGTACAGCACGACAAAAATAATTAGACAGTCATAAACACACAAAAAAGTAGTTTTTATAAGCATTTCTGCCTTCAGCATAGCTGACTTCAGCTCCTCCGGCTGCCTTCTAGCTTTTAAGTGCGAAACTGTTCTACAGCCTCAGTGTATCGAATCGGCAATACATATTCTAGGTTTTCGTGGGGACGAGCAATGATGTGAGTTGATAACACTTCACCACCATTTACTCTTCTGGCTGCTTCAACCCCAGCTGCAACCGACGCTTGTACTTCAGACACATCTCCTCTGACAATTACGGTGACGCGAGCGCTACCGATTTTCTCATAGCCTACCAAGGTGACACGAGCGGCTTTTACCATGGCGTCGGCAGCTTCTACCAGCGCCGGAAAGCCTTTTGTTTCAATCATCCCAACTGCAATTGGCATCCCAGAACTCCTCAAAAATTAATGCAATTAGTACTGTAATCGGAAAATATTTACGGGAATACTCAGTTTGAGCTGTAAAAACATTTCCGTTATTAAGCATAGAAAAGCTTTGCTTTTCTGGCAATATAAGTTCCTATAATAGTTTATGATAAGATAGTTTTAAAATTCTTAATATAAATTTATGTAGCGATCTCCGCAATCAAATTACACAGATTGCTAGAGCA
>NZ_JAOWRF010000113.1 GCF_025753815.1 Plectonema radiosum NIES-515 | reverse complement strand
AATGGGGAATGGATAGTGGGGAATGGATAGTGGATAGTTGTAACAAGTACTTTTTGACAACTAACAACTAACAACTAACCACTAACAACCAACAACCCCTAATATATATTATTCAACAACAGTTGCTTCAACAGGTGTTGCTTCTGCTTCTTCAGTCTCAGCACTTGCACCAACTGGAGCAGTAAATACCGTACCGTTCAAGTTGATAGAATCAATCATCAGTCTAGTGACTTCTTGCCGATGTCCGCGCTTTTTGCGGGTTTTCTTTTTGGGCTTCATCTTGTAGACTAGAACTTTGCGATCGCGAAAATGTCGCATCACTGTTCCTTCTACAGTCGCACCGGTCACTAACGGCTGTCCAATAGTAACTTCACCATCGTGCTGCACTAACAACACTGCATCTATAGTAACTTTCTCTTCGGCTTCGATATGAAGTAATTCAATATCGTAAAAGCGACCTGGTTCAACTCTTAGTTGTTTCCCACCAGTTTCAATGATTGCGTAAGTCATGAAATAATTTTCCTTGAAGATGCCGTACAGGTAGCTGGCTTTCATCTCTTGGGGAGTAGCGATAAACCCCATGAATCCAGCTTTTGCTGTGTATCTACCTGATCCGAGCAGGAATTATACAGCCAATTCACTATTATATCTATACACTCTAGTTAAGTCAAGAAAAATTTCAACATAGCAAATCTCTATTAATTTAACTTTTTTGGCGAAATCTTCTTTTTTGAGTGTGTAGCTATTAGAGACACAGAACAACACCATAAATTCTGAGCAGCATTAACCGTTGCTCAGTTTTTTTTATCATACTCTCAAAACTGATGAGTTAGGATGGCTGTATTTTATTCAACTCACTATGAAAAGAATCGAAGTTGAACAAAGAGCGATTTTTGTTGGTTTGGCTGGTAGCCACGGCTATGGTTTAAATCGTCCCAGTTCAGACTATGATTATCGTGGGGTGTTTATTGCACCCAAAAGATATTATTTAGGCTTTGACCGCATAGAACAAAAAGATGGTGGTTGGGATGAACCAGGAATCTTTCCGTTTTTGGATGGAAACAAAGACACCGTTATCTACGAATTAAGAAAAATTATCCAGTTACTATCGGGAGCTAATCCCAACGTTTTAGAATTGCTGTGGTTGAATGAATATCCTGTATTAACGAAGGTAGGACAGCATTTAATTCACCATAAACAGCTATTTTTGAGCAAAAAGGTCAAGCATACTTATTCTGGTTACGCTTTTGCTCAAATCAAAAAAATGGAAAGTCATCGCAAGTGGTTGTTACATCCACCACAAAATAAACCAGTACCATCTGATTTTGGCATAGAAGAAGAAGCAGCCCTCAGCAAAGATGAGTTAAATGCCTTTCTGGAGTATCTTTATCTCTTAATTAGAGGAAGAATCGAGTTTTTAGAAGAAGCTGAACAATTATATCAGTTGTTGACGGCTGATATTGATTTCAAAGGAGTGCTGAAACAATATACTTTACCCGATGAGACTTTAGACTATACACAAAACTTAACAAATAGTCGCAAAGATTTTATTCGCTTGCTTCAAAAAAGTCAAAGTTATCAAGTTGCTTTCAGAGAATGGAAAGCTTACTTATCTTGGCAGGAAAATAGAAATCCCGCTAGAGCCGAAATGGAGAGAAAATCAGGTTTTGACCTCAAACATGGGATGCACTGCATACGCTTGCTACGTAGTGGAGTAGAGATATTACGTACAGGAGGAGTGATTGTAGATAGACGAATTGCTGGTGATGTGGAAGATTTAAGAGCAATTCTCAATGGTGAGTATTCTTATGAGCAGGTAATGAAAATGGCAGAAGATTTAGTAACTCAAATGGAAAGTGTTTATCAAGAATCAACTTTGCCACATAAACCTGACTTAGAGCAAATTAATGAATTGTGTATGGAATTAGTCGAAATGCAGGGATGGTGACTGAAAAAGTTAGGAGTTAAAAGTGAGGAGTGAGGAATAAAAATCATAACTTTGCTCCTCAGACGCGAAATTTCGCGTCTCTACAACTCCCAACCCCCTAAAGCGTTTTGATGATGTCGGCAAAGCCATATATGCTGATGATGAGCAATAGCAGTGCTGTAATTTGGGTGATTCGCGTCTGAGGTGAGGGAGCGATCGCTTCTCGCACTAAGATGGAAATAGACGCTCCAACTACTAAGCTCAACCCCAATACCAAAAAAGGTCTATCGGGTATAACAGTCGCAATTGCTAGCATCGCGATCGCTAGCATCAACATCAATAGCTCTACAAACCGAGGTGGATTGTATTGGCTAGATATCACAAAAGTCTGAAACCAAAAATGCCAAAATCTCATCACTGGGGATTGGGGACTGGGGACAAATAATATCGTAGAGACGTTCCGACGGAACGTCTCTACCTAAATGCAGACGTTCCGACGGAACGTCTCTACATAAATATAGAGGTTCCGGTGGAACGTCTCTACATAAATATAGAGGTTCCGGTGGAACGTCTCTACATAAATATAGAGGTTCCGATGGAACGTCTCTACCTAACTCCTGATTTTTGACTAGTACCGTTTGGTTGTGTAGTATCTTCTGTTACCTCTACCCCAAAGACGCGGCTAAAGGTTTTTTCGACTTTGTAGCCAGAATCAATGGATTCTAAAGGGTCTTTCCGCAGTCTGTGACGTAGACATAGAGTAATTACGCGACGGATATCATCAATTGTTACTTCGGTGCGTCCTTCAAATGCAGCGATCGCTTTCGCGGCACGGTTGGTTACAATGTCACCACGTAAGCCATCTACATCAAGTTCCGAACAAACTTCGGAAATCTTTACCCGCAAGTCATAATCAATTTTCACTCCTGGTAAAAGCTTCTGAGCACTGACAATTTTCTCTTGTAGTGCGTCTTGACTAGTTTGGTTTTTATCAACAAATTCTTGAGGATTTTGGTCAAATTCCGCTCTTTGTTCGACGATTTCCACACGCAAAGCTGGTTCTTTCACCGTGCGAATTTCAGCGTGCATTCCAAAACGGTCAAGCAATTGAGGACGTAATTCACCTTCTTCAGGGTTTCCCGAACCTACTAGCACAAAACGCGCCGGATGTCTAATAGAAATACCTTCTCTTTCTACAGTGTTCCACCCGCTAGCAGCAGAATCTAGTAGCACGTCTACCAAGTGGTCATCAAGCAAATTGACTTCATCCACATAAAGAATACCCCTGTTAGCTTTTGCTAAAAGTCCCGGTTCAAAGGCTTTTACACCTTCAGATAAAGCCTTTTCAATATCGATAGTACCGCAAACCCGGTCTTCTGTAGCTCCTAGAGGTAAGTCTACCATGATGACTTTTTTTTGAACTACAGGAATTTCGGCTCCAAGTTCAATTAAAGTGCGAACTTCATCGCTCATGATATCAGGGTCGCTGGGGTCACTGTTGAAGGGGTCATTGGCAACCACGGGAATTTCTGGCAACAAATCAGCCAGCGCTCGAATGGTTGTGGATTTGCCGGTGCCGCGATCGCCCATAATCATTACACCACCAATTTTCGGATCAATCACATTTAACAGCAGCGACAGTTTCATTTCTTCCTGACCGACAATTGCCGTAAACGGAAACACTACCCGACGCATACTAGCTGTGGTTTGAGCAGTAGGACTCACGCTTATTACCTTATCAATATTTTTCTTATTACAGTTTTTTATTGTGCCACAGTTGCGGAGTAAGATAAAAGGCAAAATTGATGTTAGAGAATTTGCTCCTGCAACAATCATGGCTACAGCAGTCAAACCCATCACCTTAGAAGAATTTCTGCAACTAAGAGAAACCGAACCCGCTTCTGAGTACATCGACGGTCAAATTTATCAAAAACCCATGCCACAAGGAGAACACAGCCGACTTCAAGGTAAACTTGTTGCCACCATCAACGAAGTTGCAGAACCTCAAAAAATCGCCCTTGCATTACCCGAACTGCGCTGTACTTTTGGCGGTGCTACCATAGTTCCCGATGTTACCGTATTTCGCTGGGAACGCATACCCCGCACTGAATCAGGTAGAATCGCTAACCGCTTTGAAAGTCATCCCGACTGGGCAATAGAAATTCTCTCACCAGACCAAAGCCAAACCAAAGTTCTCCGTAATCTGCTGCACTGCTGTAAAAATGGCACAGAACTAGGGTGGTTAATTCTTCCAGATGAAGCCAGCATTTTGATTGTATACCCCAACCAACGCATTGAACTGCTCGCAGGTATTGACGCACTCCCCATCCTTAGTAATATTGACTTATCCCTAACCGTCGAGCAAGTCTTTAACTGGCTGAATATTTAAACCAAACTGATAATTGGGCATTGCTGATTTCATGTATGACGCAGGATTTTACGTAATAAACCTCTCCGAAAATTAAATATGCGTTGTCCACAACCCTTGTAGAGACGCGAAATACGAAGTCTCTACATTGTTTTCTGGAGATGTCTAATACCAAAATCGTTGATTAGACGTAGCAGTGCTACGTCTCTACATCCAGATTCATACCTCAATTCCGCTATATTATTCATGGGACTTATGCACTCGTTACCATAAAACAAGACTTAGATAGGTGCTTCCTTACGTCGTAATGACGCAAATACTTAGTCAGTGCCTCTTGATTCAGATAGTCTTCAACATCATGTTAAAGTACGATCCATTAGCTTGCTTGCCGTCTTCTGACGAACTGCCTGACTCGGACGATACTCCTGTGGATAATGAATTACAAGATTTAATTCCCGGTTTACTTAAAACCATATTAGCTATGGCTTGGGCAGATCGGATGAATTGGTTTTTTGGTGTTGATATGGGAGTATATTATGACCCCAATCTACCGCCAATAGTACCAGATGGATTTTTGAGTTTGGGAGTTGAGCGGTTTTTTGATGAAAACCTGCGTCGGAGTTATGCAATTTGGGAAGAAGAGCAAGTTCCCATATTAGTGCTGGAAGTCGTTTCTCAAAGTTATCGTGGGGAGTACACAACCAAGAAAGACGAGTATGCAAAGCTAGGAGTTTTGTATTATGTAGTCTACAATCCCACTCGGCGCCGCAAGCCACGTTTTGAAGTTTACAAGTTACTAAATGGCGATTATCAATTACAAGATAGCAATCCTGTATGGCTACCAGAGGTTAATTTGGGAATTGGTATCGAGATGGGAACTTATCAAAGTATTACACGGGAGTGGTTATATTGGTATAACGAGGATGGAAAAAGATTGTTAACACCAGAAGAACAAGCAAAACAAGCTCAACAACGCGTCGAGATATTGGCGGAAAGGTTGAGAGCGCTTGGTGTAGATCCTGATTCAATTGCTTGACCAACTCGCTTGTATTTTTATATTAGAAAAACTGTAGCTACATAGAGCAAATTTCAGGTAAATAAAGTCTTTGTAAGCAACGATTAAACAAATCAGCAATAGACAACCTATTTGAAAATTAAATATGCGTTATCCAAACCCCAAGAGACGTAGCACTTGGTAGTCTCTACATTCATTTTCGGAGATGTCTAATGTTCCTGTGACGAGTTTTTTTAATTGCAGATTTGGGATGTTGGAGAGGAGCGATCGCATCGTACTTAGCTGATGTTTGATTTTTAGGGTTATTTGGTTGATTTAAAAAATCTCAACTTTTCATGTTGGGTATTGAAAGTAATCAAGCGATCGCTATAGAGAATAGGATAGAAAAGTTCAAAAATCCGAGAGCATTCGCTCACTACTTCTAAAGGATTAAAGTTGCAGGTATTTGTGAAAAATTTCGTTAAAATCCGCTCTAATCGCAGTTTGGTATTGCGACAGAATAGTGCAATATCATTGCCGAAATCTAGCCGTGAAAGTCTTGCCAAAAGCAGCAAAGAGAATTTTTTGTAAGAGCAATTATGTTTTAACAAGGGTTTAAATTGTGTATAAATTGTATAACTTCTACTAAAACATTCAAAAGGTAGAGGTTATATTGGGCAAAGTTTGTAACTCTTAAATGTGTGGCGAAAAAAGTCAAGTTTAGATTGAATCTCAACTTGACAATAATAGAGCCAAATTTCAGAAATTCAACATCCTACAGCATATTTAACTTTTTAGCAGGTACATGCATAAAACCCAAAACCCGCTCTGAGACGTTCCAGACCGAACGTCTCTACGTGTATTCAATAAAAACGCAATCTGCTGTAGAGAAATTATCATGAGTACTACAATTGACAACTTCACCAAAAATCTTCATGACAATTTAGAAGCTGTTGAAGATTGGGTAAAATCGCTGAAGGAAAGTATTCAATCTGCGCCGAAAAAAACTCAAAGTGCGATGTTATTGTTATCCAGGAGAATGAAATCTATGAAATGGCAACAATTAATTCTGGTTTTTATAGCCACCATAAGCTTAATATTTGCAGGTAATGCCCTGGCGCAGACTGATATGAATATCAACAACACCAACCTAATTCGCTTTGGTGGAAGTGTAACCGTACCAGAGAATCAAGTTGTCGAAAATGCCATTGCTTTTGGGGGGAGTGTTACGGTATCACCTAATGCCAGAGTTTTGGATACTGCGATCGCTTTTGGCGGGGATGTCATACTGAAAAAAGGAGCGCGGGTAGAAGCTGATGCTTACTCTTTTGGCGGCAAAATCGTCCAGGAACCAGGTGCGATCGTTGGTGGTGAACGTGCCACATTTAGCGATAGACATGGCATGATGTATGGTTCCAATCGAGTCAGAAGTAGCTTCTTCGCTCAGTATTTCTTCAGTGCCATTTTTAGAATTAGTGCCGCTGTAGTAGCAGCTATTCTCGGACTGATTATTTTGCATACCAGCCCACAATTCCTGCCTTCTTTGGCTAGAAAATTGGGTCAACACCCTATTTTGACTGGTCTATGGGGAATCGGGGCTATCGTCTTTTTTGTCTTTGCCACCGTGTTTCTGGCGATTACCCTGATTGGTATTCCCCTGATTCCACTCCTAAGTCTAACGGGGGCGATCGCGGCTCTAGTAGGGTCATTAGGTGTGGCACTTTTTGTGGGTCAATGCCTAGTCAGTAATGGCAATTGGTCGTTACAGCAGCAGTTCTTCGTAGGTTTGGCGATCGTGACGGTTCTCACACTCATCCCATTTTTTGGAGGATTAGTCGTTTTCCTAGTTAATCTGTTCGGCTTGGGTGTCATCTTGCTGTGGAAATTTGGTAGAGAAAAAACCCAAATCGCTACTGAGTGAGTAGAGCGGCATGAATGTTTATCATTATGACATGCAACCAAGCTCTGAGGCTGATGCAATTGGCAAAATAGTGAATTATCGTGAGTGAACTCATCCTTCGATTCGCAAGTTAAATCAGCTATCCAAACTGCAAATTATGAGTGCGATTCTCTTTTCCTACGGAACGCTCCGCCAACAGAGAGACTCCACCAACCTTTTTTTGGGAGTCCTAAAAAACACGGCAAAACTGCCACTGTCCTGAGACAGTTTGAGGATCTGATTGCTTCCATCTATCAAGTCGAATAGATCAATCCCACAGACAGTCTTGAAAGAATCCTATGCTTCAAATTCAACTTCGTCAGTGGGCAAATCATCGCCCCATCCCCTTATTTGCTGCTCTTACCTATCTCTTCTCTTGGGGAATATGGCTGCCAACCGCAACAGCGACTACTATACAACCGTCTCCACATAAAGCAACTGCCACCTTGGCTCCCCCATTTTCTCAGGACATCATTTCCAAAGCTGACACCTACCTGAGCAAGCTGGTCAAAGCGAAACTCTTTAGCGGGTCAGTGCTGATCGTGCGAAAGGGCCAGATTCTCCTTAGCACTGGGTATGGCGAAGCCGATCGCAAAAAGCACCTGTTAAACACGGCGCAAACGAAATTTCGCCTTGGCTCCATTACGAAGCAGTTCACGGCTATGGCGATCCTCATCTTGCAGGCACGGGGCAAACTCAACGTGCAGGATCGCATCTGCACTTACCTGCCGGACTGCCCTGCCGCATGGCAGCAGATCACCATTCATCATCTCTTAACCCATACCTCTGGTATCCCGGATTTCACCAGGTTCCCAGATTACTTGACTACCCAGGGATCGCCGTCGTCTCCCACCCAAACGATCGCACGCTTCAAAGATAAACCGTTGGAGTTTCAGCCAGGGAAGAAGTTTAGCTACAGCAGCTCTGGCTACGTTGTGCTAGGTGCCATCATCGAGCAGGCATCCGGTAAAAGCTATGAGGCATTCTTACAGGAGAATATCTTTGTCCCGTTGCAGATGGTGGATTCGGGCTACGACCACAACAAGGGTGATCTCGCTGTCGGCTATCGCGATCGGACAAACGTGGCTGATTTCATTGATATGTCTATTCCCTATGCAGCCGGTGGGTTGTACTCCACTGTGGAAGACCTCTACCGTTGGGATCAATCCTTCTACACAAACAAACTGATCCCGAAAAACTTGCGAGACAAGATGTTCACTCGTTTCGCACCGCTCCCGGACACTGGTGGACTCGGTTATGGCTATGGTTGGGGCATTGGCAAGGAAGGCGATCGCCCAGTGGACATTCACGAGGGAGGAATTAGCGGTTTTCATAGCATCATTGCTCGCTATCCCAATGACAAGGTCTTCATTATTATTCTGAGCAATCGGCAAGATATGGATCTTTCTGAAATTCGCACGCAGCTTACCAAGATCGTCTTTGGGGAGAAGTGAACCAAATTCGTAGAGGTGATGGTACACAAGGTTTTAACGAAGGATTAAAAACTCTATTTGTGATGGAAGTATCTAACGTTGGCACAATATGAAAAGTGAAACTAAATTAACGTTTATAAAAACCATTCACACTGCGATCTGGGTATTCTTCAATTTTGTGATTTTCTATATGCTTTATGCAGCGATCACAAAGAAACTAAATCTCTGGCTCTGGGTTGGTTATGGATTTGTATTTATAGAAGGTATAACCCTACTAACGTTTAAATTACACTGCCCATTAAATCTGCTTGCCCGAAAATATTCAAATTCAAAAAATGACAATTTTGATATTTATCTTCCAAGTTGGTTAGCTAAGTATACTAAGTTGATCTATACAACTATTTTCGCAATTATTCTTATCATTACAATCTATCAAATTCTCAATTAAAAATACTGGAGGCAATGATGACTAAACAGATTTCTCTCAATACGCTATGGAATTCAGCGATATCGAAAGATCGTGTATTTCATTCAGACGAATTCGCTCATTTACCAGAAGCTGCAAGACGATATCTCGAACACGCGATCGCACCTGGAACTGCGATCGCATCTGCGGTTCGATTGCAGATGCACGGCGAAATCAAATTGAAAAATTGGATTCCATTCAAAGCAGAGCAGGTCATTTGCTGGGAGCATGGACTGATTTGGAGTGCTACGGCATGGATGAATGGTTTGCCAATTGTGGGATCGGATCGGATCATAGATGGTGTAGGTGCTATGCAGTGGAAGCTTTTAGGAATTTTCCCTGTCATGATAGCTTCGGGTTCCGATATTACGCGGTCTGCGGTTGGTCGTCTCCAAGCAGAGTCACTGTGGTTGCCATCTGCGTTGTGTGGTGATGATATTTCATGGACAAGTACAGATTCATCGCATCTTCATTCAAGTTTCGTAGTGCAAGGCGAGAAAGCCGAACTTGATTTTACCATCGATCAAACGGGTCGGCTCAAAACATTCAAGCTGCCGCGCTGGAATAACCTTGATGGCTCTGAGTTTCATTATGTGGACTTCGGTGCAATTATGGAGGAAGAACGCACATTCTCTGGCTACACTATTCCCACTCGTCTGCGGGTTGGATGGTACTTCGGCACTGAGCGGTTTGAGTCAGAGGGCGAATTTTTCCGAGCCACAATCGATAATGCAATCTATCGGTAGACCGATCAAACATCAAAAATAGGACTTACGCAGCAATAACGGAAAAACGAACCGCACTCTTACGCAGAGGAAACAGAGGAATAATGGTTTGAGAAGTATTTTGCGCTCATTCCTGAAAAAGTCTTTCACGACTAGCGGACTAGGCGTAATCGAACCGATTGGCTCTATGCTTCATCCCCGCGAAATTGCTCGAATTGCTCAGATCGGTTGCGTCAAGACTTGGGGGTGAACTTAGTCGGAGCTGGAATGGTGCTAGATATGGCGACTGAAATTGCCCAATTACGGGCACAGCTAAAGGTGTATCAGTAAACTACGGCGTTGCTGAATTCAATTAAGTGACAATGATTTTGCGTGATTTCAAAACCTTTAGACATCGACCGCTCTTTTAATATGCGTTATCTAAAATCAGACGAGACGTAGCAGTGCTACGTCTCTACATTCTTCATCCTTCAGATGACAGCATGATGTAGAATAGAAATCCCGCTTAGTGGGCAAATTTAGATAAGAAAAATGAATCAGTTTCCCGCAACCAGCAGCAGTGTGGTCAAGGAAAAAGCCTTAGAATTAGGGTTTCACAAAGTTGGAATTGCATCTATAGATGAGGCAGATGCTACACAAACGCAGCGATTGCAAGCATGGCTAGAACTGGGTTATCATGCCGATATGGAATGGATGGCTTCGCCGAAGCGTCAGGATGTTAGATTAGTAATGCCAGAAGCGCGATCGCTTATTTGTGTCGCTTTAAATTATTACACACCTCACCGACGTCCCGAAGGTGAAGAATACGCGAAAATGTCGCGTTATGGCTGGGGACGGGATTATCACAAAGTCATGCACAAAAAACTCAAAGCGCTGACAACGTGGTTGCACGAACAAGGAAAAGGTATTCAAGCGCTTAGTTATGCAGATACAGGACCCGTGCAAGATAAAGTCTGGGCACAACAAGCCGGAATTGGCTGGATTGCGAAAAATGGTAATGTGATAACTACCGAATATGGCTCTTGGGTATTTTTGGGAGAAGTGTTGACGAATCTGGAATTAGAGAGCGATCGCCCACATACACAACACTGCGGTACTTGTACTCGTTGTCTTGACGCTTGTCCTACCAGTGCAATTACTCAGGAGTTTGTAATAGATGCCAATCGTTGTATAGCTTACCATACAATTGAAAATCGGGCGGAAAAATTGCCTCTGACAATTACACCTCATTTGCAAGGTTGGGTTGCGGGTTGCGATATCTGCCAAGATGTTTGTCCTTGGAATCAGCGTTTTGCTCGTACAACCGATGTGGCAGAGTTTCAACCTTACTCTGGGAATGTTGCGCCCAAGCTGATAGAATTAGCCAAAATCTCAAATGAGGAGTGGGATAGACAATTTCCGGCATCCGCATTCAGACGAATTAAACCAGAAATGTTACGAAGAAATGCCCGTGCTAATCTAGACAACAAACTAGATGCATAGCCGACTTGAGCAAACTAAGGTAAAGGTTTGCATGATGAAAAAATATACATATACCAGCCCAAAGCAATAATGAAGCATGAATAATTTCATACTTCTCTCTTCAGACTTTATATTTTATACTTCAGATGACCCAGAAAGTAATTATTTTTGATTTTGATGGCACAATTGCCGATACAGTAGATGCTCTAGTAAGTATTGCTAATCGTTTAGCCCTAGAATTTGGTTATATACAAATTACCCCGGAGGAACTTGCCCTCCTCAGGAATTTTACTTCTAGAGAAATTATTAGTTACTCAGGTATCTCGGTTTTCAAGATACCTTTTTTAGTCAAAAAGGTGAAATCAGAATTAAAAAATAAAATACACGAGTTCAAACCTATTCCCGGAATCAAAGAAGCATTAATAGAACTTAAAAATGATGGAAATAGGCTAGGAATTATCACCTCTAATTCCAAGGATAATGTTAGAGAGTTCCTGCAAATAAACGATTTAGACAGTTTATTTGAGTTTATCTATTCAGGAGTGACAATTTTTGGTAAAACAACAATAATTAATAACGTATTGAGGCAAAAACAACTAAAACCTCAAGAAGTTATTTATGTCGGTGATGAAACTAGAGATATAGAAGCATCCAAAAAAGCAAATATCAAAGTGATTGCAGTGACTTGGGGTTTCAATTCACAGGTAGTATTAAGCAAGCAAAATCCCAACTTTTTGATTCACCAACCAAGTCAACTGCTAGAAGTGATAAAAGATTGTTAATTAGTAAAAGTCAAAAGTCAAAAGTCAAAAACCTAAATCTTAATTCCTAACTATTGACTGTTGACTATTTTATTTAGCTTACTTTCCGGGTTGACCTTTTTTCAAAGCTTCTTGTATTAGGTCATCACTCACATTACTTACACCTTGATTCGCAGCTCCCCCAACATCCTTAGCCATGTTCATATAATCATCGGGATTACCAGTTGGCTGTGCTTGGGTTTTTGTTTCTTCTTGTTTCGATACCTCAAACTTAGGTGCAGTTGCAGTTTCTGCTGCTGCTTCACCTTCGGCTGTGCGGTCAACATCACTGATGCTATATTGCTGTGCGGCTTTGTAATCTCCCTCGAAATCGACTGTTGGTGCTTTTTCTTCACCACTAGCGATGCTTTCAGCAGCTAATTGTGCGTCTTGGGTGGAAGCTTCCGCGACATTGGGTTTCACTTCATCAGGCATAACTAACCCCCTAAGTAATTTTTATATTTATGAGGTAATCGTAACAAACTGATGTCTCATCTTCTTGGCATCTACAGATAGATTTTTACCTCTATTGAAAGGTAGATAAATTTTTTTAGATCTAATTTCTAAAACTCTTTCTCTTGGAGGTCGATAACAAAGCCGTTAATAGTCAACAGTAAAACAGGTATTACTTTGAAGTTTTTGATTAAATAACCTGGGAGATAAATTATGACTGCAAGTTACAATAAAGCCGATTCTCAAGCCCAGACCGAGACAACTCAAAAAGCGGTGGAAGCGTTTAACAAGTTGGATACTGATGCGAAATTAGCTTGGTTTTATTTGGTTTATAAAAAAATGGGTAGTTCAATTACTCCTGCTGCACCGGCTGCTGCGGAACCAGAACTAGCACCAAGGCTGTTAGGAGATTATTATGAATTGTCTGATGAGCAGCAATTAAAGGTGATGCGGGAAATTGTGAACAAAGAAGATACAGAATATTCTCGTGCTTATGGTGCTATCAAAGAAAATAACCAACTACTGGTTTGGTATGCTTGGGCAATCGGTATGGATGAGAAAAAAATAGTTGGAATGCCAGCAAATTACAATGCAAGTGAGGCAATAAATAATCTGCTTTCACAAGTAGAAGGATTAGAATTTGAAGAGCAAATTTCTATATTCCGGACAATTGTCGGTGAAATGGGTTATACCGATGTGAAACCGATTGAGACGCAAGCACAAACTGGTAAAACGTCAAGTCTTTAATATTTGTAGTAATACCAATTCTGTGTGAGTGTGGATATTATACCCTCAGGCTGGAAGCCTGGGGCTACACAAACAAAGCCCACCTACGTGGGCTAAATGGTGTGCATATTCATAAAGAAACGGTATAAACACGAAAGAAAAAGTTTATGGCTTACTGCATATGAGTTAAGTCGGATGGTGTCATGTTGGAGTGTACCACTTGACCATCTCGAAACCAAACTATGCGTTGGGTTTGGCGGGCAACTTCTGGTTCATGAGTTACCATGACAACGGTGATACCACTAGCATTAAGTTCGCTGAAGATATCTAATACTTCTTGGGTTGTGCGAGAATCAAGTGCGCCGGTGGGTTCATCTGCGAGGAGGACGACGGGACGGTTGACAATGGCACGAGCGATCGCTACTCTTTGTTGTTGTCCTCCTGATAGTTGAGTTGGTTTGTTGTTGAGTCGCTTTTCTAAACCTACTCTACCAAGTGCTTCTGTTGCGCGATCGCGTCTTTCACTGTTACTCACACCGGCATACACCATCGGCAAAATTACATTTTCTAATGCCGATAGTTGAGATAATAGGTGGAATTGTTGAAACACAAATCCTAACTTTTTGTTACGAATATGTGCCAAAGCGCTATCGTCTAGTTGTGCGACATCAATGTTATCTAAATAATAATGTCCTGATGTCGGGCGATCCAAACAACCGATAATATTCATTGCGGTGGATTTACCAGAACCAGAAGGTCCCATAATCGAACAATATTCGCCCTGTTCTATAATCAGGTTAACATCGTTGAGTGCCTTGACTTCTGTTTCGCCCCTACCATAAATTTTAAAGACATTCTCAATCCGAATAATCGCAGTTTTTTGAGAAAGTGAGGAGTCAGGAGTCAAGAGTGAGGAGTTAGGAGTGAAGAGTGAGGAGTTAAAATTAATTTTTTTTTCGATATTCATGATATTTACATCCATATATTTAAATTATTTTAAACTGTCAAAAAACCTCTTTAACTCCTAACTCCGCTTTTCCTAACTTTAGTAGAGACGTTCCGGACCGAACGTCTCTACCGCTTTTCCAAACTCCAAACTCCTCACTCCAAACTCCTAACTCCAAACTCCTAACTCCTCACTCCAAACTCCTAACTCCTCACTCCAAACTCCAAACTCCAAACTCCAAACTCCTAACTCCTAACTCCAAACTCCTAACTCCTAACTCCTAACTCCAAACTCCAAACTCCTAACTCCTAACTCCAAACTCCTAACTCCAAACTCCTAACTCCTCACTCCAAACTCCAAACTCCTAACTCCTCACTCCTCACTCCAAACTCCTAACTCCTCACTCCTAACTTTTTTAAGCGCTACGTAGCGCGACAATCGGATCTAATTTAGCAGCGCGACGTGCGGGGACAACACCAAAGAATAAACCAATACCACCAGAAACGCTAACGGCAAGAGCGATCGCTACGGGAGAAATTGCGGCTTCTAAAGGAGTCAGCGCTCCTACTAGCAGAATGCCACCGATACCAACTCCAGTGCCAATTAAACCACCAGCTGCTGAGAGAACTACTGCCTCAATCATGAACTGTAGCAAAATATCTTGTTGAGTTGCGCCGATCGCTTTTCGCAATCCAATTTCTTGAGTGCGTTCGGTGACGGAAACAAGCATAATATTCATGATGCCAATCCCACCGACGACTAAGGAAATGCTAGAGATCGCTGCGAGCATTATTGTTAACGCACCAGTAATTTGACCGACCGTTTGCAGCGCATCTTTTTGAGTGCGGATGGTAAAATCATTTTCATCGATTAATTTGTGTCGCAGTCGTAGCAAGTTAGTAATTTGAAACTCTGCCGCATCTACACTGTCTGAATTTTTCGCGGAAGCGACGATATAACTTACCTCCAATCCATAGGGAGAAGTTTTCCCCACCAAGCGATTTGCCGAGGTGGTGACGGGTGTTAATGCTGCCTCGTCGTAATCGGCACCGACGCTGGAACCTTTCGGTGTTAGTACTCCAATTATTTGAAAGCTGGCATTTTTGATTCGCATTTGCTGCCCGATGGGGTTAGCATTACCAAAGAGTTTTTCTGCCAAATCAGCACCCAACACAATAACTTGGTTGCTGCGTTTCATGTCTATGTCGGTGAAAAATCGCCCTTTAGCAGTTTCAAAATCGCGCACCACCAAGAAGGAAGGAGTCGTACCGATAATGTTGACATCGGTGTTGCGGTTGCGATAAGTCACCACCTGCCTGCTGTTTAACTCCGCAGTTACACCTGCTACAGTTGGGACTTGAGAAGCGATCGCCAGAGCATCTTCCAATACTAATGTTTTTGGGACATCACGGGAAATGCGCTGAGTTTCTTGATTACCGGGAATTACAAATATTACGTTTGGTCCCAAGGACTCCAGTTGCTTATTAACATATTTTTGTCCACCTTGCCCGATGCCAATCATCGCAATCACCGAGGCATTACCGATGACAATACCCAACATTGTTAGGGCACTACGTAACTTATTTGACAGCAGAGTTGTCCCTGCCATTTTGACGCTTTCGAGAATGTTCATGGGGAGTGGGGAGTGGGGAG
>NZ_JAOWRF010000341.1 GCF_025753815.1 Plectonema radiosum NIES-515 | reverse complement strand
GGAGATGTCTAATAGACATCTTTGAAAAACAATGTAGAGACGCGAAATACGAAGTCTCTACAAAGGTAGTAGACAATGCATAGTTCATTTCTGGAGATGTCTAATGGATTCTCCAGTTTTTTGTTGCTCCTTGTCGAAAATATTATCTTCTTTCTTAAGCAACCTGCGGAATGTGGGTTAAAAACACTCTGTGAACTACCTACACGCTCCCTGACGGTACAGTTTCAAATATTCAAAAGCCCGTGACGAGGATTGAACTCGTGACCTCACCCTTACCAAGGGTGTGCTCTACCACTGAGCCACACGGGCAAAATAACTTTGAACATTAGAAGTGTTAATTTCTCAACTATGCTAACGCATAATTAGATCAAAAATCAACACTAATAATTTGTCGAGAGGTGGGCCGAGCTGGATTTGAACCAGCGTAGCTTTCGCAACGGATTTACAGTCCGTCTCCATTAACCACTCGGACATCGACCCATTTGTCCCACGATTTATAACGTTAGCATAAGCTTTTGGAAATGGCAATAGGTTTTGCAAATAAATTTTGGTGATGGGCAATAAGGCACTAATTGTCAGGCATCGCCCGAACAAAACGTACAATCAAGCTAGGTTTACTCGTTGTGAAAAAAAGACGCACAAAGCAGTGAGAAAAGCAAGGCTAGACGAATTCTCAGCGCTCAAGCATCCCAGACACCTGAATGGCTGGAGATTGCTCAGATAGCAAAAACAGGGGACTTTCCCCCTCTTTTTCATAAATTATCTAAACTTTGTAAAACTTCCTCAACCGACTGATATCGCTTTTGAAAGTCAAAAGTCACCATTTTGTCTAAAATATCAGTTAACTCTTGAGAAGTTTCTTGTGCAAGATGTTGCCAAGCAAGTGCTGTTGTCTCTTCTCGTTCGAGGTTTTTAGCAGGTGTTCCAGTTAAAGCTTCAATGCCAATCATTCCAACAGCATAGATATCACTGTTTAATCTGGGATGTCCCATAAACTGCTCAGGTGGTGCATAACCCGCAGTACCCACTGCGATTGTCGGGTTTTCTGCTAGCATCTGAGGCTGAATTTGTTTAACTGCACCAAAGTCAATTAAAACGATTCGTTGATCTTGTTTGCGTCTAATTAAGTTGCTAGGTTTGATATCTCGATGGATGACACCACGATCGTGAACAAACTTCAGTATCTGCAAAACGTCTTTAACGCAACTTACAACTTCAGCCTCTGGAATCAACTTTTTCGGGATGAATTCTTCTTGGAGAGTATCTCCTTCAATATACTCTTGTACTAAATAGAATTCCTTAGACTCTTCAAAATAAGCCATCAACTGGGGAATCTGATTGTGATGACCCAAAATGTCTAAAATTTCAGCTTCAGTTTTAAATAGACGTCTGGCAAGTTCTAAAAATACTTCATCGGTGCGAGCAGGTTGCAAATGCTTCACTACACACATAGGCTTGCCCGGTCGATAAGTATCTTCAGCTAAATAAGTATAACTAAATCCCCCAGAACCAAGCATCTCAGTGACTTTATAACGCTTGTTTAATAGTCTGTCTGGTTGTAAGCTATCATGAAGCCCCGTGCGTATCTGCGTTCGGGAATTTCCTCCTTCCCTTAAAAGTGCTTGCAATAAAGAGATGTTTTCATTTTGGTCTTTAATCTGAAGTGCGATTTTTTCTTTTTCTTGCTTGTTTTGAAATGAGGTATAACCGAGAACACCCACTGTTGCTATAATAAAACCTAACGCTGGGGATGCTAAAGGTATCCATCCTGCATAAGTAAAAGTAACAAAACCGCTAAATAATAGTATTACTAAACCACCGACGCTGAACAGTCCTAAGCGGAGTGGATGCTGAATGCGCCATCCGAGTATACCACCGGCGAAAGTCCATCCCCAGATCCAGAAAATTTCTCCCCATTCAGGTAAAAACCAAAATAGAGGTCGCTTTCCTGAAGCCGCATCGAGAATCTGGCTAACCATATGTGCGTGGATTGCCACTCCAGGCATTTTGCCAGAATCGTCCCGCTTGCCATTACTATAAGGTGTATTACGAATATCTTGGGAACTTGGTGCAGTGGAGCCAATCAAGATCACACGATTTCTGACCGAAATAGGCTGGATGCGATCGCCTAGCACATCTGAAAAACTCACCTGTTGAGCAACCATCATCTGCGATCGGTAGTTTAACAATATTTGAAAGCCACTAGCATCTATCTTTTGATAACCACCTGAGTCAGGTTCTAAACGTTTAAACAACGTTTTCCCTAATTGCATTCCCCCAGAAGTGAATTTTGGTTGAATATTTAAGTACTGAAGTGCCAATTGAAATCCCAAAGAAGCTGGAGTTTGACAATTTGATTTGGCAGAGGGTGTAACTACTAGTAAATTTCGCCGAATCAACCCATCTCCGTCTTCTGGGATATCAGCAAATCCTGCATTCTCGGCTTCTACACCTATCGGTGGTGGTACAGATTCAACATTATTTGCACCCACTGTACAGATAGGAACAATGCGTGAACTATTTTTTATGTGTGTTAAGAACTTCTGATGACCAGGTTCAACTGGTCGATCGCGAAAGAAATCTAAACCGATGACTTTTGGTTGATAGCGCTCTAGTTTGGTTAATACTGTGTCTAAAGTTTCCCCAGTCGGTGATCCCTGGTTTAATTTTTGAATATCCTCTGCGCTAAATCCCACAATCAACAAACGTGGGTCTGGAGCTAGAGGAGTACGTCTTTGCATCATCTGGTCAAAAGCTTGCAGCTCCACCGACTCTAACATTTCCAACCGTTGAGCTCCAACCAGCAACACACCTGTAATTAAGCTAATCACAACTACCGGCTGTGTCAGCAAATTTCTGAAGTTGGTAAGCATAAGCAATTAAAAATAAAAAATAGAAATTTCTGATTTGGTTCTGTTTTTTAAATATGATACCTTCTCAGCAGCCTATAATCATAGTCCGCCTAATCATCGGCTTCCCTTGTATAGCCGAGGTAATCGCGACAACACTCATTTACCTGAATGAAAATTTTGTTAGTAGAGGACGATAACCGCATAGCTGATGCTTTGGTATCAGCCCTCACTGACCAATATTACAGCAGATTGCGTTGTTATGAAATACACGTAGAGACGTAAGCTAGCTACGTCTCTACAGGGTTTTGGGTTTTACGTATGTACCTCATATACCTGAAATTTGCTGTATATCGAATATCTTAGGTCATTCGACGATCTACCAGGAGAAGAAACAGTTAAAGTTCATATTAGAAGTTGACGAAAAAAATTGAAATTAGCTGGTGCGGCTGCTGATGTGATTGAGACAATTTATGGTTTAGGTTATCGACTTCAATAAACTTTTGAAATTTATGTTTCGGACTTGATGCTGACGACTCTTAGTTTCGATAAATCACCCTTAACAGTCAAGTTGGCATTGGTAGTTGCTTTTAAGTAGGTTTGCTAGTTGCTTTGTGATAGTCCATAACCGTCAGAATTAAACTTTGTTTTAGTCCTCCAGAGAAAAATCGCACAATCGAGAAATCTTTCCGAGTTCTTGACGTTTTACATGTATAGTAAAAATAATCTAGAGACCTAGCAGTGCGACATCTCTAGGACTTTTGGATAACACATATTTAATTTCGGGAGATGTCTAATTATTATTATGCTTTCTCAGATTGGGATAAAGTAGTGCTTGACAAATTAAGGGTTTAGTACTTACCCATCAACTTTTCCCATCTCAACTGGATTTTCCAGTTTTTTCTTGTGGTTGATTTACTGAACAATATTAGAATATTTCATTAGCCAAATGAATCAATTAATTGAAAGACCTATTAGTCAGAGGCTACATCTTCATTATTTGGATGGCTTACGAGGAATTGCATCTTTGTATGTAGTATTTGTCCACGTTGAGCCATCTAGAGGAGAAAATTTGCCCAGATTGTGGTCATTATTTGAAAACCTATTGCGTTATGGTGCATTTAGTGTTGTTATTTTTATTGTGCTTTCTGGCTATGTTTTGATGTTGCCAGTAGTCCGTTCTCAAAACGGTCATATATCAGGAAGTTTGATTGATTACATTAAAAGGCGATCGCGTCGAATTTTGCCACCTTACTATGCTGCTCTTTTTTTATCACTGCTCCTTGCTGTGACAATATTTACACTAGAAAAATTTACAGATTTCCAGTGGAACAAAGTTGCTGGAGAGGGTCCATTTTATCCAAATTTTTCCTTTATTGATGTTTTATCCCATCTGCTACTAATTCACAATCTCAGCCACAGCACATATTTAACTATCAACCCACCTATGTGGAGTGTGGCTACGGAATGGCAATTATACTTTTTATTTCCGCTATTATTATTACCTCTTTGGCGGCGCTTCAGTTTATTATCAGTTGTGATAGCCGCCTTTGTAATTGGGATAACACCATTTTATCTCCTAAATGGATTTTCAATGTCATCTAGTTCTTGGTTTATCGGCTTATTTGCCTTGGGGATGGCAGCAGCAGATATTGGATTTTCTCAAAAACCTGAGTTAATCGCAATCAGAAATTCCCTACGGTGGGATTTGCTAGCTATTGTCTTCACTGTTATTACTTTTTTAACTGAGTGGAAACAACTAGGATTAGATATATGGATTGGTCAGAGTTTTTGTGGGTTAGCGGCTGTTTGTCTATTTATTTACTGCACCAAATTGAGAATTGAGAGCAAAGATGTGCCCTATTTTATCAGGTTATTGGAGCATCCTTGGGTGGTTGCACTTGGAGGATTTTCTTATAGTCTGTATCTAATTCACGGACCAGTATTAGTGCTAGTGCGTTACTTTCTTTTTTATCTGCCAATATCCCCATCGATGTTTGCAGCTACGTGCTATTTGGTAGGTGTAGGGATGTCGTTACTAATTGCCTACTGGTTTTATTTAGTTTTTGAGCGACCATTCATGTCCAGTTTCTTAAAAAAGCGCTTTCGTTAAAGATATTGTAGAGACGCGATACAAAGAGCGTCTTTACATACCCAAATAGACATCTCCAGAAAACAATGTAGAGACGCGAAATTTCGCGTCTCTACAAGAAATTTCGCGTCTCTACAAGGGTTGTGGACAGCGCATAGTTCATTTTCACGTCTATGTCTAATGCCCAATAAAAATATTTAACCGAACCGTATTGGGACAACCCTAACGAGCAAATATGCTTTCTTGTACAGCAGATTTCAGGTTTAGGAAGTACATATATAGCGGGTTGCCGGGGGTAATGCAATACAGAACCTCACCCTGGGAGTTCCGGACACCCCTCTCCAAAACATCCGAGAGGGGAAGGGGTGAGGTTTTATGTACCTCACTCAACCAAAAACCGCTATATAAAATCCAAAACCTTGTAGAGACGTAGCACTGCTACGTCTCTAGGTGTATTCGATTAAAGCGATAGGGTGCTGTATATGTTTTAGCTGATTACAGTATGCTTTGTGGTTGACAACCAGATGACATGCCGATGATACTGCCAATGAAAAGCAGGATGCCAAACATCAACAATAAACCGCCGCTGACTTTAATTGCAACATTTCCATCAGGTCGAACTTCTGACCGAGATTTATCGCTATTGATTACAATAAAAATACCAGAGGCAATTACGACAATTGCTCCCACCAAAAATTTATAGCAGTTCATAAATCCTTACTTGTAAAAGAGTTTTTTTCTAAGATTTGACTAATTGAATTACACCACAGGCTTGCCGACCACCGCCGGCTTCATCTGCCGTACCCCCAGCTTTTTTTTGATCGACTAACTTATGTATAATCACCGCGCTACCATCACTATCAAATAAGCTTGTCGGACTATCAGAGAGAGTAAAACTGTTAGAAAAAGTTTCTATTCTCCCCTTACCGACAAAACTAATTTTGATATTTTGTAAATCTCCCAAATGATAGGGATGATTTTTTTCTACAGGAGTTGATGAACCGAATGGACCTGGATCAAAATGTCCGCCGGCAGAGCTAAAAGGCTTTTCTAATTGAGCCTCACAGACACCTTTTTCGTGTATGTGAATGCCATGAAGTCCAGGGGTTATAACTTTCGGATCGCCTTGAAGTTCCACAGCAACCCAGACAAAACCATTTGCGGTTTGCATTGCTTTAAAGGTTCCTGTGATACCAGAACCTGCGATCGCAGCTTTTGCTTGCACGTTTTTACTGACATTTTCTCCAGACGAACTACAAGCTGATATTAATAGTAGCAATATCAAAGCTAGGTGGTAGATGAATTTCATCGATCGTTATGAAAGGTAATTGGGCAATTGTTTAATGGGCATAGGGCATAGGGTAATGGGAATTAAAGAAGTTCAAGAACGCTCATGCGTGAATAAATACCATTCTTTCCATGCCCAATGCCCATTGCCCCATGCCCAATTATCGCTAAAAATCTACGCATCAATTACAACTTTGCCAATAGGGTAAGAAATGCAAGTGAGAATGTAGCCTTCTTGAAGTTCGCTTTCTTCCAAACCTTCGGGTTCACCTTCTAACCTGACTTCTCCTTCTAGTTTGCGTTTCTTGCAGCTACCACAAACTCCAGCACGGCAACTACTGCGAATTTTCACTCCTTCCTGGTCAGCCAAATTTAAGATGGGTTCTTCACCATCACAATCGACTTCTTTGCCTGACTTAGAGAAAACTACAACAGTTTTTCCCGACGAGGTTGACTTGGGCAAGGTGGGAGTTGGTGTCGCTACTGATGCACTTACCACAACGCGATCGCTAACATTTGATTCTGGAACAGTTTCTGTAGACAAATTCCTCATCATATCCATGAAGCCAGCAACGGGGGTGACGTTTTTAGCTGTGCTGCTAGGAACAGTTTGTTGTTTAGGCTCAACAGATTTGGGTTTTTTCTTTGGAGGTCCAAAGCTTTCTTCATAGTAGTTCTGCATGGGGAAGCTGATACTTTCGAGCATTTGTTTGGTGCCTTCCATGAAGGTATCCGGTCCACATACATAAACAGTGCGAATTCGATAATCTGGCGCAACAACTTGCAACATAGCTGCATCAAGTCTGCCAGTTAAACTTAACCAGCTATGACCCGGTTCATTGCGAGTTGTGGAGACTGCTAAATGAAAATTCGGATACCGTCCAGACATCATTTCTAGTTCATAGCGATAAATGATATCACGGGGGCTGCGAGCACAGTGAAAAAAGATAATATCGCAATTAGCGCCAGTATCACATAACCACCGCGACATAGACATCATCGGTGTGATCCCGCTACCTGCGGATATTAGCAAAAGTTTTTGCGATGGATTAGCGAAGCAGGTAAACTTACCCAAAGGTCCACTGAGCTTGATGATACTGCCTGCTGTAACGTTGTCGTGCAACCAGTTAGAAACTAGACCTTTTGGTGTTTCGGGTTCACTACCACCAGGAGGTGGGACGCGTTTGACGGTGATTTCTAAGGTGTGGGGACGTGAGGGAGTTGAGGAAATGGAATAGGAACGCGATACTTCTTCACCATTGATTTCTAAATCAAGGGTGACAAACTGACCTGGTTTGTAAGTGAACAACACCGGAGGATCACACGCAAAGCGAAAGGTTTTCACATCATATGTTTCATCGATAACACTGATGCAGCGGACTGTTAAATCTCCTTTCGTCCAGCGTTGGAGGTCGGTGGGTTCTATCATCCCCACTGGCATATATTCTTGGGGAGCGACGACAACAGCAGGAGTGGGTAAAGGTGCTTCTACTGGTGTAGTCTCAACTTTTGGCTCCGGAACTATTTCTTGATTGTCTGATTGGGGGCTGGTTTTTTGTACCTGTGGTATATCTATTATGGTGTCATCGTTGGAACTCCTTTGTACTGAACTAATTTGTACAATCATCAAGAAATATCTACCGACTTGAATTGAGTCGCCATTCTTGAGTAGATAATCTTGATTGATTTGGGCGTTTTCGCCATTCAACCGCGAACCACAGCTGCTTGCAAGGTCAGCATAATAATAATTTTCATTTTTCTGGGAAATTTTTCCATGCATCCGGCTGACTTCGGTGCCGTCTAAAACTAAATCACAGTTCAACAAGCGTCCAATAAAACATTCATGATTGAGTTTTGTATTTAAGTTTAAATCTACTTCTTGCAGTTGCTCTGGCTTTTTTGGATCTATGACTTTGATTTTAATCACGCCTATTTTCCTCCAAGAATGTTAGTTAAATTGTGCAATAACCCCAATCGCGAATTGATATTACCTTTTACAGTTATTTCCTTAACGTTGCTAAGAGACATGTACAGTCTAACTAAAGACTATTACGGAAAACCAGTACAAATAATATCAGATTTTCTTGAGAGTTTATCAAAAAAATTAGTTCATAGTTAATCTTCTGTTGGCGCTGATTAACTCTAATAAAAACCCTGTAACCATTGTTATAGAGACGTTCCGCCGGAACGTCTCTACAATAGACATCGATCTAATTTAAATATACCTTATCCAGAACCTCTAGAGAGGTAGCACATGCAACGTCTCTACATTCTTTTTCACTTATTGTGTCTAATTATGTGTGATTTTTTTCTTGTGTATCGACATCATGAGTTAATCTTTTTTTACATTAGTAGCGCTCATTTTATGATATGAATTTGGGCGTTGCTGAAGAAAGGATATGAATTTGTTTCACTTCTAGTCGCTTCAGAGGCACTCCTTGTAAGGGTTTAAGATGCTTGATTTTTAAGTTTCATATTTCAATTCAGCAACGCCAGAATTTGATTCGTGGTTGCGCTCAACAACGCAACCACGAATCAAATTAAATTTGCGTCACGGCAGCTATTTGCCCTAAACTTTGCTGAAGGCGAACACTGACCATTTTTAAGACATTCTTTGCCAGTAGCGGGTCTTGTGAAAGTACTGTCTCGAAATCTTTTGCTTTGATAGCTAAAGTCCGAATTTTGACTTCACCTGCAACAACTGTTGTTGCATATTGGCTATAAGTAAACACTTCTAGTTCACCAATAGTTTGCCCAGACGAGATAGTCATACCTTTGCCTGTATTGCCGGAAAGTACTTTTGCCTCACCATCAATTAAAACTATCAGTTCAAGGGCAGGTCTTCCCTCTTTGCAGATTTCTTGTTGAGGATGATAAATGCGTACTTCGCTATTACGTGCTAGTTCAATTAAAGCATTTGCCTTGATATCTTTGAAGAAGCTGCTGTTATAAAGCCATAACAGCTTTTGTAAAGTTCCTACAGATTCGGTGATTGTATTGTGGTGCAAAGATCGCATTTCCCACTGGACGTGGATAACTAAATCATCTCCACCGCTAAAACGAACGAAATCTCCGGATTTCAGTTGTTTTTGTTGGTCGTGAATGTTTTCTTTGCCAATACGTAGACCGTTGCTGCTGCCTAAATCTTTAACGCTGACTCCTTTTTCATCGAGATAGAATATAGCGTGCTGTCGCGAAACACGGTTATCGGGAATAATGATATCGTTCTCTTGTCCCCGTCCAACTTGAATTGTTGACTGCTGGAAAGTCCGCTTTTCTGTGCGTCCCATTGCTCTGACTTGAGCAACTAAAGTTGGTACATTACCAGACCCATTTGCTTGGTGACTTTGACCGAGAATTATTTGTGCTGTTTCTTGCAGGAGCCAATCATTATTTTGCTTGGCATCTAGCAGTCGGCGAGCTTCCCCCAAGGCAACAGAAGGATTAGACTGATGCAAGGCATAAAGACAGGCAGCTTGTACTAAAGGATCTACGTCTTGTATAAGTGCGAACAAAACATCATTAATTGCCTCTGTACTATGCGTGCGTTTACTATCTAAGTGAGTAGGAGCAGAGTTAAAAGAATAAGATTGTGTTTGTTGCTCGGAGTAATTATTGGTGATACCAACTTGTGTTGATGTCGCTAGAGGCTGAGTTAGCTGATCGTGTTGTCGTAATGAAGAGATTATTCTTGGACTCAAACGGTTTTGCCATCTTGACTGCTCATCGTGGAGCATTTCTTCGGTGACATTTGCTGCCAATACACCGACTGAACGACCAATATTAAAAGCTTCCGATGAGTCTCCGAGCAATTCTAAAATGCGGAATAACTGAATGGCAATGAGTTTTTTCTTTTCTTGTACAGCTTGTCGCAGCAAGACATAAACAGGTGCGTGGGGGTTTGGCACTGAGTTATACAGCATTTGACCATGCACAGCTAAATCTTGCAGTTGAGTTAATAAAACTTCCGCTTTCTGTAGAAGTGGACCGTCTTGATTAAACATTTCTGCGAACACTTGCTCGTGTTCGTCTGTTGTAATGGCATATTCTTGTCTTAATGCCATGATTTCTTTTTGCCTGCGTGCGATCGCATCAAGTAAGGGTGTACCGCTTTCGAGCAGTTGCTGAATTAGCGACTCTGATGCACGTCGATAGCCTTCGATCCGCAATTGGGTTTCTCGACTGCGTTGTTTTTGCGGTTCTAGAAGGGTGTAATCTTCAACTCCCAGTTCTCCTAAAACTGCGTAATGTTCTTCATCCGTTACGTTCAGTTCTTTCCGCATATCTTTGAGAACTTCCAAACTGTCTGCGGAACTATTTACTTTTCCTTCTTCTAAGGCTTCACGCAAAACTCCTTTATAAACTTGTACTCGATCTGCACGCTTAAAATCAGGTAGTACTTTTGCCAGAACGTACACTTCATCGGGAATTAAATCTTGCAGGGAACGTCCTTCAAGTAGCTTTGACCAATCTACTGCTAGCTTGTTCAGTTGACGGCGCAAATTACTTGCTAGACTTTCGCGAGAATAACGCTCTCGGCTGCGAGTCAAGCTGCGATATAGCCACAAGGTGCTGAGGATGACGACAATACCGTTCAATCCCAGGATAGCCCAACCTGGCAGTAAGCTGATATTCGGGCGTCCGCCAAACATAAAGAAGACGTTGAAGGAGACAAATACACACAAGACAAACATGACGTGTAGTATTTGTTCTTCATTTAAATGTTTGTTTTTAGAATGCAGATAAGCTCTATAGGCTTTTTCTAAGCCTACACTGATGAAATAGCTGGCGATCGCAAAAATTGCCAATGTCAAAGGTGCTGCAATTACCTTGGGAATGGGAATTGCTTGATTAAACAGGTAAAATCCTGGATTGAAGAGTGTGCGTAATTGCCCTTCTTCATGAGTCCATGTCCCAGAGTAATAGTAGTCCCAGTTGCCAGCGTAGAGAAAGTAGAACCAATAAAATCCGAACATCAGACCAAAGTAACTGTAGAAAAGTATCTTTTGGTCTGGTTTGGTGATTCCTTCCCAGTATGAACGCTCTGCGTCAATGTCTATACAAGGAGATTGACAACTTACACAAGCACTTTTTTCTTGCCCAGAACTATCCACAGTCCGACAAGTTGACTGGGTGATGCTTTGGGGTGGTTTGTCGTGAGCATCGGTTCCGAATAAGCCCCGTGGACCTGTGTAAAACATTTGGACAGGTGCCATTGGGCAAAAATACTGACACCAGCTTCTTCCTTTGTAGAGAAAGCCGATTGTAATGGCTGAAATGATGGTAAATAGCAGAAAAATCGCCATTGCTGTGCGATCGCCATTCACAAAAAGGATGCGAATGTTCAAACCCAAGTAAAATAAACCTAATTGCAGATATAGATAATTGCGTCCCAGCCAAGACTCTTTCTCTACTCCTGCCTGTTCATACCGAACGTTACCTGTGTCTGGGTTAACGACTTTGCGCTTGCGTTGAATTCCTAAAGCACGGGGAATTTGCGAGAAGAAATATAATGGACAAATCCGTCGCCAAAATTCGTGACCAAACACTAGCAATACCAGGATTCCTATCGGCAGAACCATTGCCCAAAATATCCGTCCTCCCATACCATATGGCTGCTGGGGTACACACACACCCTGAATTTTGACGCAACTTGAGGGATCGAGGTATTTTTCTGGGTGGAGATGAAAAGGACTAATGAGATTACTTGGATCTGTGAACGAGAACGAAATGGGATCGTACAATAAAGAGAATATTAACGTCAGCCAGCCTATCGCTAGTAACCACCTGACGAGATGCATTTTTTTTTCTTCAACTTGACTAATCATCTGTTTTAGCTTCTCTATAGCAATACATGAAAAAAAGTCATGATATTGTACAAAAGATGAGTCTTTTTCCCGTCTTTTATGTACAGTAGGCAGAATAATCTACTATTCAGGTGCTTTCCAAAAATGAAAGCAAGAACTGATATAATAATACAGCTTATCTAAAACAAATTTCGTAAATTACTGATTTTTGCAACATTCTATTAATGGTGCGTCCGTAATTGCCCCCAAATTTACAGATAGCATTCTCTAAAATAATTTCAGAAATTACTGATTTTTGCAACATTCTATTAATGGTGCGTCCGTAATTGCCCCCAAATTTACAGATCGCAGCAAATCTTGCCAGTCAGTTTTTAATTCGGTATCATTAGGACGTTGACGCATTAACTGCGCCAGATTTGTCAACGCATCGGTTAAAGAACCAGACAATGCATAGATATTAGCACGCTCCCGCATATCTGAAGACGCTAAATCTCTTTGCAATTTTTCATCAGGTGCTAGCCGAACAATTGAGCCTTGTACAACTAAGTCTCGACTGCGTTCTTTTTGATCGCATACCGCTGAGAAAAACCAACGATAGGTTTTGCCTACTTTGAGTTCTGGAGTTGAATTAGCAGGTATGACGCTGACAATTCCTGATTTTGCTGGAGTTTTAAAAGTTGATTTACTAATTACCTCCTGGTTTTCATCTTGTAAAACTAGTTCTAGTGCTTGAGCATTAGTTTGCGGAACGTAGAAAAATAATTGAGGATAAGCTGCTGTTGTGATTTGAGGATTTTCTAAGGGTGCCAAAGCAATAATTGGTTGATTGCTGGATGTGCAGGAATTTCCTCCCCTAGTTCCTGCTGATACTTGCCTACGTGGTGTATTACTTAACGATGGTGGAGGTGGAGGATTGAATTTTCTACTTCTTGCATTACTTGGATTTATAGTAGCAGCACCGGACTGCTCAACAGACTGTTGATTATTATTACCTAAACTTATTACTGTTTCCTTGTCTGGTAGCTTTTGCGTCCGGGTTCCTGCGGGGATCAATCGTCCTGGTTGCCCGAAGTCGAAGTTAGCAGGTATATATAAAAGATTGCGTCTTGTTTTGCTACCTATAAGGCGATCGCGTCCGATATAACTTTGAATATTATTAATGGCGATCGTCGCATATGTATCCCCAGGTTTTACCTGTAATGCCTGTTGGAAATAATTTAAAGCAGCTAGGTAATTTCTCTGCTTTGTCGCATCATAGCCTTCTAACATATACTTGCTATAGCTGCTTTGGCTAGATTTTGCTTCCATCAGCATGATTGTGGGAACATCTGCTGGCATTTTCATGGAACAGCCAGCAGGCAATACCAAGGCAACAGTTGCGACGACGCTGATATATTTTGTCCAGATTTGGTATTTCACGGCTGATGCGCTAGTAGTCGCGCTACTGATAGTCTGTATTTTACTACAAAACTGGTTTTTGTTATTCCGCAATTACACCTGTCAAAATATCAAGCTGTAATTCTCACACGATTTTTCAGCGTAAGTGTCAATAAGTTCAAGTATTAATAACATTTATTATACCATTTATCTGTAACAATGCACTTAATATCCCAAGCCCAGGGGGTGGGTCTGGTTATACAAACCAAGCCTTCCGGAGCGCAGGGTATAAATTGCCATAAGTCTTAATTTTGCTATTGTTCGTAGTCAGCGATTTATCACTCAACATCAAGGTGAAGTAATATCGATGAAGAGACTTTAATCGCTGGAGAAAATATCTGTCTTTGGAATTTATCACCTTTCCGCCAAAAATGGGGCAAGTACCTAAAGGCTTAATTGTCGCTTTGCACGGTTGGGGTGCAAATGCGGACGATTTAGCGTCTTTATCACCCTTTTTTAATTTGCCAGATTATCAGTTCATTTTTCCCAATGCACCTTTTCCTTTTCCTAATTCCTCTTTTGGTAGAGCGTGGTACGACTTGAGAATGGAAAATATGTATCAGGGTTTGGCAGAAAGTCGGCAAATTCTCATAGATTGGTTGCAAACTTTAGAAAGTAGTACTGGAGTACCATTGACGAGAACAATTTTGAGTGGATTTTCTCAAGGTGGTGCGATGACTTTGGATGTGGGATTAACATTGCCCCTATCAGGTTTAATTTGTATGAGTGGATATTTGCATCCAGGTGTAGGAATCAATGTAGAGAGGCAAAATACGAAGTCTCTACCACCGATTTTAATTACGCATGGTAGACAAGATACCGTGGTGCCATTACAAGCTGCAATCAGGGCTAGAGAAACTCTGGAATCTTTACAACTTGCCGTAGAATATCATGAATTTGATATGGGGCATGAAATTCGTCCAGAAATGTTAGATATATTACGGAATTTTGTGGTCAATCTTTCATAGAAAATCCGAGTAAATGCACATAGATAAAAAACCCTAAGCATTGTGGATTAAAGGTAAGTTTCTGTGGTAGGTGTGTACAATCAACCGGATTTGAAGCGATGTGAAATTACTTGTCGCGATTTGGTTGGGGTTTCAATCCTCATCCAAATCTTCTTCAATACCCAGTCCCTGTTGAAATATGAGTCTTATATTTTGAAATATGAGTCTTATATTTAATTAAGCCTAGCTACTTATTCGGTATAAAAAACCTGAAACTATTTAAGAACTTCAGCGAGAATTTTGTAACTACCGAAAGCCATATAAACTCCTATTAAATAACTTCACTTAGGCTGATATAAAGCCTGACCCGTACTCGCATCAAACACAAATAATTGATGCATATCCAATTCTAAAGTCAAGCGATCGCCTGAACGCAAACGCACATCCGCACCCGCTTGCACATTTACCAAAACCCCCGAAGAACCAACTAAACTACCCCTAATCAAAGTCTCCCTTCCCAAAGGTTCCACCACCTTCACCTCAACCTCCAACTCTCCTAACTCTCCTTCTTGGTGCCCTTGGCGTCTTGGCGGTTCGTTAAGATAAATATGCTCTGGACGTATCCCCAAATCAAAACCTTGCCCTTGCTGCGGCTTTAACAACAGCCTGATATCATCCGCAACAGGCAACAACTGCCCACCCACATCAAAAGCATTATCCTGAAACTTAGAGGGCAAAATATTCATCGGTGGACTACCCAAAAAAGTTGCCACCATCCGATTCGCAGGACGTGCATAAATACTTTGGGGATCGCCAATTTGTTGAATTCGTCCATTATTTAGCACCACAATTTTATCAGCCAAAGTCATCGCTTCAACTTGATCGTGAGTCACATAAATCGTCGTAATTCCCAACTTTTGATGTAGCTGTTTCAACTCAGCCCTAGTATCATCTCGCAGCTGGGCATCTAAATTAGATAAAGGTTCATCAAGTAAAAAAACTTGAGGTTCACGAGCGATCGCTCTACCTAATGCTACCCGTTGTTGCTGTCCTCCTGAAAGCTGTTTTGGTTTGCGATCCAGCAGATGTTCCAGAGAAAGCGATCGCGCTACCGTCAACACTCTATCTTGAATCGTCTTGGGGTCAAATGAACGCATCTGTAACCCAAAAGCGATATTTTGTGCCACCGTCATGTGCGGATATAGCGCGTAATTTTGGAAAACCATCGCTACATCCCGCTGTCTTGCGGGGATATTGTTCACAAGAAAATCGCCTATAAACAATTTACCTGAAGTTGCAGATTCCAAACCAGCGATCGTCCGTAAAATTGTAGACTTACCGCAACCCGATGGTCCGACCAAAACCCAAAATTCACCATCCGGAATTTCAAAGGAAATATCCTCGATAGCGGTGACGTTGTTAAACTTACGTTTAATGTCTTCTAGACGAACATTTGCCATTGTTTGATAAAAGTTTGGAGTTTGGAGTTTGGAGTTTGGGGTTAGGAGTTAGGAGTTAGGAGTTTGGGGTTTG
>NZ_JAOWRF010000010.1 GCF_025753815.1 Plectonema radiosum NIES-515 | reverse complement strand
AGATAGCTATCCAGGACGCGCTAGGCTAAGGCGTGTCAGGACGTTAAGGGTAATGAAGCCGTCTTCACCCGTTGAAACGTTAAGTAAAAAGTAGGTGTCAATAGATGTCTATGATTTATATAGCAGGCAACAATTGTGCAATATCACATTTGAGAGGCAAAGCCCTAGGGAACAAGTCAAACAAAGGGAAATTATACCTTGTATAAAAAATATATATAATTACGAGCGATCGCACTCTACAGGAATTTTCATGTATTTAGACCACACTCAAGTTTTCTTAATTTCTTCCTTTGCGTCTGGTGCGCCTAGAAGTGAGATAAAAAGAATGTGGCTCAAATAAGCTGAAAATCGCTGTAAATCTCAAGTAACGGTGATAACATCTATCAGGCATTCCTTCATTATTGTTAACAATAAGTAAAGTTACTTTTTATTAATTTTAGTTAAGATTTATCTGAATACAAAAAAATATTCAGTATTAATAGTGCAAGTTGCCAGTTGGAACTTGTGACCGAAGACATTATTGCAGTTATGACCATAGAAGATTTACTTATAGGTGACTGCCTTTATTTAGTCTTTACATTTTTTGTGATTATTCTCAAGCAATGTTTGTTAATCTCAGGTAAGTAAATTAACACTCTTACTAAGATTTAATAGATAGAAAACCTTGTTAACATTAAGCTTTACCACAAACCAATGGTTGGGATGTTTGTCTTTTAAGCTACAACAGTTATGATATCTAATATTTGATTAAATTGTCAAAACCTCTGTACAATTTTAAATTAAATGTATCGAAGTTATCCCTAGTAAAAGTAAAATGAGCACAACTCCTATAGGTAGCTACAAGTTTTCGCAGAAACTACACCCGCTATCTCTGTTAGCACAACTAACCAGTCGGCGTGCTACAGGGTGCTTACGGATATTTACCGGGAATGTTTCTTGGTCAATCTATCTAGAGGACGGTAAACTTACTTATGCCTCTTATTCAGATAAGTTATTTGATCGGCTGGATAACCACTTACAACAGTTGAGTCAGCAAATTCCTGCTCTCAACAGTGCGACAGCTGTGCAGATGCGGCTGATATTTGAACCGAAGGCAGAAAGTCAGCCGATATCAAATGCAGATTATCAAGCTATTTGCTGGTTGGTTAATCAAGCTTATATCACTTCTTCGCAAGCCGCAACGCTGATAGAGACATTGGCTAAAGAAGTAGTGGAGTTATTTCTGACCTTAAAAGAAGGAAGCTATGAGTTTATTGCTGAGAATAGCTTAAATCAACTGCCAAAATTCTGTAGCTTGGATTTGCGGTTGTTAGTCGAACACTGTCAAAAGCAATTGAGAAGTCAGCAAAATAGCCAGTCACCACTTCCAGCAGCGGGTGGTGTGCGATCGCTTGTGGAAAAAGCAACTAGGTTGCCGCAACCTGAGTCACTATCTCAAATGCAGCTTGGGCAACCATTGCCTCATCAAAGCAATTTTGATAGTCAAAATAGTCACAATCATCAAATGCAGGAGCAAGCTGCTAGCAAACAACTGTATACAGTTGCCTGCATTGATGATAGCCAAACAGTCTTAAACTCCATCAATAACTTTTTGGAGGAGAACACATTTTCAGTTGTGATGATTAACGATCCGGTGAAAGCGTTGATGCAAATTCTTCGTAGCAAGCCAGATTTGATCTTATTAGACGTGGAAATGCCGAATTTAGACGGGTACGAGTTATGTTCTTTGTTGCGGAGGCATTCAGCGTTCAAAAATACACCTATTATTATGGTGACGGGCAGAACAGGATTTATCGATAGAGCCAAAGCAAAGATGGTTAGGGCATCAGGCTATTTAACTAAGCCTTTTACTCAACCAGAACTGCTGAAAATGGTGTTTAAACATATTGGTTAACTGATAACTTAATAAGGAGTAAAAATTATCAAAAGTAACTTTAATAGTCCAAAATTACTTTTTGAGGAGATTAAGTAGGAGTGAGTCTAACTTTGCTTGGCACAATTTTGATTGTTGAAGATTCCCCCAGTGAATTGGAACTAATGAGCCATTATCTGAACGAGAGTGGTTACAACGTGATAAAAGCAAGTGGTGCAAAAGAAGCTTTAGAAAAAGCTGTGTCAGAACAGCCAGACGTAATTGTTACCGATGTAGTAATGCCGGGAATGAGCGGGTTTGAATTGTGTCGTTCTCTCAAAAGAAATCCCGTGACTCAAAAAGTACCGATAGTGATTTGCAGTTCTAAAAATCAGGAAATTGATCGATTATGGGCAATGAGACAAGGTGCTGATGCCTATGTAACTAAGCCGTATACTCGCGAACAACTTCTGCGTGCTATTAAATCAGTAGCGATTTGAATCAATGAATAGTTCAAAGACTATACTCTCTGGCAAAGAAGCTCAAAATAACTTAGGAGATGGCTATCTTAGGTTTAAATTAAATCGCCAGACGGCTGCTGTATTATCAATGAAACACACGCAAGAAGCGATTATTGTTTCTGTTGATTCTGTCGCTGCTATGCCTAGTATGCCAGCTTGCGTACTGGGCTTGATGAATTGGCGCAGTCGGATAGTTTGGGCAGTTGATCTGTCAAAAATGCTGAATCTAGAAAGCCTAGATTATAGACTGCGGCAATACAATGTGATAATTATTCGAGTGGAATCAGTGCTTTTAGGTTTAGTGGTGCAAGAAATCACAGGTACCACCAAGTTTACGGCTGATGAAATACACTCTCCTCTAGGACAAGTAGCATCTAGTTTAGTTCCCTATTTACGTGGATGCTTTGTGCAACACAAAGAAATCTTGCTGGTATTGGATGCACAGGCAATTGTGCAGTCTTCCGTTCTTCGTAATGACTAGGGTGTACTACTAAAAGAACAGATTTTTGGTGTTGAGATAAACCTATTCAAGCAAATTCCTTTATGTTTAATAAAACTGATTCGGCTCAGAGTAGTGATGCTGAAAAAAACGCATCGTTTATTTCGTCTGAAGTCTCATTGGAAAAAGTCACGGATAGTAGTATAAAACGATTGAGAAGCAATGGGCGATCGCAAAAAAATGCAAATTCTCCCTTGAATCGTGCTAATGGTGTTTTCAAACGTCTGAATTTGGGATCTAAAGCGACACTTTTGGCGATCGCTATCAGCACTCTGCCAGTATTAGCTATTGGTAGTTTAGCTTATCACATTGCCAGTTTTTCGATTAGTAACAAACTTTCCGCTCTGCAACAAGCCGAAGCTGAAGGCTTGGCAAACAAAGTAAACCGTTTCATGATTGAACGGTATGGCGATATTCAAGTGCTGGCTAGTTTGCCCATTTTAATAAATTCCAGCGTCAAGGGAGTTACAACTCAACAAGATAGAGAAGCAGTACTAAACAAGATTGTCGAGAGTTATAAAGTCTATGACAGCATTGCTGTGTTCGACTTAAAGGGTGAGCCGATTTTACAATCCCAAGGAGAACCACTCACCAACCATAGCGATCGCGATTACTTTCAATTGGTATTAAAAAGCGGTCGCCCATTAATTAGTAAGCCAGAAGTATCTAAAAGTACGAGATTGCTAAGTATTTTTATGGTTTCCCCTGTGAAGGATGCCGTCACAGGGGAAACCATCGCCATAGTCAGAACAAGGATGCCAGTAAAAAATTTAGAAGAGGTAATTAAAAATTACTCTTTCGCGGGGCAAGAATATCATTTAATTGATGCCTCTGGGAAATTTTTTATGTCTTCGCAAACCAAGCAAATAGGTAGAGAAGCAAAAATAAATTTTCCTGGCTTGGGGAAACTACAAGCCACAAAAAAAGAAGCCACATTCAAAACAATTAACCAAATTAACAATAAAGAACAGCTAGTTAGTTACGCTGCCGAAAACCTCAACGGTTTGCCAGATTTGAAATGGCAAGTAATTTTGGCTACAGATACAGCAATGGCATTTGCGCCAGAAAGAGACTTACTTCTGGCTATATTAGGTGGTACGGCATTAACAACATTATTAGTGTCTCTGGTTGCAGGTTGGTTAGCGAAACGTGCCATACAACCAATTTTGAATGCGACTCAGACAGTAGCAAGGCTGGGACAAGGTCAACTCAATACGCGCTTAGAGATAAACTCACAAGACGAACTCGGCGAATTGGGTGAAAATATTAATTTGATGGCAGAACAATTACAGATGTTGTTAAAAGAACAACAACTGGATGCAGAACGAGCAAAAATAATTACAGAAATTACTTTGCGGATTCGCCGAAATCTCAAAAGCGAAGATATTTTTAAAACAGCGGTGAGAGAAGTTCGCTCGTGCTTGAAAAGCGATCGCCTAGTTATCTATAAATTAGATCGTACCACTTGGGAGGGAATAATCGTTGCCGAATCAGTTGCCCCCGGTTATCCGAAAATGATGGGAGTGCAAATCGACGATCCGTGTTTTCGCGATCGCCATGTAGAAACTTATAAAGATGGAAGAGTGCGAGCGATCGCCAACATTTATCAAGAGGCAAGCTTGCAAAATGCAAACTGTTACATTAAAATGTTGGAAAAATTTTCCGTCAAGGCAAATTTAATCGCACCGATGATTATAGACGGGCAATTGGTTGGTTTAATGATTGCTCATCAATGCGATAGCCCCCGTTTTTGGCAACAAGCAGAAATGGATTTATTTAAGCAGATAGCCACTCAAGTTGGCTATGCTCTAGAGCAAGCAAAACTTTTAGAGGAATTAGAAGAACGTAGACACCACGCAGAACAAGGTTCCGAAGATGAACGCCATCAAAAAGAAGCTTTGCAAATGCAACTTCTGGAACTACTAGGGGAAGTAGAAGGTGCAGCTAGGGGAGATTTGACAGTGCGAGCTGATGTCACCACCGGGGAAATTGGCACCGTTGCCGACTTTTTCAACTCCATCGTTGAAAATTTGCGGTTGATTGTTACCCAAGTCAAACTTGCGGCTTATCAAGTCAACTATGCGATCGGTTCTAACGAAGGAGCGATGCGGGAACTGGCAGAAGATGCTATATTTCAAGCCTCAGAAATCAACCGCACCTTAGATACTGTTGATCAAATGACCTATTCTATACAATATGTCGCCGAAAACGCCCAACAAGCTGCTAAGGTTGCTCAAAATGCTTCGCACACTGCCAAAAAAAGCGGCAAAGCAATGGATATGACAGTCCAAAATATCCTAAAATTGCGCGAAACCATAGGCGAAACAGCGAAAAAAGTCAAGCGTTTGGGAGAATCTACCCAACAAATTTCCCGCGTGGTATCTTTGATTAATCAAATCGCCATGCAAACCAACTTACTCGCCATCAACGCCGGCATAGAAGCCGCGCGTGCCGGCGAAGAAGGTCAAGGTTTTGCTGTAGTTGCCGAAGAAGTAGGTGAATTAGCTGCCCGAAGTGCAGCGGCAACAAAAGAAATTGAACAAATTGTCGAGAATATTCAAAGAGAAACTAGCGAAGTTGTGCAAGCGATGGAAGTGGGAACTGCCCAAGTTGTAGAAGGAACCCGAATTGTTGAAGATGCTAAAAGCAGCTTGAGTCAAATTTTGGATGTTTCGCGCCAAATTGATTCTTTGGTGCAGTCGATTTCCACCGCTACCACATCCCAGGTAGAAACCTCCCAAACTGTCAGCCAGTTGATGAGAGAAATTGCCAAGGTCTCAGAGCGCACCAGCTATTCTTCGCGGCAAGTTTCTGAATCTTTGCAACAAACTGCGGTGATTTCCCAAGAGTTACAGGAAACTGTTGAAACTTTCAAGGTGGATTAGTCATTAGTCATTAGCGATTCAGACTAATGACTGTTTACTGTTGACTATGGACAAAAACTATGTCAAAAAATAAAGAACTTGAAATCCAGATGCAGTTTCTGGAGGAAGCAACAGATTATCTCAATACCTTAGAAGAGGTATTGCTAGAAATCAGCGCAAGCAACCGCATCGAATTAGATAAAATTAATGCCGCACTTAGAGCAGCTCATTCTATCAAAGGTGGCGCAGGCATGATGGGGTTTCGTGCCCTAAGTGATTTGGCTCACCGTTTGGAAGATTCTTTTAAAGTCTTAAGGACGCGAAAAAACTCTTTAGAAATTGACACGCAATTACAAAGCTTGCTGCTATCTGGGGTAGATTGGCTGCGTCAGATAGTCGAATTGCTATCAGAAGGTAATGTGGTTGAAGATGATTGGTTAGCAACTTTTTGTTATCCAGTTTTTGAAGAACTGCGCGATCGCCTGGGTGATCCTACCCCAGAAGATGCCTCAACCATACTTTCCGCAGACGAAGGGCAAGATATTATACCTCTGCTTTTTGAGACAGAAGTAGAAGGATGTTTGCAACGTCTAGAATCTGTGTTGGCAGATAGTCAACAACCTTGCTTGCGAGAAGAAGTTGCCATTATGGCAGCAGAATTGGGCGGTTTGGGAGAAATGTTGCAATTACAACCTTTTACCCAGCTTTGTGAATCGATAACCCATCACATCACAGCTACCGTTACCCATGCAGAAGTTGAACAAATTGCTCGGTTAGCATTGCAAGCATGGCGGCGATCGCAAGCTTTGGTGCTGACAAATCAACGAGATAGTTTACCTACAGATATCGAAGTTGAGACGATGGCATCTCCGAGTTATGCTCAAATGGATCTGCTATCCACAGAAGATGCGATCGCTGAGTTTCTCGCTACTAGTGCGGTAGAATCTCATGATTTAGAGACAACTCAAGCGATCGCTGAGTTTCTCGCTACTAGTGCGGTAGAATCTCATGATTTAGAGACAACTCAAGCGATCGCTGAGTTTCTCGCTACTAGTGCGGTAGAATCTCATGATTTAGAGACAACTCAAGCGATCGCTGAGTTTCTCGCTACTAGTGCGGTAGAATCTCATGATTTAGAATCTGAAATATTACAAACCAATGTCTTAAAAACAGAATACACCGAAGAAACTTGGCTAAATCCAGAAATAATTGCCGCCAGTTTTGAATCAATGGAAGCAGAAATTGTCGAGGAAAGTGCTACTGTTGACGACCCAACAAGCGTAGTAGTTTCTAGAGAAATTTCCACCATAGACTACAAATTTGTTGAACGCAAACCAGAGCCAATTGGTGTTGGCAAAGACCGCGAAATTCATGAAAATACAGTTAGAGTTCCCAGCAAACAACTTGAGCAAATAAACGATTTATTTGGGGAACTAATTATCCAACGCAATGGACTGAACTTGCAAATGGAAAGATTACGCAAACTCATACGTAATCTTGGACAGCGAGTGCAAATTCTAGATCGCGAAAATCAGGAACTACGTACAGCATACGACAAAATTACTACTCATGCTGGGGTGCCATCTAATTCACCATCACTAATATATCCAGGTAATGGCAATTCAGACAACTTTGCATTTGACAATAGCGACTATTCACCGCAGCTAGAAAGGGGATTTGATGCCTTAGAAATGGATCGCTATAACGAATTAAGCCTCTTGTCCCAAGAGGTAATGGAAACCATTGTTCAAGTACAAGAAGTCACAACTGATATTCAACTGAGTGTTGACGATACAGATCAATTTGCCAGAAAGCTAAACAAAACATCAAAGCATCTACAAACAAAGCTGACGCAAATACGGATGCGTCCGTTATCAGATTTAATCGATCGCTTTCCCAGAGCTTTGCGAGACATGAGTGTAGAATATGGCAAAAATGTCCAGTTGAAAGTAGAAGGTGGCAACACTCTGATTGAACGCAGCATTTTAGAAGCATTAAACGATCCTTTAATGCACCTATTAAGAAATGCTTTCGATCACGGCATCGAAGATCCAGCTACCCGTCGCGCTGCTGGTAAACCAGAACAAGCATTAATTGAAATTAAAGCGACTCACCGCAGTAATCGTACAATCATTACTATGCGTGATGATGGACGTGGCATGTCCTTAGAAAAAATTCGCGATCGCGCCGCAGCTATGGGTTTAGATGCTATTCTTTTAGCACAAGCTAGTGACGAAGAACTGTTATCCCTAATATTTGAACCAGGATTTAGCACCTCCGACCAAGTTACAACATTATCTGGTCGCGGTGTCGGGATGGATGTGGTTCGCAGCAACCTGAAACAAATCCGGGGAGATGTCAAAGTTGATACAGTTCCCGGAGTTGGAACCACTATCACCATGTCAGTGCCATTTACACTCTCTGTAGCACGAGTACTGCTAGTAGAAAGCAATCGAATGCTATTGGCATTTCCCACAGATGTGGTTTTGGAAATATTCTTACTCCAAAACGAGCAAGTTTTCCCAATGGGTGGTAGCGAAGTTATCAATTGGCAAGGAACTATACTGCCTTTGATTCGCCTAGGACAGCACTTAGAATTTAATTGCCCCCGTTATAATAGCCCAGATTTAGAAACAGCTCCGGCGATTAATGCTGCCAATGTATTAATCATCAAAGGTAGTAACCAGCCGGCAGCAGTGCAAATAGACCGTTGTTGGGGTGAACAAGAAGTTGCCATCCGTCAAGTTGAGGGAAATATACCTCTGCCTAATGGTTTCAGCAACTGTACAATTCTCGGTGATGGTCGGGTAGTGGCTTTAGTTAACCCCAACGAGTTACTCTATTGGATTGCCACTAATCAACGCACACCTAAAACCAGTAAATTGCCATCAGCAAAATTAAAAACTGCCTTCCTCATACCTAATGATGATAAACCAATTTTGCCGCAGCCTCATAACCAAAAAGGCACTATTTTAATCGTAGATGACTCAATAAATGTCCGGCGTTTTTTGGCATTGACTCTCGAAAAAGGAGGGTATCAAGTAGAACAAGCAAAGGATGGTCAAGATGCTTTGGAAAAACTAAGTAGTGGTTTGCAAGTTCAAGCAGTGATTTGTGATATAGAAATGCCCCGGATTGATGGTTACGGCTTTTTAGGTCGCGTTAAATCAAACAATGATATTAAAAATATACCGATCGCCATGTTAACATCTCGCAGTAGCGATAAACATCGGCAACTGGCATTACAATTGGGTGCGCGAGCCTATTTTTCTAAACCTTACAACGAGCAAGAATTGCTGCGAACCTTAGAGCAAATCATCTTTCCTATGGCAGAGGCAGCATCATCTAATTAGACATCTCCAGAGTCATATGTAGAGACGTAAAGAGTGGAACGTCTTTACAAGGGTTTCGGGCAACGCATAATTAAATTATGGAGATGTCTATTAAGTATAAACTATTGTAGAGACACGTCTCTACAATAGTTTATGCGTCACTTACCGGGTATGAGTATCATTAGCTGTGCATCTTGCAACTTTCTTTAGTGAAAAAGGTAAAACAGTTCTTGTCGGGAGAATGTCAACCATTAATGAACTACCCCTGCTTGAAACACTCGTCCAATCACTTCTTCCACAGGTGGTTCAGTTACAGTTAAATCAACTACCGCCAAATCCGCCAAAATTCGCGACACAGTATGGGTGAGAGCCTCTTGCGGCACTAGAAAACACACAGATGTCTGATTTTCATCTTTTTCTTGTGTATGCCCTTCTAAAAGCTTCACATCACCGTAGGACATCAGTTTTTCTGTCGGTACTGGATGAGCTAACTCTACATGAACTTCTCGGTAAGGAGCGAAGTGTTCCAACAGTCGATTTAAGCTACCGTCATACATCAACTTTCCTTGGTGAATTAATAGCACCCGTTCACACAAAGCTGTAATATCAGCCATGTAATGGCTAGTCAATAACACCGTCGCTTGATAGCGCTGATTGTACTCGCGTAAAAAATTCCGCACCCCCACCTGAGCATTTACATCTAGTCCCAGCGTCGGTTCATCAAGAAACAGCACAGAGGGACGGTGCAAAAGTGCGGCTAAAAGTTCCGCTTTCATCCGCTCACCTAAAGATAGCTTCCGCACAGCTTGAGTCAGCTTACCTTCCAGGGACAACATTTCTGTTAATTCTCCGACTCGCCTTTGGAACTCTTTATCTGAGATATTGTAAACAGCAGCATTAATCTTTAAAGAATCCAGCGCTGGTAAATCCCAAATCAACTGCTGTTTTTGTCCCATCACCAAGGTAATTTTGTGCAAAAAAGCCTCTTGACGCCGAAAGGGAATTTGTCCAGATACTCTGACATTTCCGCTAGAGGGATGAATCAGTCCGTGAGCATTTTTAGTGTAGTGGTTTTACCAGCACCATTGGGTCCCAAAAACCCGACAACTTCACCAGGAGCGATTTCAAAGGAAACATCTTGAACTGCTTTAATTTGTCGGTAGGTGCGGTGGAAAAAGTGGGTGATTGTCCCTTTTATACCTGACTCCTTAACTGCCACCGGATAAACTTTGCTCAGGTTTTCAGCAACAATAATTGACATAGATTTTCTTTTAGGTGATGCACGCGATCGCAACAATCATCATCTCTGTTTTATGGCGATTCTCAGATAAAAAAATCACAAGCCAGGATTAATCATATCTTCTAATACCATTTCACTTTTTGGGCGATATAAATATCTTGGAAAGAAAGGGCGGGGAAACCCCGCCCCTACAATTGATGATATATTTATCATGATTTTCGGAAATTGGTATAATTCCGCTTTTTTCGTACAGACGTTCCACCGGAACGTCTCTACCGCTTTTTTCGTACAGACGTTCCACCGGAACGTCTCTACCGCACCTTAACGTAAACGACCCGATCGCAAGATACTAATAATCAACCACAAACCTAACAAACTGGCTGCGGCAAACAGCACGTTGTTCAAAAACGATAACTGATCGCTGCGGGGGTTGCTGGAAATAATTGCGGCTCCCATAATTAATGAACCAACCAAAATACTAAAAGAAAGTCGATTTGCGACATCATCGAGAGTGCGACGCAAACCGTCTAAGCCTTGTAGCGATAAATTCCACTGTAAGGTTTCTGATGTCACTCGGTCTAGGAGCAATTCAATTTGACGGGGAGATTGTAAGGAGAGACTTTTGAGATCGAGCGCTGTTCTTAAAAGCGATCGCACGGGACTATCACCAAACAACTGTCGTCTAAACAAGTCTGTCAGTAATGGCTTAATTTCATCAATAAAATTTAGTTGCGGGTTGAATCCACGCGCTACACCCTCTAAATTCGCTAGAGTTTTCGCATATAAACCCATATTGCTGGGCAAACGGATTTTATTATTGCGGGCAACTTGCAGAACTTCATAAATTATTTGACTGAAGTTGATTTCTGACAAGTTCATGTTGTGATACTTACGCAACATTCTGTCATAGTCGTTTTCCAGACGAGCCAAAATCACTGGTTCACGCGAATCCGCAAGCTGCAAAGTTAACTGAGCGCACCTTTGAGCATCTAAATCAACGATCGCCAACAACATTTCTGTTAATATTTGCTGAGTGCGGGGATCGAGTCTTCCTACCATCCCACAGTCTAAAAGCGCGACGCGACCATCTCGCAAATAAAATAAATTTCCGGGATGGGGATCTGCGTGAAAAAATCCATCTATGTATAGTTGTTGAAAGAAAACGCGAAATAACAAAGTCGTAATTGCGTTGCGTTCTTCTGTGGGGTCTTTACCTTCTTGAGCGCTGACAAATTTCGCCGAAAGTAATGGTACACCATCCAGCCACTCCATCACCATTAACTTTTCTGTAGTCAAATCCCAGTTAATTTCGGCAACTACTATTTGACTGGGATCGTACCACTTACTTTCAGATAAATTGCGCCGTAACTGGTCGGTGAAACCTGCTTCGCGTGTAAAATCTAACTCAGCTTCTAGAGCTTTAGTAAATTCTTCGGCGATCGCTTTAATTTCATAGTTTTGCCCAAATTCAGTTCGAGCAACTAAATCGGCAATTCCTTGAATTAAAGCGATATCTTGAGCAACCGTTAAATCTATGCCCGGACGTTGCACTTTTAGCGCTACTTCTCGACCATCTGCTAGTGTTGCTCGATGAGTTTGAGCAATTGATCCTGCTGCCACAGCTACCGGATTAATTGTAGTGAAAACTTCTTCTAAAGGACGTTTTAATTGCTTGCGAATAAGTACTTCTATATCTGTCCAAGCAACTGCTGGGACTTCATCTTGTAGCGTTGATAATTCATCAATATACGATCCGCTAAGTAAGTCTGGACGGGTAGAAAGTAGCTGACCTAGTTTGACATAAACTGGTCCCAAATCCACCAGGATGTTTTTCAATACCGCCGGTGGGGGTAGCTGGGGATCATCGGCTTTTGCACCAGTGAGTAGCCTTCGCATGTAGTCCCACCCGTTACGGAATAGGACTTCGATGATATCTCTTTGACGGGGAACAGTTTGAGTGAGGAACATGATTTTAACAAACCGTGAAGATACGTTCGCTCCGCGTCTGGTGACAGGAGAAGGACGCGAATAAAGAATAAAACAGAATTCAAGAGTCAGAATTCTTTGTTGATCAAACAGAAGTTATAGAGGTAAGCAGCAGGGAATAACAAGGCACTGAAAGCCATTGCTAGATGCTATTGTTAATGTTTTGCTTGCTTTGGTGCAGGCTTGGAATCTTTGTATTGATGATTTTAGAGCTTCTGTCAAACTTTGATTGGTAAGCATTGTTTTGACGTAATCTGAGCAGGAATCCCCACCGTGTAATAGACGATGGGGACAAGAAAATCCTTTGTGAGGAGAAATATAATTTTTATAGGCAATAATTGAGTTGATTGCCATTGTCTTGGCTAGAGGCTCAAGGCTATAGACTTGCATAACTGTTAGATAAAACAACAGATATTCAAGTTATAATGTAGATGCTAGCTTTTACGCCTCTGCCAAGGGTTTTAAATTTTACAAAAGTTCGGTAAATCGGGAATCGCTCTGTAAGGTTTTGAGGATTTGCTTGATTTCCTGGGTACGGTCTTTTTTGACAATGAGGGTGACATTGCGATCGCGCACAATCACCACATCCTCTAAACCGATAGTCACAATTACATCATCTGGATCGGTAGCGTAAATAACTGCACCTTTGGTATCTAGCCCTACATGGGTAGCCAATTCCACATTGGGATTGTCTTCTTTTTTAAGTAAACGTTCGATCGCATTCCAATCACCTAAATCATCCCAACCAAATTCAACCGGCAATACATAGGCTATACTTGTTTTTTCCATTAAGGCATAGTCTATACTCTTTTTAGGCAACTGCGGATAAATGTCAGCACCGTGTTGTTCTAGCGGTTCAATAATTTCCGGAGCGTGAGTATGCAGTTCTTTGAGAACAACCCCTGCCCGAAAAATAAACATACCGCTATTCCAGCTAAAACGTTTCGTAGCAAGAAACTTTTCTGCCGTTTCTCGGTCAGGCTTTTCAGTAAAGCGATTAACGTGAAAGAAAGGCAACTCATCAAAGCTACCAATATGAGCGCCTTCTTCAATGTAGCCGTAGCCAGTTGATGGAAAAGTTGGCTTTATCCCCAGTGTGACAATCGCTTCTGAACTTGCCGCAAGTTGAGTAGCAGCACTTAAAGTACCTGCAAACGCTTCTTGGTCAGCAATCCAGTGGTCAGCGGGGAAAAAGCCGATAATAGCCTCGTCTGAGTAACGCTTTTTAATTTCCAAACTTGCCCAAGCAACAGCAGCGGCAGTGTCTCTTCCCTGTGACTCAACAAGTAAATTTTCAGATGGCAGTTCAGGTAGTTGTTCTCGGACTCCTTGAGCTATCTGACTAGAAGTTATTACCCACAAATTCTGCCAACCACCAGCAAGTAAAAACAGGCGATCGGCAGTTGCTTGTAGAAGACTTCTAGAGCTACCATCGAGACTTAAAAATTGCTTGGGTCGCAAAGCGCGACTCAGGGGCCAAAAACGCTCACCTTTACCACCTGCAAGAATTACGGGGAAAAATGGAGTATTCATTATGTCATACAAACCTAAGCAACCAACATTACAAGTGTACTGTGACAATTTCCACTGGCAAGTTTTGTAGCTTCGATTAACATACGTTTAGGCAGTGGTTGAGTGGGGAGATAATCGTGATCAAACAAGTACAATTTTCAGAAAATCAAGTAACGCCACATCAAGTAGAATTGCCGGAAAATCAGGTAGAACTGCCACAAAATCAGCTATTACCTGATTTTACGGATGAAATCGACCTAAGACAGTCGGCAGGCAACCGAAGCGTCGTCGAATCGGTAAGTTCCATCCCCAACGAGCTTTACGATCGCTTGGGTTTAAGTATGCCTCGCTGGTTGTTGTGGATACTCACAGCAGTTTTAGGTATCGTTTTATCTGGTTTGCTCGTTTCCACATTGGCACTGTGGACTCCACTATGGAGCGATTTGGATCGAACCGATGAAGAACTTCTTGCTGGTAAAGATCCGCAAAAAATGCCAATGCCGGGAGAGTTGGCAAGCAGACTCTCTCAATACCAGCTTTCACGCCCAATGAATATATTAATCATGGGCATCGAACCAACTCAAGGCACTGTTGATGGTTCACCCGAAAGCTTCGCAGGCAAAAGCGATACCATGTTGCTGGTACGGTTAAACCCCAGCGACAAATCGATTCGGGTACTTTCAATTCCCAGAGATACGATGATCTCAATTCCCGAAAAGGGATTAACCAAAGTATCCGATGCTAATGCTCAAGGTGGTCCCGTCTTGGCAGCACGAGTCGTCAGTCGTACCTTGAATAATGCGCCGATCGATCGCTATATTCGCATCTCCACCAGCGGCTTACGTCAGTTGGTAGATCAATTGGGTGGCGTCGAGGTCTACGTGCCTAGTTCGATGGAATACCAAGACTCATCTGGTCAAACTTCTTTAGTTAGAGGCTGGCAAACCCTCAATGGCGACCAAGCAGACGAGTTTGTTCGATACCGCGATCCAGGGATGGGAGATTTGCCCAGAGTACAGCGCCAGCAAGCAATGTTGGCAGGATTGGTCAATCGTCTCAATAACCCCACTGTACTACCCAGGTTGCCACAATTAACCCGGATGATGCGGAAGTATTTTGATACCAACCTGAAGATGGAAGAAATGATGGCACTAGTCAACTTCTCCGTCAATGTGGAGCGAGATAATTTCCAAATGACGATGTTGCCAGGTATTTTCAGCCGTTTAAGCCAAGACCCAAATAGCTATTGGCTGGATATGACCGGACAACAAAGGTTATTGAATGATTACGTTGGGGTGAATCTAACTGGTGTTAAGCCAGATGTCCGACCAGTCCAGAACCTCAAAATTACTATTCAAAATGCTTCTAATCAACCTCAGCTAACTGAAAAAGTTATCACATATCTCAAACAAAAAGGCTTTACAAAAATTAACACAACCGCTGATTGGCCCGATACCCAACGCCAAACTCAGATTATTGTCCAAAAAGGAAACCACCAAGCAGGAGTTGACCTACAAAATATTTTAGGCTTAGGTAATATCGATGTCTCCTCTACCGGCGACCTCGAATCTGACCTAACAATCCGTATTGGTAAGGATTGGAAGTAGAAGGGAGTTGGGAGTTGGGAGTTGGGAGTTGGGAGTTGGGAGTTGGGAGTTGGGAGTTGGGAGTTGGGAGTTGGGAGTTAGGAGTTAGGAGTTAGGAGTTAGGAGTTAGGAGTTAGGAGTTAGGAGGAGCGTGGTTAGTGGATAGCAACGCTCCAACCAACAAATTTATGAAAAAGATTTTGCTTCGGTTTTTGAGTTTAATTGTAAGTTTGCTACTAGCTGCCTTGTGGATAATACTTAATCCTCATCCAGCTTTTGCTCAGGTAAATACAATCAACTACAGCAATATGAGTTTAGAAAACCGTGATTTTTCTAACATAGATTTGACGGGTGTAACTTTTGTGGCAGCGGAGATGCGCGGGGCAAATTTTCAAGGGAGCAATTTAACTAATGCAATTCTCACCAAGGGAGTTTTACTAAAAGCGAATTTAGAAGGTGCAAACCTTTCAGATGCTTTAGTCGATCGCGTAACTATGGATGGTGCAAACCTGAAGAATGCGATTTTTACACAAGCTACCTTGACAAGTAGCCGCTTTTATGGTGCGGATATTACAGGTGCTGATTTTAGCGATGCTTTGATTGATCGCTATCAAGTGTCATTATTGTGCGATCGCGCATCGGGCATCAATCCAGTTACAGGTGTTTCCACACGGGAGAGTTTGGGGTGTCGGTAAAGGGGGGAGTGGGGAGTAGG
>NZ_JAOWRF010000198.1 GCF_025753815.1 Plectonema radiosum NIES-515 | reverse complement strand
ATCGTGGAAACTGTGACATGCGGGTAGGTGGGGGCTGTGGGGGGGGGGGGGGAGGGGGAGAGGGGGGAAAGAATTCTTCTCCTTGGCCCCCTTGTCCACATTGTCCCCCTTGTCCCCTTGTCCCCCCCACTCCCACCCCTCCCCCATTAATATGACTCGCTCCCTCACTCCCGCAAATAAAACTCTAGGACGCCTCAATTGGACTTGGCAAGATGGATTGCTCATCTTGGCAGTCCTAGCATTAATTGTGGCAATTGTGAGAACCGCTTCGCAATTTAGCGGTGGTTTTCAACCGAATCTGACAGTTTCTACAGACATCAGTGCAATACCAGGTTATACGGCTCAAACCCTGCTCCGCATGAGTCTTGCTTACTTTTTCTCTTTGATATTTACCCTAATTTATGCTTATACGGCACATCGCTCGCGGATTGCAGCACTGATTTTAATTCCCTTGTTGGATATTCTGCAATCAATTCCGGTGTTGTCCTTTTTACCAGGGGTGGTTCTGGCTCTGATTGCCTTGTTTCCAGGTCAGCGGATTGGTATAGAACTTGCATCGATTTTGCTAATTTTTACTGGCATGACGTGGAACATGACTTTTAGTTTTTACCAGTCTTTATCTAGTATTCCCCAAGAATTGCTAGAAGCAGCTCGCGTTTATCGGCTCAACCTCTGGCAACGCTTTTGGACATTGGAATTACCTGCTGGTGCAATTGGGTTGGTGTGGAATAGTGTGATGTCAGTCGCTGGGGGCTGGTTTTTTTTGATTGCGATTGAGTCGTTTACTTTAGGTGATAAAGATTTTCGCTTGCCTGGGTTAGGTTCTTTTTTAGGAACCGCAGCGAGTCGGGGAGATTATAAAGCTATATTATCAGGTTTGGCGGTGCTGGTTGGGGTGATTGTGTTGATTGATTTTTTTGTATGGCGTCCGCTGATTGCTTGGACAGAAAAGTTTAAGTTAGAAATGGTTGAGGCACAAAATGTACCGCAATCATGGGTGTTAGATATTATCAGGCGATCGCCTACTTTGCGAATGGTGAGCGATCGCGTTTTGCAACCACTACAAACAGCTTTAGACTACAGTTTCATTCGAGCATTTCCGGTTCGCTCCCTACCAGTCAACCCCAAAGGAAACATCAAATTTTCTGGTTTCCTCAATTGGATATTTGTCAGCGGCTTTGCTTTGATTGTACTGTGGGGAACTTGGGAAGCCGCTTTGCTGCTGCGAGTCATGAGTGGGGCTGATTGGCTGCGAGTCATGGGTGGGGCTGTATTTACAGCTTTACGGGTAATTGTTGCCTTGGTATTATCTTTACTGTGGACTGTTCCTGTAGGAGTAGCGATCGGACGCAATCCTCGTCTAGCTCAAATATTACAACCATTGGTGCAAATTGCGGCTTCTGTTCCCGCAACAGCTTTATTTCCCATTTTATTATTAGGGTTAACCCGGATTGCTGGCGGTTTAGAAATTGGCTCCATTGCTTTAATGATGTTGGGAACTATGTGGTATCTCCTATTTAATGTCATTGCTGGCGCCCAGTCAATTCCCGCAGACTTACTAGAAGCTGCTTGGGTATATAAACTTTCTCGTGTGCAACGCTGGCAAACTTTAATTTTACCTGCGATCTTCCCCTATCTAATTACAGGCATTATTACCGCTGTTGGCGGTGCCTGGAATGCCAGTATTGTTAGTGAATACATTACCTTTCAAGGACGGGTAGTTAGTACATCTGGACTTGGTGCAACGATTTCTCAAGCTACAGCTTCGGGCAATTTCCCGTTACTCCTAGCAGCAACAGGGGTTATGTCTTTGTTGGTTGTGCTTACAAATCGTTTGGTTTGGCGTCCTCTTTATCAGTTAGCTCAGGAAAAATATCAACTCTTGGTGTGACATCACTCAGAATCTCAACGCATTCCCATACAGTGCTACATTAATTAATCTTACTTTCTAGTGCAAACTAGAGCAGCCAGTATAAAGGAGGCAACGAAATAGCACATAAATTTGCTGGGCAAAAGGTGTCTGATATCCTTAAGTACAAAAGAGGAAATATAAAACAGGCTCCACTTCCACAAGGATCGCTCAGTTGGGATGAGTTTGGAGAAATGCAGTGGGAAGAAATTGAGGCAGGAGCAGAGGCAAATCAACCAGGTTTTAAGGTTGTTCGTAAGTTGTTAAGCGATAAGAGGTTTGACAAATGAAAAGTAACGGATTTGGCAAACTAGTTGCCTTTCTAAATCAGTTGGAACAAAAGCAAATCAATTACACTTTAGCCCATCATCGAGATGAAACCATTATGGTGAATGTGGCAGTTGCTGGGGAACGATGGGAAGTTGAATTTTTTGAGGATGGTTCAGTGGAGGTAGAACGATTTGTTAGTAGTGGGGAAATTGATGGAGAAGAAGTTTTGAGTGAGTTATTCGCTATGTATTTGCCAGAGAGTCATTCAGCAGAATTCACCCAAAACACAAAGAAGGCAAGTACAACTTGATTGCGTGCGATCGCCCCACACCTTTGTCGCATATCATGAGTCAGAATATTGACACTGCCAAAATTTCTATTATCATTCCGGTTCTCAATGAAGCGGAAAATATCAGACAAGCGATCGCTTCTACTCAACCGAGTACAAATATAGAAGTAATCGTTGTCGATGGCGGCTCACAAGATGACACTAAAAAAATTGCTGATGATTTTAATGTAACAATTATATCCTCTCTTCCCGGTCGCGCAGTCCAAATGAACAAAGGCGCAATCCTTGCAAAAGGCGATATTCTGCTATTTCTTCACGCGGATACACGTTTGCCGATTGGATTTGATGTGATGATTCGCACAGCCATGCAAAAAACTGGCACAGTAGCTGGTGCCTTTGCCTTGGGAATCGATGCAGAAGTGCTAAGTCTGCGGTTGGTGGAATGGGGAGTGAATATGCGATCGCGTTTTTGGCAAATGCCTTATGGGGATCAAGCAATTTTTTTCACAAAAGAGACATTTAACAAAATTGGTAATTTCCCGGAATTACCCTTTATGGAAGACTTTGAAATCATGCGTCGTTTAAAACGCATTGGACGCATTACTATAATCCCCGTGCCAGTTATTACCTCAGCACGTCGATGGTTACAAAAAGGAATTTGGAAAACCACCCTAATTAATCAAATCGTAATTATTGCTTACCTACTAGGTGTACCACCCCAACAACTTCTTTACTGGTATCGACAGAAAAAATTTAGGAAGATTTAAGCTACTTCTCATTTAATTAGCATATCTTGGTGAGAAATAGTAATTGGAGATGAATTATTAAATCGGAAGTAGACTTTTGAGCCTCAGAAGCTCAAGATTCACCCCCAGAAGCTGAAATGTAGAGCCTTCCATGCACTTTGTACATAACAAAGTTCTAAAAATCCCTCTTCCCCCACTCAAGAGCACTCCTGTACTATAAAAAAATGAATCAGCGCCGACTGAAATTCCGACTCAAACTATTACTATTAATGTGTCTGGTTCCCTGCTTAATAATAACCGCCAAACACATTGACATTCACGGACTTGTGCTGACTTCAATCATGTGGGTTAAAAATCTTGGTGTTTTTGGTCCAATTGCTTTTATGATAATTTATAACTTAGCTACACTACTCTTTATACCCGGTTCCCTACTGACACTAAAAGGTGGTTGTCTGTTTGGCGTATTTTGGGGTTCGATTTATGTATTAATTGCGGCACTTGTCGGAGCAAGCTTGGCATTTTTAATTGGACGCTATTTATCACGCGATTGGGTTTGCCAAAAAATGGCAAAAAATCCGAAATTTCAAGCAATTGATCGAGCAGTTGCGAAAGAGGGATGGAAAATTGTCCTCCTGACTCGCTTATCTCCCCTCTTTCCATTCAATTTATTAAATTATGCTTTTGGTGTTACACAAGTTTCTTTTAAAGATTATCTTTTAGGTTCACTGGGCATCATTCCTGCTACTGTCATGTATGTTTATATCGGTTCTATTGCAGGTGAATTAGCGACCATGAACATATCTAATCAGCCAAGCAATCTGGAAACTAAAATTGGGCAATGGGTAATGCAAGCAGTTGGGTTTATTGCCACGGTTGCTGTGACTGTATATATGACAAAAATTGCTCAAAAAGCTTTAAATGAAAGTATGGTGACAGCAGAAGTCACGGAGAAGACAGATAATTTTCAGCGCTGAAGCGCTGACTACATAAATAAATTTATGAACATATACTCTGTCCTAGCTCAGGAATCTTTTAATCTCCAAAACATCTTCAGAAATGCTTTGCAGTCAATTGATAACCTTGGTTCGGTGGGAGCATTTGCCTTTATTGGACTTTATATTATTGCGACTGTCGCTTTTTTGCCAGGTTCAATTCTAACTTTAGGTGCTGGTGTTGTCTTTGGTGTAGTTTGGGGTTCCCTCTACGTCTTTATCGGTGCTACTCTGGGAGCAACTGCCGCTTTTTTAGTCGGACGTTATTTAGCAAGAAATTGGGTTGCCCATAAAATCGAAGGTAACAAAAAATTTGCCGCTATTGATCGAGCAGTCGGCAAAGAAGGATTAAAAATAGTGCTTTTAACACGACTTTCCCCGGTGTTTCCCTTCAACTTATTAAACTACGCTTTTGGACTTACCGGAGTTTCTCTAAAAGATTACTTTATCGGCTCAGTCGGCATGATTCCCGGAACAATCATGTACGTTTACATTGGTTCTCTCGCTGGTAGTCTTGCCAGAATCGGCACAGAAAATCAACCGACCAACCCAACTGTACAATGGGCAATTCGCATCATTGGTTTTATTGCCACAGTTGCCGTCACAGTTTATGTCACCCGCATTGCCAAAAAAGCATTAGAACAAGAGGTTTTGTAGGGGTGGGGTTTTCCTGCCCTTATTCTCCCGGTAGTCAGCGCTTCAGCGCTGAAGCGCTGACTACTATTTACAGCATTTCTCTATCCCTTGCTGTGGGTATCGCTATACAAACCAAGCCTTCTGGAGCGCAGGCTATAAAATGCATCTTCATAGAGAAATAGTATTACACCCTTCATCCTCAAAAAAGTAATCATGTCAAATTCAGAACTTCATCAAGTCACAGTCCGCCCAATCGATGAGTATAATCAAACATTAGTTAAGAATGTACATCCAGCAAATTGGGTAAATCCTGAACCTGCCCATTGTTACGACTTAGTAGTAATTGGTGCAGGTACGGCAGGCTTAGTTGTAGCCGCAGGTGCAGCTGGTTTAGATTTAAATTTGAAAGTCGCATTAATTGAAAAGCATCTCATGGGTGGAGATTGCTTAAATGTCGGTTGCGTACCATCCAAATGTGTAATTAGGTCTTCACGTTTAGTTGGGGAAATGTGGAATGCAGCTGAATTGGGGATTAATATTCCCAAACATATTGACATTGATTTCCCGGCAGTGATGGCACGGATGCGACGCGTGAGAGCGGGTATAAGTCATCACGATTCGGCAGAGCGTTTTCAAAAGCTGGGAGTTGATGTCTTCTTGGGTAGCGGTAAATTTGCCAGCAACAATACTGTGGAAGTTGACGGCAAAATTCTCAAGTTTAAAAAAGCTGTAATTGCAACGGGAGCAAGAGCTTGTCGTCCTTCAATTATTGGCATTGAAGAAGCGGGTTATTTGACTAATGAAACAGTTTTTTCTCTGATCCAACGACCGGAACGTTTAGCGGTGATTGGTGGTGGTCCAATTGGTTGCGAAATGGCACAGGCTTTTCGACGTTTGGGTTGCGAGGTGACACTTTTGCATAGCGGTTCGCACATTTTAAATAAAGAGGATGCTGACGCTGCGAAAATTCTCAAACAAGTTTTTAAGAAAGAAGGTATTCGCTTAGTTTTAAATTGCCAGTTAGAAGAAGTGGCAACGGTTAGCGATGGTAAGCGACTTTACTTTTCTTCTAAAGGTCATCGAGATTCGGTGACTGTAGATGAAATTTTAGTCGGTGCGGGACGTGCTCCCAATGTGGAAGGACTAAATTTAGAAGCGGTTGGGGTGGAATACGACCAGCATCAAGGTGTAAAGGTAAATGATTACCTTCAGACGACGAATCCCCGTATTTATGCCGCAGGGGATATCTGCATGAATTGGAAATTCACCCATGCGGCAGATGCGGCAGCGCGAATTGTGATCAAAAATACGCTGTTTTCGCCTTTTGGTTTGGGACGCTCTAAACTTAGTAGTTTGGTGATGCCTTGGGTGACGTATACTAACCCCGAAATTGCTCATGTGGGGATGTATGAAAAAGAAGCGCAGGAAATGGGTTGGGATGTGGAGACAATTCAAGTTCCTTTGAGTAGTGTAGATCGAGCGATCGCTGACGGTGAAGAATCTGGTTTTGTAAAAATTCATCACAAAAAAGGTTCGGATGAAATTATTGGTGCAACCATTGTGGCTGCTCACGCAGGTGAGATGATTTCGGAAATCACCACAGCGATGGTGAATAAAATCGGTTTGAGCAAATTAAGCAGCGTGATTCATCCTTATCCAACCCAAGCTGAAGGCATTAAAAAAGCCGCTGATGCTTATCGTCGCACGCTGCTGACACCCAGAACAAAAGCATTATTAGGCTTTTTGACAAAGTTATCTTGAGGATGTTTTTTAGGCGATCGCTCACCCAACAACCAACAACCAACAACTAACAACTATTACCAGGGTACAACACCGTTTTCGTCAAAAAACCCGCCTGTGGGACCGTCATCTGGTAATGTTGCCAAGCGCACTGGAGCGATCGCACCCTGCTCTACAGTCCGTGGACCGCTGTTAGCATTAAGTTCAGTAGCGACGTAACCTGGATCGGCAGAATTAACCTTGATTGACGTATCTTTTAATTCGTGTGCGAATTGAATTGTCATTGCGTTGAGTGCCGTTTTCGACGAATTATAAGCCAGGATTTTCATTTGAGCGTATTCGTAATTGGGGTCAGTGTTCTGTACCAACGACCCCAAACCGCTAGACATATTTACAATCCGTCCAGCATCAGACTGACGCAGCAAAGGCAACATCGCTTTGATCACAGCGAAAACGCCAAAGAAGTTAGTATCGTAGGTGCGACGCAAAACTTCCATGTCAAGTTGGCTAGGTGGTACCCTGTCAACGGCAATTCCCGCATTGTTGACCAGAATATCGAGCTTACCAAACTCACTTTCGATATGTTTTGCCGCTGCCTCAATAGTGCTATTATCTGTCACATCAAGCTGCACGGCGCGGGCATCAATATTATATTCTGCATGTAACTTTTGGGCAGCTTCTTGCCCCCGCTTTTCATCTCGTGCCCCAATCAAAACTGTAATTCCTTGCACACCTAATTGACGGGCAATTTCTAGCCCAATGCCTTTGTTTGCGCCGGTAATGAGGGCAACTTTATTTTCCCCTGATTGTGATGTCATAAATTAATCCTAATGTAAAATGTTGGTTAATTACAGCTAAACGCCCAAAAGATATTACCACGCACTTTTAGGAGTGCAAACGTGGTGAGTTTGGGAACCTGTGCAAGCAGGATACTAAGATTGTGAAGTCTTAAGAATCTCCTTGCCTTTAGGCAGGAGAGTGTCAACTGCAAGAGTTGTCAGCCAAATATATTAACTCTAAATTACCGATTGGGCGTACTCTAAGTTGTATTCAACTAACTCAATCTCATTCCCATCAGGATCGTTAAGGTAAATTCTGTGCTTAGTTTCTGGTGCAGTCATTACGTAATATTCAATCCCTTCAGAATCAAGCAGTTTTTTCATCGCTTCCCCATCTTTAATCGTCAAGCCTACATGATTAATACCGATATTTTCGTAAGCGGTATGCACATGCTTTAATTCCGGACGATCGTTGAGGGAAAGATAAAATTGATTATTGCCAAAATGCATCCACCGATTACCTTCAAATACACCTTCAACACGCACATACCAATCAGGAAAGATGCTTTGATAAAACTTTTTGGTCGCGTCAATATCTTTGCAAGCAAGGTTAATGTGTTCAAAACGAGTAAAGTTCATTTTGTGCTCCTTTTTTGATGTTGTGATTTTTTGTATCTCGTTCCCTAGCTCTGTCGGGAAATGCCAACGGTGACACTGCTGCGGAAATTGCTTTGCAGACTGGAGTTTTTTATCTTAAATAAATCATAGTCAATATGAGTATGACTTGAGTGCGTTTTTTTGTTAAGAAAAATTACAGATGCGTTGACACCATGTCCCTTTAATTAACAGCAATAAAAACATACCTACCGTGGTAAAGTAGAGACGTTCCGCGCATAGGCGTCTCTACTGTATGGGTGATTTGCGCTCCCATGATATAATGCGATCGCCTATTTTCTCAAAGCTTTTCCAAACGATCATTTGATAAACAGACGTAGCACAGAATAGTCTCTACAGCTGTTTCGGGCAACGGATAATTATTTCCGGAGATATCTAATGGACACTGGGCTTATCTACCGTTTACTGTCTATCCCTGTAACCCTCCTCTTCTCTGTAACTTTCGACCTACAGATGGCTAAAATTCCTGTAGAAATGCCAACTGGATCTGCACAGATACCTCCACAAGACCGAACATCTCAAGCTTCGCAGTTATATCAAGTAGGCGTCGGGCAGTATCGTCAAGGAGAGTTGCAAAAGGCGTTAGAGACATTTCAGCGAAGCTTGGTTCTTGTGGCAAACGGTAAGCCTCAAGATAAAGCTAATATCCTGAACTACATTGGGCAGATATATCACAGTTTGGGACAGGATACAAAGGCAATTTCATTTTATCAGCAAGCGATCGCCATTTTGAAGCAAACAGGCGATCGAACTAATGAAGGCATTACTCTCAGCAAGATTGGGTTAAGTTATCAAAGTCTGGGACAGTACAGCAAAGCATTAAAATTTTACTCCTCAGGGTTAGCAATATTTAAACAAGTCGGCGATAAAAGTCCTGATAGCCTAGTACGCACTGGTGAAGGTATAACATTAACCGATATCGGCGGACTCTACAAGAGTTTGGGAGAGTATCCCAAAGCACTGCGTTTTTTAGAACAAGGTCTGGCAATTAGTAGAGAAGTGCGTAACCGTTCTGGTGAGGGAGTTGCTTTGAGAAATATTGGGGAAGTGTACGATGATTTAGAACAATACCCGAAAGCAATTTCATTTTTAGAGCCAGCTTTGAAAATTGCGAAACAAGATCGCGATCGCTCTGAAGAAGCAGCCACTTTGCTTTCTCTGGGGAGAGTTTACAACAACCAGGGACAGGAAGTCAAAGCATTAAACTCATATCAGCAAGTTCTGACAATTTCGCAAAAATTAGGTTATCGCAGGATAGAAGGTGCAACCCTTCATGAAATGGGGACAGTTTATCAAAATCTCAAGCAGTACCCCAAAGCATTAAAACTTTATCAGCAAGTTCTCGCAATTACAATAGAACAGCAACACCCCCCAGCGGAAGCATTAACCCGCACTAGCTTAGGTAGCACTTTGCTGCAAACAGGTCAAGCTGCTGCTGCGGCAAAAATGCTTTTGACTGCAATTAATATTTGGGAATCTCTGCGACCAGGATTAACTGATGTTTATAAAGTTTCAATCTTTGAATCTCAAGCTCAAACTTACCGTCAAATGCAACAAGCTCTGATTGCTCAAGGGAAAAATAATTACGCTTTAGAAATTGCCGAACGGGGTAGAAGCAAAGCCTTTGTAGAGTTATTAACATTACGATTATCGCCAAATTCCCAAAATCCACCGAATATTAAACCGCTCACAATCGACCAAATCAAGCTTATTGCTAAAAAAGAAAAAGCTACACTTGTTGAGTATTCGATTGTTTCAGATAAACTACTTTACATTTGGGTAGTTCAGCCCACAGGTATAGTTAGTTTTAAGCAAGTTAACCTCACATCTACACCTTTAACAGAACTTGTGAGGAGCAGTCGTAATTCTCTTGGTCTGAGAGGACGCGGTATACCTACGAATGCAAGCATAGATGCAGCTCCTCAAGTCAGCAAACTAAAGCAACTGCACAAACTCTTAATTGAACCAATTGCTAAATTATTGCCCACTGACCCCAATCAGCGCGTCATTTTCATTCCTCAAAATGAACTATTTCTGGTTCCATTTCCAGCACTCAAAGACCAGAATGATAAGTACTTAATCGAAAAACACACTATACTGACAGCCCCAGCAATACAGGTGCTACAGCTGACAAGGGAAAAACGAGAACGCTTAGGTGGGGGCACTTTTGCGTCCCTACAGGGCAAAGATGCTTTAGTAGTGGGAAATCCAACTATGCCCAGTATTATAACTAAAAGTGGTGAAAAACCGCAGCAGTTAGCCACCTTACCAGGTGCGGAAGCCGAAGCAATTGAAGTTGCCAAACTCCTGAAAACTAAAGCAATGACTGGAAAAGTTGCAACTAAGGCATCTATATTGCAACAGATGAAGAAAGCGAGAGTTATTCATCTAGCAACTCACGGACTATTAGATGATTTTAAAGGATTGGGCGTACCTGGTGCGATCGCTCTTGCCCCCGACAATACTGGTCAAATTAACGACGGTTTACTCACTGCTGATGAAATTCTCAATCTCAACCTCAATGCTGTATTAGTAATCCTCAGCGCTTGCGACACTGGGGAGGGACGCATTACCGGTGATGGAGTTGTGGGACTATCTCGCTCATTGATTAGTGCAGGCGCATCCAGTGTTATTGTATCTTTATGGGCAGTCTCAGATGATTCCACAGAATTCTTGATGACTAGATTTTATGAAAATCTGCGGCAAAATCCCGACCAAGCCGTTGCATTGAGAAACGCCATGCTGACAACAATGAAGCAGTATTCACGTCCCCTTGATTGGGCTGCATTTACCCTTATTGGTGAACCGTAATAATTTATCACATCTGTAGAGACGCGAAATTTCGCGTCTCTACAAGGATTTTGGATAACGCATAATTAAATTTGGCAATAAAATCACGCATGATGGCATCCTCCCAAGGTTGGATATTTTCTGATTGGCAAATACCTGCAAGCGGTGATGTTTTGCCATCGTTGTGACTGTCGTTAAACAAATCTTCTAGAGGTTCATTAGCTGCTAAAATCAAACGTAGAGGAGCATCACCCCCCTCAGCTAAACCGCGCAGTTGATCGCGAACTTGACGAGTAAACCCTTTCCAGGTAAGCTTGCCGACATTATCTAAAGCTAGCAGGACTTTTTTATCGCGTTGTCGCAAGTTGCGAGTTAGTTTATAACCTTTACTTTCGGCGATCGCAACTTTGTCGCACAAAGCAATGTAAAAGTCTTTTTCATCACCAACGTCATTCAAATCAAAGAATACTGCTTGACGTGACTGTTGAAGACGATTTTCTGCGACTCGGCAAATCTCCCATAACAGAGAAGACTTGCCAATACCATCTTTTCCGATTAATGCTACACTACTACCACTATTTAACACCTCAAATATTCTTTGGATTTCTCGCTGTCGTCCAAAAAACTGTTCCGGCTGTTCCACTCTGCCATTTTGGGGTACAAAGGGATTAGGAATTATTGGTTTAACTCTCGGCTTTGCAGTGGGATTTGTATAAAGAACTGGTTTGAGATGCTCTGGAAGATTATGTAATTGAATCTCTACACAACCAAAGTGATAAGCGTCTTCAATTGAACGGTTTGCGGCTAATGCTTTATAAAAACCAACCGAAAAGGCGATCGCAGCTTTATCTCCAATATCTTGATTCATCCCAATTACAAATCTAATATGTTGGGCGATCGCTTTCGCCGAAATCTCAGAATAACAAGCGTTCAAAACTACACAATCGATTTTATTTGCTAACTGTTCAAATAAATTTGCTAAAGCATCGGCTGGTACAAGCTGCGATTTTCCTTGTAAACTCTCAAAGTAAAGCTCACCTGTGCTTGTTCCATGTCCGGAGAAATGCACAATTTGCGGATCGACATGGAATATTGCCTGTGTTATATCCTCAACACGAACGGATTCACGGGACTCTAGTATAAATCTATCTCTCTCTTTGGATAGTTGCAGCCGTTCACGAATATCTCGCAACTCTTGCCCTAAACGCAACCGACGTTCGTCACTCGGATCGGCTGCTAAAAACAGGATTTTTACAAGAATATCACTGTTATCCACGCATTGTCTAAAGGTTTAATTAGGAATAAGTATACCAAATACAGCGATTTTAGGTTGTTAATAATATACTGTTTAACGAACCGCAGAGGCGCAGAGAACGCAGAGAGAAGAGAAAGATTTTGGTATGTGTGTGTTTAATTTAACTTTAGAGGATGATAGACATCGACCGAATTTAAATATGTGTAATCCATAAACCTTGTAGAGACGCGAAATTTCGCGTCTCTACATTTTTTTACCAGATGTCTAGTGCGATCGCTCTTTTAAATCCTTGACTTTTGACTCTTGACTCTTGACTCTTGACTCTTGACTCTTGACTTTTGACTCTTGACACGAAGATATGTGGCAGTTGCGTAAGTCCTATATTTGCTAATATCTAATGCGTGGGTCTATATATGCATTTAAAATATCAATTAAAATGCTTGCACCCACGACGATCGCCCCAAAAAATACTAACACTCCCTGGACTGTGGGATAATCGCGATCGGAAATCGCTTGATACAGCCGATTTGCCAATCCGGGCCAAGAAAATGTTACTTCAGTTAAAATCGCTCCACCCAACAGAGAAGCAAAAGTTAACCCCAAGACTGTAATCACTGGAATTAAAGCATTTTTTAAAGCATGGGAGACTAAAATCTTGTTTTCCGAAATACCTCTTGCCCTAGCAGCTTCTACATAATCTGCTTTCATGGTTTGCTTTAAATTAACTCGTACAATTCGCTCAAAAACACCACTGAGCAAAACTCCCAGGGTTAGGCTCGGCAGTGCTAAATGATGCAAAGATATAAAAAACTGACTGAAGTTACCACTGAGCAAGCTATCAATTGTATACAAACCAGTGAACCCAGTGGGGGGAGGAAGATTTGGTGGAAAGCGGTTGGAATTAGGGAACCAACCTAGTTGTACTGAAAAGACTAATTGTAGCAACATTCCCGCCCAAAACATGGGCAGTGCATAAGTAATGATACCAAACAATCGTCCCCCAACATCCAAAAATGTCCCAGGACGAGAAGCAGAAAGAGTTCCAACGCTAATTCCGACGATCAGCGCAACCGCCATACTACACACTGCTAACTCTACCGTTGCCGGGAAATATTGTCCAATTACTTGCCAAACTGCTTGTCCCCGACTTGTTAAAGAAGTTCCTAAATCAAAATGCAGTATTTGTCCCAAATAATTGAGATATTGTAACCATATGGGAAGGTCTAAACCTAGTTGTTTTCGTAATTCTTCTTTAGCACTTTCTGGGGCACGTCCACCGAGAATTGCATCTGCTGGATCTCCTGGTGTTGCTCTTAGTAAAAGAAATACGATTGTGACGATGGTTAGCAGTTGGAGTGGGGCTAAAAGTAAACGAGAAACAATGTAATATTGTAAGGCTTTTGAGCGAGACATAAGATTAATTGAAGAGGGGGAAAGGGGAAAGGGGGAATGCCCATTAGACAATCGATGTGGAAATTAATTATGCGTTACCTAGAACCCTTGTAGAGACTACCAAGTGCTACGTCTCTACATCTTTTTCGGAGATGCCTTAATACGGTTTGCTTAAGGATTTTTCGTGGTGATTTAGGGTATGTAGAGACGCGATATATCGCGTCTCTACAAGGTTTTTGGTTTCTCGAATTTTCTTATCCGAACCGTATTGGGAGATGCCTATTATCCCAATTCCCAAGTTGTTATTTTTTAATCGTCTTGTAAATCAGATTTTGGGTAGGATCAAGTTGCACGTTGCTAACTTGTTTTTGGGCAAATGCATAATCTGTATTTTGCCATAAAGGAATGTAAGGCACATCATTTGTGGTTTGGGTTTGAATGTCTGTAAATATTTTTTTGCGGGCTTCAGGGGTTCGTTCTTTGCGTTGCTGGTCAATTAGTTTATTCATGGCTTCGTTATAGTAAAACGAACCCTGTGTTTGACTTCCACCATCTTCGCATCCTTTCACATCTGACCCTTTTTTACAAGATAAAAAGGGTTGTACGTAATTGTCTGGATCTAAAAAATCTGGATACCAATCTAACAAAGTTGCTGGATATATACCTTTAGGACCTTCTTTAAAAAAGGTCGCACTTTCTACTGGGGTGATTTCAAATTGCAGCAATCCATCCATTTTTTGATCGGCAATAGCTTTAAGTGTTTGTCCGGCTAAACCACGAGTAGGAGAACTAGATGGATACCAAACTTGTACTTTTGCGGGATTTGCTTTGGAGAAACCAGCACTAGTTAACAATTTTTTAGCTTGATCAAAGTTAGCATCACCGTATTTATCTTTAAATAATGGTTGGGAAACATTAAATGTAGTCGGAAGCATACTATAAAGTGGACTCGCTTGACCAAATAAAGCGCGTTGCATAATTAAAGGACGATTAATCATTGCTGCGATCGCTTGTCTGACTTCTACTTTATCCAAAGGCTTTTGATTGCGGTTCAAAGCCATATAACTTACCACACTACCTTGAGCCTTAATCGCTTGCCAATCTCCTTTTTTGGCACTTTGTTCCAAACTCTGAATTTGATCGGGTTGCAGTGACAAATAAGCCACATCCACTGCACCTGTGCGGAAAGCGTTAAACAAGTTAACCGAACTAGTCTGGATTTGCAGGTTGATACCTTTATTGGCTGGTTTTTCTCCCCAGTATTTGTCAAACACATCAAATCGCACCGAATCTGTGCCATAATTTGCTAATTTGTAAGGTCCAGTCCCAACAAAAATATTCGGCTGAAATTTGCCTGCACCAAGTTCGTAAGCTTTCGGTGAAACTGCACAAGTCCCAGAAAATGCTAGCAGTGAGGGAAAAGCTGCAAAAGGCTGTTTTAGTTTGATGGTTAACTCATAATCGCCGGTTGCTTTCATTGAGTCCACTGCATCAGCTAATAAGAAAGACGGTTTACCTTTATTTTCGATAAAGCGTCGCAGACTAAATTCCATTGCTTTGGCATTAAAGGGTGTTCCGTCGTGAAACACTACTCCCTGACGCAGAGGTATGATGTAAGTTAAACCATCAGAACTAACCTTGGGTAATGCTGTGGCAAGTTGAGGCTTTATTTCCGTACTCCCCGGTTCGTAGGTGTACAGGCGATCGCTCATGTTATACACTAAACCTAGGGATGCCAACTCATAAGCATCAGCCGGATCGAGAGTTCTCGGCTTCGATGTTGTACCTATAGTAATACGACCATCGCCTGGGGGAGTATTTGTAGTACCAGATGGTGGTGTAGTTGTCTGTGGGTTAGTACTACAACTGACAACCAACAATAAACATAAAGAAAATAAAGAAAGGAATTGTATAATTCGACCCCACCGTCTCACACACAAAGAAAACCAGGTCATAGCATTAAGATTTTGGATATTAGCGGTGAGCTATTTTACTACATGTATCCGAGCTAAATACTTTTTAGTATTTAGACGTTTGCAATATGCTGACGGCAACTTAGCCATCGTTGACACAAAAAATTAACATAAATATATATTTTGATATGTTTATGTTAATTAATAAGTTTTATTAAATAAAAGTTACAATTTATAACAAAACTAGTCAAAAAATCATATTTGCACTCTTTTGAGATTTGTTAAGCTTTGACCGTGGTTTAGTCTGACGGAAATGAGATTTTTGCATAGGTTTATAGAGAAACTACATGTAGATACATAATTAAGAAAGGCGATCGCGATATTGTAAACAGCAAATTGATAGTCTAATAGCGGAACCAAGATGAAGTACTTCTTTCTATCAGAGGGATGGACAGTTGGCAGAGTTTGGGCATCTGAGGGATTATGGCAGATAACCGCATGGCGACGCCAACCAGATATTCAGCAAATGAATATTTGTCTAGTAGAAAAAAATGAATTGTTATGGCTTTACCGAGTGGAAGAAGCCGTTTTAACCGTTGAAGTTAAGCCCACAGCACCACTACAAGTAACCCCCATCGGTCAAGTAGTGCTGAAGCGTCTAATGAGTGCCGAGCAAGTCATCGAGCGCTTAGGTAGCGCTGAAACGAGGTGTCATCTGCAAAATATCGATTTGGTTGTGCGGTAGGGACTGGGAGCAGGGGGGATGGGGACAAAAAGAGCAATTCTTTTCCCCCCCCCTCTCCCCATCCCCCCATCCCCCCCTCTCCCCCTCCTCCCCTCCCCCACTT
>NZ_JAOWRF010000373.1 GCF_025753815.1 Plectonema radiosum NIES-515 | reverse complement strand
AGCTTCTTCAAAAACGGGTATCTCGCTGTAAAAAAGGTAGTAACCGTCGTAAAAAAGCTGTTAATAAAGTAGCTAGACAACATAAAAAAGTAGCTGATAAACGGCGTGATTTTCACTTTAAGACTGCGAACAATCTATTAAAAAAATACGATGTTGTTGTAGTCGAAGATTTAAATGTTAAGGGTCTTTCGCGTTCCATGTTGGCAAAATCCGTACATGATGCAGGTTGGGGTAATTTCCTGTCAATACTTTCAAACAAAGCCGAAAATGCTGGTTTGTTGGTTATCCCGGTTAAAGCGTCTGGTACAAGTCAATATTGTTCTAATTGTGGTGTCAAGGTTCCTAAAAAGCTACATGTGAGGTGGCATGACTGCCCTAGTTGTGGGTTTAGTCTTGATCGTGATCACAATGCAGCGATAAATATAAGAAAAAGAGCCGAGGGTCATCCGGTTCTTAAAGCGCAACGCCTCCTAAGCGATAGCCGGATTGGTTGCGAAGCCTACACTCTATCGGTACTCCGATGAGTGTAGGAGATGTCACAGAAAACGTCATCGACCCAGCTCACGTTCAAATCAGCCACGATGGCACTTTAGGAAAGCGAGAAAATGCCCAGCCATCGGAAATGGAAGTTATCGAAAACTCAAGTCAAGGAATTCGAGGAAGGTTGCGAGGAATAAACAAACCTAATCAGCCTTGGACACAATTAGAATTCATTGCTTCCAACTTTGTTAATTACAAATATAGCATTCCCCAGCGAGGTGTGATTGGGGGAGTCGCATTTTATTCGATACCTCTAGGTAAAGGTCGATGCCGGATTTTTGTGAGAAATTATAGTAGTTTTAAGACTTGGAAACTCAAGCTGACACCTCGTTGGCTAGATCATATGTTTCGCAACAAGATACTTGAAGAAGATATGTCACTGGTGATCGGGCAAAAGGCACAAATTGAGCGGTTGGGACAAAGCTTAAAAGAAGTGTTTTTGCCGCTTAAAACTTGTGACACTTTTGTTTTAGAGTATTATAAGTGGCTGGATAAATTCGGGTCATCTTTACCCTATTATCAGGGCTATTCAACTTGTAAAAATATAGATAGTAGTGATGAGAATTCTTCTACCCCGATGCTGTTAGACAGGTTCTCGCAACATACACGGCTGTGTAGTTCTTGCTCTCGTGCCAACCTTGTCACAAATCAAGTCAAACAAAGTTTTGTTGTAGTTGCGATCGCTCTTGCAGCTTTGGCAATACTTACCGAAACGTGGATACAAGTTGTAGCAGTTTCCGCGTCTCTTGGGGCAGTTGGTTTAGCAGTTGCTGCTGAGAAATTAAAAACCCACTTCGAGCGTCCGTACACTCGCCAATAATAGCGTCAGAACACTGCTATTGGCTATTAAACCACCAAGGGTCGTTCACGGTATCTGTTTTGATCAAAAATGCTTTTTTCCGCATAAATCGTGTCAGTGCGGATGATCCCATGCGCGATCGCCCCAAACCGGAAAACTTAAAAGCGTTTATTTCACCCTCGTACATGAGGGCAGTGAGTGCAGCATCGTTGATGCTGATGGCACCTGCATCTATCTGCTGTGCGACTTCTAAAGCTTCTGCTTGGGAGCCAAAGACAGCAGCACTCAGCCCATAGATGGTATCGTTGGCTAATGCGATCGCTTCTTCAATTCTAGAAAAAGCCATCACGGGCATAATTGGTCCAAAAGTCTCTTCGGTCATCACTGTCATCGAATGGTTAACACTCGTGAGAACTGTTGGACGACACCACCAACCACCACTCAATTGCTCAACTTCCCCACCGCAGTGAATTACTGCTTTCTTAGATACTGCGTCTTGCAGATGGTCTTTAATAATCGCTGCTTGTCTAGAGGTAATAATCGGACCAATTTCGCCATCTTCAATTCTCGGATGAGCCAGCCGCAGGCGATACGCTTTAGTTACAAGTTGATGGTAAAACTTATCAAAGATAGATTCAGCTACGTAAATTCTCTCAATCGATAAGCAAGATTGTCCGGTGTTGACGACAGAACCCCACAAAATTGCTGATGTTGCTAATTCTATATCGGCTGATTCTAAGACGATCGCCGGGTTTTTTCCGCCTAATTCCAAAAAAGCAGGAATGAACTGTCTAGCTGCTGCTTCTGCTACTTTTCGTCCGGTAGCTACACTGCCGGTAAAGCACACCAGATCCACATTTTCCATGAGCGCTGCTCCCGTTTCGCCTGCTCCCTCAATAAAAGTTAATATATCGCGCAATTTAGGAACAGTGTTAAGTGTTGCTAACACCGGTGCCATGAAGCGGGGAGCAATTTCACTCGGTTTGACAATGACAGCACAACCTGCTAGCAGTGCGGGAATAGTATCAATCGTAGACAGCAATAAGGGAAAATTCCAGGGGCTAATTACCCCAACTAGGGAATAAGGAACCGCTGTTTGTTGCAGTTGGATAAACGGGATGGCTGTACCTTTTTCAAAGTCTTGTAATAATTTTGGCGCTAATCCACACCAGCGATCGATGCTGGAAAGGAATGAATCAATTTCCATCACCGAGATTGATAATCTGCCTGTATCAGCAACTAAAGCGTCGGTGAGTTTGTCACGCTTAGATAATATCGCTTGTTTCCACTGCTGTAAAGCCTCTATTCGCCCTTGTAAACCAATTTGCAGCCAGCTTTTTTGCGCCCTCCGCAGACGGCTACATTGTTGTGCCAGCAGCTTTGGTGGTGGCGGTATAATTACGTAGTCATACTTTCCGGTTCGGGGGTTGCGAACTTCGATTGGTTTACTCATTTGTCATTAGTCACGATTACCCAATCTCAAATTATCCCTAATTTCTCTAGATGCTCGATAGTTTGTTTTTTGGTAATTTTCTGCGTATAGCTCAAATCGTTGCTGTGAAAGTAAATTATTTAACCCAGGTTGACGACGCGATCGCACCCACCAGCACAATTAAATCACGCTCAGTTCACAAATTCTTCCGATCCTACCTGACTCATCAATGACTGACTTTCTTGGTTCATACCAACAATAACCACATGCTTATCTAATTTTTTATATCGAGTAACGACCTGAGAAATTGCAGTTACAGCGGCACGATCCCACACATGAGTATGATGAAAGTCAATAATTACTTTTTCCGGGTCTTCAGCATAGTTAAAGAACTCAACCAAAGAAAAGTTGTCCTGATATTGTATATATTTTCGCAAGTAATTTTAAGTAATATAGCGATTCCCACATTCATTTTTGTACAGAAATAAAGAAAGAATTAACCGCTTCGGAAGATAGATAAACGCCGATGGACGCAGATAAATTTATACCTCAGCAGACTAAAAAAGCCTATCATAACATTACAAAAATTTAAATTTTGATAATTAGACATCTCCAGAAATGAACTATGCGTTGCCCAAACCCCAAGAGACGTGAAATTTCACGTCTCTACATTGTTTTCTGGAGATGTCTATTGTGTATACTTTATGAGTAAGTTTTACAATTACTTGATAATTTTGACACTAAGTTGTATTTGATGCAACTTATCAGATAATTTTACGGATGAGAGAAAGGCGATCGCTTTTCTCTTTTGCTTGAGTGCAACTAAAATGCGAATGCGATCGCTATATCCTGAAAATCAAACTACGACCAAAGATTAAACACTTAACCTCAATGGGAATACTGCGATAATTACTTAGAAAGATTTGGTTCTACAGTTTCGGGAAAACTTGCGAAATTGCGTCTTACCCAATCCATCCCCACTTCGTTATTGAGTTTAATTTTCTGTGGTGTATTTGGATAAATCTTGCCTAAAATATCTGCATCTTGTTCGACAACAACTTTGGCAAAGTTGAGAAACTTGTTACCCAACGCTTTAAATGCTGGATGTTTTGCTTGCCCAAACATTAATACATAAGTGCGTGTCCGCATCTGGGATTCTGGTACAAATAAATGACATTGAGCAACTTTGCCCAACGCAGTTTCTCCATGAAAAATTACTAAAGACGGAAAGTGATTTTCCAAGTGCGCTTTCAGGATTTTTGGTATTAGCAATAAATCAGGATTGCTGATTTTTTCTCTGAAACTTGTAGGTGCTACGGGCATATCATAAAAAGCGTGGGATTCATGCCCATTGTCGATAAACTTCTCAAATTGCACTTCTTCAATTTTAAATAAAGGACGATGAGTGCCATTTTGGTGGTTATAATCGTGCATATTTAGCAGCATGGTGAGCAAGTCTGTCTCGATGCTGGTGTCTGCTGTATGTCCAATAAAGTCATACTTAGCAGCTATTTCATTCAAAATTGTCGGAATTGGTACTTTGGGTTCATATCCGCCATAATACCAAATAAAATCATCTTGAATAATCAGTTTTAAGGATTGCAATTGTGGTAGGGTTTTCTTATTTGAACTGGGCAAAATAGTACAACCTTCACTATCAAATTCCAAAGCATGAAATGGGCAAACTACAACACTAGTTTTATCTTCACGTTGCTGACACCAACCTTCAGATAACATTGCTCCCATATGTGGGCAAGCATTAGGTAAAGCGCTTATTTTACCTGCTGCATGTTTCCACAGCACGTAATCTGAACCGTAGAGGGAAACTTTTCTTGGTTTGTTTACCTCTAACATCGATTTGTGTGCTAACAGCCAAGGAGCACCAAAAAGCATAGACATTGTTATTTTATTCCTTTTATGACTACAGGAAAATCTTGTAGACTAAGTGAGCTGACAGCGTAATTTTTTCTACTTAATCTACTGAATGAGTTATGCCAAAAATATTTAACTAATTTTTTAGTTAGTTATTAATTTAATCAATTTCGTCTTGTCTGTCAACTACTAACCAATTTTTTAGTTAAGATGTTCTTCGTCTCTTTAATGGTGAACCGTGGGTCGTTCAACGAAATCAGAATCTTCATTTAACAAACCTCGACAGGTGCGCTCTGCGGAAGCGACGAAAGCGCAGATATTGGATGCGGCAATGGAGGAGTTTGCCAAGCATGGTCTTTCTGGAGCACGAACCGAAGCGATCGCTTCGGGGAGTGGTGTCACCAAAGCCATGATTTACTACTATTTTGACAGTAAGGAAAAGCTATATCAAGCAGTCTTGCAGCGACTCGACTTTCCAATTAACGACATGATTCAGGAAACTAACTTAGAGCAGTTACCACCGGAAGAAGCTTTGAGGGAGGTTATCCAAGCAGCTATTGCTTATAGAGTCCAGCATCCTCACCTAGGCATGATTTTATTTCAAGAAGCGAATCAAAATCAAGGCAAGTTTTACAAACAGACAAACTGGCAAGAAGGTTTCGAGCAAGTTATTGGTATCTTGGAACGTGGTATGGCAGAAGGTTGCTTTCGTCCAGTTGATCCATTTATAACCGCAATTCATATTGCCGCAGTTTGTACTTTTTACTTCGATGCCTACGAAAATCTTAAGTATGCAAAACCGGATTTAGACTTGCGAAGTCCAGAAATGATTGAGCAATACACTCAACAAGCAATTAACTTGATTTTAGCTGGCGTGCGATTTAATATTGAACAATAGCATTTATGCAATCCGACAACATCAACCGAGTTCACAATCAAGCATGAAAATTCCTCTTGAAGCGTCCAAGCATCCCCATAAAAGCAAATTGACCTTCAAAAAATATGTATTTTTATCTATATTGTGATGAAAATTTCAAATATTTTTCCACATAAAATTTCCACACTCCTGTCGATTCAATAAAGATTTTGTAAAGACCAGGTAAAAAAATACAACAATTATGCTTTTATGTATATATACTGATGTAACAGGCGTTTTGGCTTCTTCAAACATCTAAATTAGTCATAAGCAAATAACTAATATTGCTTGACATATTCTTACGTAAAAAACTGAAAAGTTAAGAAAAAGTAAATTGATGGTTAAGAAAAAGTATGAATTTTGAAGTACAAATAAAAAAATGAAAGTGATATTAAGAAAAATGATATTCTCTAAAAAGCACAAATAAAATTCCGAAAAATATGCATTGAAGAAAGAAAAAAACCATATTTGAAGTAAAAAAGTGAGTATGAATTTGAAAAAAGCTCTCCAAAGATTAGAAAAATTAGTTCCACATACCTGGCTTTATCAAGTGCAATACATGCACTCAAGCTTACTAGTTAGGTGGATTTTAGGTCGTGGAAGTATGCCACTAACATTTAGCAAAAAATCAGCGATGGTGTTTTCTCCGCATCAAGATGATGAAACTTTTGGTTGTGGTGGGATGATTGCCTTAAAAAGGGAACAGGGAATACCAGTAGTAGTAGCTTTTTTGACGGATGGACAGGGTTCAGTTGGCAAGGATTCGGAAATTAAAGATAAAATCATCCAAATTCGCAAACAAGAAGCAGTAACGGCATTAAGTATTTTAGGAGTCGAATCGTCAGAAATTTACTTTTTGGATAAGGTAGATGGAACATTGCGAGATTTAGAAGGATTGCAACGACAACAGACAATTGAGGAGATAGCCGAACTGCTTGATAAGTATAAACCAGGGGAAGTGTACGTTCCACACCAAAAAGATTGTCATCAGGATCATGAAGCTGCACATACCTTAGTCAAAGAAGCGATCGCGATTGCCAAAATCGAAGTTGAACTGCTAGAGTATGCGATTTGGTTATTTTGGAGAGCACCACTATTTATTATGCTGAAGTTGCAGGATATAGCAGATGCTTATCGACTATCAATTGCAGCAGTTCAAGACAAAAAGAAGAGAGCGATCGCCTCATATTCCTCTCAAATTGAAGGTCTACCCCCTGGCTTTATCAAGCGATTTTTAGGTTCTTATGAAATATTTTTCAAAGTAGAATCCTAAGATCTGAAACTTATTTATTTTTAATAGTTAAGCAGAGGTTGCGTCTCAAGTCGTAAAGTTAATCAATTTGATAGTAGCGACCACTGTGGAGTAATTTAAATGCGTGTACTACATCTAACAAATCATATACAACAAATCGGTAACGGCATTGTCAATGTGGCAGTAGACCTAGCTTGTTTGCAAGCAAAAGATGGTCACGATGTTGCAATGGCATCTGCTGGCGGAGAATATGAGATATTATTAGCAAGTTATGGCGGTCAACACTTTGAATTAAATCAGTCTAGAACACCGCTGAATTTAATCAAAGCAGTCGGGCATTATCGCGAAATCATACAAGAGTTTCAGCCGGATATCGTCCATGCACATATGATGACAGGAGTCGTGATCGGAGGACTGTTTAAAAACAGGTTTAGATATCATTTAGTTTCTACTATACATAATGAGTTTCAGCGTAGTGCAGTACTAATGGGGTTAGCCGATCGCGTAATTGCAGTTAGTAATGCAGTCGCAGATTCGATGGTACGTCGGGGTATACCGAAGAAAAAATTGCGAGTCGTCCCGAATGGTACATTGGGTAGTCCCCGGCATCGAAGTATTATAGACTACCAACCGTTACCCCTACACCGTCCAGCGATCGCTACCGTAGCAGGAATGTATCAACGTAAAGGAGTTGGTGAGTTAATTGATGGCTTCCTAATAATAGCTGCCGACTTTCCCGATGCTCATCTATATTTAGTGGGGGATGGTCCGGATCGGGCAATGTTTGAAGCAAAAGTGCAAAATACAGCTTTTGCTTCACGCATTCATTTTGAAGGCTTCCAAAGCGAACCACAACGTTATATGTTAGCAACTGATATCTTCGTCCTCGCTTCACACCACGAATCTTTTGGTTTGGTTCTTACAGAAGCACGGGAAGCCGGTTGCGCTATCATTGCCAGCGACGTAGACGGCATTCCTGAGACTTTAGACAATGGACAAGCTGGTATTTTGGTGCCACCTAAAAATAGCTTTGCTCTGGCAACTGCGATGAAGAAATTACTTAGTAACCCTTGGGAAATGCAAAAATGGAAATATGAAGGGAAACAAAATATAGAGCGGTTTAGTGCTGCACGAGTAAATAAAGAAACACTCAATGTTTACCGTGAATTAGTACCAAATTACAATCTATGTCAAAGTAGTATAAGCGTTTAATATTTCTGTCATGAAGAGTAGTGGAATTTAGGACTTACGGATTCCTTTAAAAGGAAACTAAAATTTCGGAAGGCTTAATACTTCATACAAAGTTATAGTTGCTCGTCACAACAAAAATATTTCATCTAATTTACATTAGCTTTGGAAAATATATAGTAATCCGGTTTGATTTATGAAAAAATTTAAGTATTGTTGGGTGCGTTAGACGGAACGTCGTAACGCACTCCTCCCCTTACAAAAGGTGCCGTACTCTAGCCGCTAACACACCCTACGTGTTTGTTCAAAAATCAAATAGGATTCCTATAGAATCATTTGTTAACAAGCTACGCTAGTTTTTTGAGTTCCACCCAAGCTCGAAACAATTTCAGTAAAGCAATTTCTCCCATAGTTTTACTTTGCTGAATAAACCTGCTTATATCACTCACCGATATTATAGGAAAAGCAATACTAAATTCACACTCAACATATTGCCCTTCTCTTAATTGATAAAATTTTAAATCTCGTCCGTTATATCTCCATAATTCAGCGATACCAAGTGCTGAATAAATCCCTAATTTGTTAATCGAACTGCTAGTTATATCAATTTCAATTGCTAAATCAGGTGCTGGATCTGTTTCTAAATTTAGAGTTTCTTGACCTCTAACAGCTAATTCATTCTGGATATAATAACAATTATCTGGTTCTATACCTCGTTTTGCGATTCTTCGCTTCAATGTTGTCGAACCCGCACTTTTAATTTCTATTTCTAGTTCTTGAGCTAAGATTAATATAAAGCGGTCAAATTGGATTTTAGGATTTTCGTGTTCAAAGAGTGGAGTCATAATTTCTAAATTCCCATCTTCATAAGCAAATCGGGAACCTCTATCCTCACCTGTTTCTGCTAGCAAGGTTTCAAAGGTTTCCCAGCTAATGTTGTGTAACACTGTTCTTTGTTCGGCAATGCTTGAGGTAGTAATCATCTTTAAGTACTCATTCAGTCAGAATAGTAGATAAAATTCCGAAAATTTTACCTATATTATTAATATAATATTCGCTCAAATCAATCTCAACGTTCATATCCCCGACTTCTTCAAGAAGTCGGGGATATTGTTTTTCAATTACCCCATATACAGCAGATTTTAGGTTTAGGAGGTACATGCGTAAAACCCAAAACCCGCTCCGAGACGTTCCACCGGAACGTCTCTACGTGTATTTAATAACAAGGCAATCTGGTATATTAAAATTGCGCCAATTACAAGCATGATTCGTTGCTAATAATTGACACAATCAGTATTCAAATATTTTCTATTAACCAAACAAACCACCGAAAAACTCAAGGGTTTCCTTCAACGCTTTGATGAAAACATCAATTTCCTCACGGGTATTGTAGAAAGATAAACTTGCCCTTGCGGTTGCGGGAAGACCTAAAAAACGGTGTAATGGTTGAGTGCAGTGGTGCCCAGAACGGATAGCTACACCTTCTTGATCTAATAATGTAGATAAGTCGTTAGCGTGAACTTCTCCAGATGTAAATGCAGCTAAAGCAGCTCTACCTTCTCCTTTAGCATCCGGTTTGGGACCATAAATTCTAATTTCGGGAATTTGCTGCAATTGCTCAAACAAATAAGCAGTTAATTCAGCTTCATAAGCGTGGATTTTATCCATGCCAATATTAGTAAGATAATCTATCGCAGCACCGAGAGCGATCGCTTCCCCAATTGCCGGAGTTCCAGCTTCAAATTTATGTGGTAATTCTGCGTAGGTTGAATGGTCTAAAAACACCTCAGCAATCATTTCACCACCACCAAAAAACGGTGGCATCGATTCCAACACATTCAACTTGCCATACAAAAAGCCTATCCCAGTTGGGGCGCACATTTTGTGACCGGAAGCAACTAACCAATCACAGTCCATTTGCTGCACGTCAACACGCATATGAGGGACACTTTGGCAAGCATCAATTAATACTTTTGCACCATATTCATGCGCTAAAACACAAATTTCTTGCACCGGGTTAATGCAACCCAAAGTGTTAGAAACGTGTACAATTGACACCAATTTAGTTTTATCAGAAAGCAGAGTTTTGAACTGTTCTAAATCAAAAGTTTCTTCAGATGTCAGTTCAACAAACTTCAAAACTGCACCAGTCTTTTGCGCCACCAATTGCCACGGTACAATATTACTGTGGTGTTCCATCACCGACAGAATAATTTCATCTCCCGGTTGCAAATTGTTCATTCCCCAACTGTAGGCTACCAGATTAATCGCCTCAGAAGCGTTGCGGGTGTAGATAATTTCTTGACGAGATGCAGCATTGATAAATTTAGCAACTTTATCTCGTGTTCCTTCATAAGCATCGGTAGCTTTCGCGCTGAGGGTATGCGCTCCGCGATGCACGTTAGCATTATACTGCTCGTAGTAATCTCGCAGCTTATTAAGTACCAGCAAAGGTTTTTGCGAGGTAGCAGCATTATCGAGGTAAACTAAAGGTTTGCCGTTGACTTCCTGATTCAATATTGGGAAATCAGCGCGAACTTTATCAGCGAGGGTTTTTGTTTGGGTGAAAGTCATACTATTTTGGATTGATGATTTTAACCGCAGATGTACGCAGATGAACGCGGATATTTTTTTGTTGCATCTGCGGGTAATCTAAAATTTACTGACTGTTTGCGTGAGAGTTTCACGCAAAGAAGGAATCGGTATTTTGTTGATGATTTCAGCCGCAAAAGCGTTAATTAATAAGTTGCGAGCATCATTAGCATTGATACCCCGGCTTTGCAGATAAAATATTTCATCATCTTCCAACTGACTAACAGTCGCACCGTGAGCGCATTTAACATTATCTGCCGTAATTTCCAACTGCGGCTTAGTATCAACTCTGGCTTTAGATGATAGTAGCAGGTTGCGATTTAATTGCGCCGCATCAGTTAACTGTGCAGCTTTGGGGACAAAAACTTTGCCATTGAATACACCGTGAGCGCGATCGCCTACAATACACTTATGCAATTGCCGACTAACACTGTGCGGATGATTGAGAGCGATCGCACTGTGAGTATCACCCAGTTGCTTCCCCTTAATCATCGTCAACCCATTTAAAGTAGTTTCCGTTTGCTCACCAGTTTGGAAAACCTCTAAATTGTGACGCGAAAACCTTCCACCCAAAGCGATCGCATTACAACTATACCGACTACAACGAGCTTGCATCACCGCAGTCTTCCCAACATGAAAAGCCTCAGCACCATCACACTCAACCCTAGTATGACTAACCTGAGCATTCTCCTCAACCCAAACCTCCGTCACCGCATTGGTGAAGTATACACCCTCTTCCTTCGCGCCCTTGGCGCCTTGGCGGTTCGTATACTCCTCAACCAAAGTAAAGAGCGAACCACTTTCAGCCACCACCAAACAACGCGGTAAAGACATCTTCCCCTCACCGTCAGCAACAAACACCAAAAAAATAGGTGTTTCCACCACCGTATTTTTCGCCACCCACACCACAGCCGCATCAGCCATACCGGCAGTATTCAGAGCCGTAAACACCTCGCGATCGCCTGATGCTTGTGCCAAATATTGCCGCACCCGCTCTTCATAACCCCCAGGTAAATTAGCCAAATTGCTAACCACCACCCCATCAGGTAAACCAGAAACAGCTGATAACTCAGGTGCGTAAACACCATTAACAAAAACCAAACAGCTATTATTCGCTTCCGGTAAAACAAAAGGCGTAATATTTGGTAAAAACCTCTCTACATTGAATTGCACCTCACGCAAAGACGACAAATCAGCAAAACGCCATTCTTCATCGCGGGTAGTAGGAAGTCTTGATTGACGCACCCAATCAGCAGCACCTTCCCGCACCTCTTGCAACCAACCCTCTGATTTTGCTGCAATTACTTTATCTAACAATTCACTCAGATAAGCATCTTTATCCACCAAAGCGTTAGAAATCGGACTTGGAGAAACTTCGATAGACATTACACACCCACCTCAGCTTGTTCCAAAATCCAGTCATAACCGCGAGATTCTAACTCCAGTGCCAAATCCTTACCACCACACATGAGAATTTGCCCTTGAGCCATCACATGCACATAATCAGGCACAATATAATTAAGTAACCGCTGATAGTGAGTAATCATAATCGTCGCATTTTCCGGATTCGCCAGCTGATTTACTCCATTCGCGACAATCTTTAGCGCGTCAATATCCAAACCAGAATCTGTCTCATCCAAAATCGCCAACTTTGGTTCTAATAGTGCCATTTGCAGAATCTCATTCCGCTTCTTCTCACCACCAGAAAAACCCTCATTCAAACTACGATTCAGAAAAGCCGGATTCATCTTCACAACATCCAGCTTTTCTTCTATCAAATCATCAAAATCAAACGCATCAATTTCTTCTAAACCTTGCGCTTTCCGGCGAGAATTATAAGCGACCCGCAAGAAATCTAAATTACTCACACCGGGAATTTCCAACGGATACTGAAACGCCAAAAATACACCACTTCTTGCGCGTTCCTCCGGTTCCATTTCCAGCAGATTTTGCCCCATAAAGGTGCAACTACCACCAGTTACCTCATAAGCTGGATGTCCAGCCAAAACCTTAGAAAAAGTACTTTTACCAGAACCATTCGGTCCCATAATCGCATGAACTTCACCCGATTTCACCTCAATATTCACACCCTTGAGAATCGGCGTACCATTAACATTAGCCGTCAAATCCCGTACTGACAGCACAACTTCACTATTTTCAATAATCATCTTCTCTCTCTTATTTCTTTCGTAGTAAGCGCTTCAGCGCTTAATAAAAGCACTGAAGTGCTTACTACGGTTAACCAACACTACCTTCCAACTTCAGACTCAACAGCTTATCAGCTTCCACCGCAAACTCCATCGGCAGCTGATTAAACACATCCTTACAGAAGCCACTAATCATCATCGAAACCGCATCTTCACTAGAAATGCCGCGCTGTGCAAAGTAAAATAATTGGTCTTCCCCAATCTTAGAAGTAGAAGCTTCATGCTCCACCTTCGCTGCCTTATTTTGCACTTGAATATATGGGAAAGTATTCGCATGAGCATTATCCCCAATCAGCATCGAGTCGCACTGCGAATAGTTTCGCGCACCTTCTGCCTTCGGATTTATCTTCACCAAACCGCGATAGCTGTTACTAGAGTTACCAGCAGAGATTCCCTTAGAGATAATCGTGCTGCGAGTATTCTTACCAACGTGAATCATCTTGGTTCCCGTATCGGCTTGCTGCATATGATTTGTCAGCGCTACCGAGTAGAACTCACCCACAGAATTATCACCCACTAACACGCAGCTAGGATATTTCCAAGTAATCGCAGAACCTGTTTCTACCTGCGTCCAGGAAATCTTGGAATTTACACCCTGACACAAACCGCGTTTGGTGACAAAGTTGTAAATACCACCTTTGCCTTTTTCATCCCCAGCGTACCAATTCTGGACAGTGGAGTATTTAATTTCCGCGTTGTCAAGAGCGACAAGTTCCACCACAGCCGCGTGTAGCTGGTTGCTATCATACATCGGCGCGGTACAGCCTTCCAAGTAGGAAACATAGCTGCCTTCTTCCGCGATAATCAGGGTACGCTCAAATTGTCCCGTATCGCCGTTGTTAATCCGGAAATAGGTAGACAATTCCATCGGACATTTTACGCCTTTAGGAATATAGACAAAAGAACCATCGGTGAATACAGCAGCATTCAATGCCGCAAAGTAATTGTCTGCGATGGGAACAACGCTACCCAAGTACTTTTGTATTAGTTCGGGATATTCTTGCAACGCTTCGGAAATTGAGCCGAAAATAACACCGTCTTTGAGCAGCTTTTCTTTAAATGTAGTGGCAACAGAAACACTATCGAAAATGGCATCTACAGCCACATTTCCCAGTCGCTTCTGTTCTGACAGGGGAATGCCTAGCTTTTCAAAGGTTTCCAAAAGGGTGGGATCTACTTCATCCAAGCTGTTAAGCTTTTTCTTCGCTTGCTTCGGTGCAGAATAATAGATGATATCCTGATAATTAATTGGCGGATACTGAACGCTAGGCCAAGTCGGTTCTGTCATTTTTAGCCACTGGCGATAGGCTCTCAAACGAAACTCTAGCATGAATTCCGGCTCGTTCTTCTTGCTGGAGATCAAGCGGACAATATCCTCGTTTAGCCCACGGGGAATGGTGTCTGCCTCAATATTGGTGACGAAGCCATACTTGTAGGGCTGATTGACTAAGGTTTTAACAGTGGCACTCATCAGTTCTTTTCTCTCGTGTTCTCTTTTCGGTGTCTCTTTTAGGATGGGAGACTGGCTGTGAGCCGATTTCCCTTCGTCGTTAACCCAGAGTGGTTAAGCGATTACAATAAGGATGAGAGTAAAACAACAAGTTAGTTGTTTAAGTTATCTCCATTTTAGGCTACATTAACAACAAGAATGTTGTCAAAGTGAAATTTCCTAATTATTTTTCAGGACTAAGATGGCGACTACCCAGCAGTCCTCAACCAAGCAAGAGATTCTAGAATATCTCCTGAAGCAGTCACGGGCAACGGCTTTTGAGCTAGCTGAGACTTTAAATATTAGCCCGCAAGCGATTCGTCGTCATCTCAAAGATTTGGAGGCGGAAAAGCTAATTTTGTATTCATCGATACAAGAAGGGATGGGGCGTCCTTCTCACGTTTATCATTTGAGTCGTGAAGGACGCGATCGCACACAACGAGGTGATAGCTATGGGGAATTTGCAGTTTCTTTGCTGGATACATTAGCAGAAACTGTAGGACGCGACCAAGTAAGCTCGATTTTAAGAAAACAGTGGGAACGTAAAGCACTCTTATATCGCGATCGCTTGGGTAAAGGTTCGCTATATGAACGGGTGGCAAATTTAGTTGAGTTGAGAAAAGCTGAAGGCTTCATGGCAGAGTGTCACCCAGTAGAATCGAATGAATTAGCAGGCGATCGCTTTATCTTAATGGAGCATAACTGCGCCATTTCCAACGTTGCCGAATCCTTCCCCAGCATTTGCGGTCATGAATTAGAAATGTTTGCCGCCGTTCTTCCAGATTGTACAGTAGAGCGGACTCATTGGATTATCAACGGCGAACACCGTTGTGGTTATTTGGTACAAGCGCGAAAATCTTACGCCGAATTAGATTAATAAATTTATATTTCCATTAAGTTTAATTTACAAATAAAAACTAGGTCGTAATCTGTTTTACAAATTACAAATTACCAATTGTCCGTTAAGTTTTATTTACAGGTTATGGATTTACCACCACAACAGCAGCCATCAACACAATTCTTAACTTTTGAAGAGTCAGCCAAAGTTGACGCTGCCTTGCTTTCTTCCCCGGAAAAGTTTTTAACCAGATTAACAATTTCATCGCTGAAACTTTTGAAGCATATTGCCGAAGAGTATGATGTGAGAATTGAAGATTTAACAACACAGCAAGTGATTGCTTGGTTTGAGAAAGATGGCAAGATTCGCCGAGAGCAAGGAACAGAATCTGCATACCTGAATTGGTAAATTATGAAAAAATTCGTAGAGACGTTCCGATGGAACGTCTTTCGTAGAGACATTCCGATGGAACGTCTTTCCTAGAGACGTTCCGATGGAACGTCTTTCCTAGAGACATTCCGATGGAACGTCTTTCGTAGAGACGTTCCACCGGAACGTCTTTCGTAGAGACGTTCCGGTGGAACGTCTTTCCTAGAGACGTTCCACCGGAACGTCTCTACAATAAATAATCTAAATAAATAGCAAAAAGCACCTTTTTCGAGGTGCTGTCTCAAGCGGTGTAAATTAAATTTGCAGACCACTTAATTTTTAAGTGTAAGTATTAGTCCGTGGACTGCGAGCACCAGTCACCGCTCCAATCATTGATGCAACTAAACCCAACAAAGAACCGAATACAAACCACCACAAACCTTTAGATGTGGCACCAGCAATATTGCGAGCTTCTTGAGCGCTTACATTGGTTTGGGGTACGTTCACACCACCTTGTTGTTGCACTTGGTTAATGACTTCACCAGCGTTTGAGGCAGCAACACCAAAAGCACCTGATACACCACTTGCTAAGAGCCAAGAGCTAACTGCTAAAGTAGTAGCCCAGAGAATTGCCCCGTTAAGAAGAGCGGTGCTGCGGTTCATGGGACCACAAGCGCGAGCTGTCACCCAACCACCAGTAAAAAGCGAAATTAACAAACCAATAGTTGACCAAATTCCCACATTTCCCGCAACATCAGAAGCATTTGATCTGGGTGCACCGGAAGTTGCAATACTACCTGCGCCGATCGCTGCAAATAAGGCGCTTAAAATTAATTGCGTAGCTAGAGAAACTAACAAACCAGAAATAATCGGACCCCAACGAACGCGATCGTGATAATCACCAACTCTACTTACTACCGCAGGCTCATTAATGACATCATCTCCAACTCTATTTACGTATGACATACCTTACTCTTCTCCTTAACTATCTCAGCAATTTTTTTAGCTATATTCTTGCTTGTGTATAAAATTAAACTGCGATTCTTTATTTTTTATATCTATCAAGAGAAATATCTTTTAACTCTATCTTTAGTCATAAAGTAGAAGAAGGTTTTAATACTATTTAATATAACTCTTGAAATCCATTTAAATTATAAATTAATAATTAATTTATCTTGCCAGTAATCAGTAACTTTCAATCTAGTTATTA
>NZ_JAOWRF010000258.1 GCF_025753815.1 Plectonema radiosum NIES-515 | reverse complement strand
GGGCTCGGAGATGTGTATAAGAGTAAGGGACAAGGGGGATAGGGGGGACAAGGGGGAGTGTCAAGACGGGGTTTGGTTTAATTGGGTCTTTAGTGTTCCTTCTGCGGTGTTGATAAAAGTATCCCTGTCTTGAATGATGGCTTGGGGTAATAGCATAGATGAGTGCGTGGCAACTCCTGGCATTTTTTTCACAGCAGTGCCGATCGCCATAAATTCGATAATTCCGCTTCCCAACTGATTGCAGCCATGTCTTTCTCTCCAGTTATTTTAGATACAAAACAAACTTTAAATCTATGATATCTGCCATACAAGCGATCGTCTAATTCGTAGTGAAGACTTCAGTCTTCATCAAAAAAGCAATAAAGCCAAGGACTGAAGTCCTTACTACGGGGGCATATTTACGAGAAAATTAAATATAGCTCAAATAAGCGTGAACGCATGAAAAACTTTATCTCTCGTATGGAGGCAGTGCAGTCTCCCATAATACCTGTCGTTGGCGAATTAATTAAAAGCAATCCTGGAACCATTTCTTTAGGACAAGGTGTTGTTTCATACAATCCCCCACCCGAAGCAATGGAGATTTTGCCGAAATTCTTCGCGGAACCAACTAATAATCTCTACAAAGCTGTTGAGGGAATTCCTCCTTTATTAGCAGCAATTGAAGCAAAATTGCAAGCCTTTAACAACATTGAAATTAACGACGAAAACTGCATCGTTGTTACCGCCGGCAGTAATATGGCGTTTATGAATGCCATTCTTGCGATTACTTCCATAGGTGATGAAATTATTTTAAATACACCTTATTATTTTAATCATGAAATGGCAACCACAATGGCTGGTTGTCATCCGGTGTTAGTAGAAACCGATGAAAATTATCAATTACGAGTGGATGCGATCGCCAAAGCCATAACATCAAAAACAAAAGCAATAGTCACCATTTCACCTAATAATCCCACAGGTGTTGTTTATTCTGAAGAAGCATTGCGACAAGTCAATCAAATTTGCAAACAACGCAACATTTATCATATTCACGATGAAGCTTATGAATACTTTACCTATGACGGTGTAAAACACGTTTCCCCTGGTGCATTTTCAGGAAGTAGCGAATACACCATATCTTTGTATAGCCTTTCCAAAGCTTACGGATTTGCAAGTTGGCGAATTGGCTATATGCTGATTCCCAAACATCTGCTTGTAGCCGTTAAAAAAGTACAAGATACAATAGTGATTTGTCCACCTGTAATTTCTCAGTATGCAGCATTAGGAGCATTGCAGGCAAAAGAAGAGTATTTGAAGAAGAATTTAGAAGCGATCGCTCAAGTCCGCTATGACGTACTTAACTCACTCAACCGCCTACAAAATCAGTGTAGCATCACCCCCGCCGATGGTGCATTTTATTTTTTCCTCAAAGTTTATACTAATATGGATAGCTTTGAATTAGTAGAAAGACTAATTAAAGAACATCTTGTAGCAGTGATTCCCGGTACAACCTTTGGTATGGATAATGGATGTTATCTGCGAGTTGCATATGGTGCGCTGCAAAAAGAAACCGCAAAAGAAGGTATTGAAAGATTAGTCACAGGTTTGCAAACCATTTTACAGAATAATTAATTTTAAGTAAATGGTACAGAAAACAGCAATTACCGACATCTTCAAAAGTTTAGCTGAAGTAGAATCTCGCTTTCATCTCTTTGGGATAATGACAAATGGAGACGGAATTATATTTGTCAAACTAACTCAACAGGATACACCACAATATGATATATCGAGAGTTTTTTCTCCTGCTCCCTTGGGGAATGAACTATATACTGTTCTGCAAATTTTCAAGCGTATCGGTCAGATTATCGTTTCAAGCTAACGTTCTTCTTTGCGCCTCTATTTTATTAAATCTGGAAAAATTTTGTCAATCGACCTCTAGATTTCCATAGCTTTCTCTTAATCAGTTGCATAGCTTCTTCTTAATCAAGAGGAGCTAAGATTTAGTACTAATTTCTCCAAGTCTAGTATTCAGAAACATATTTATGAAAATTAGCTACAAGCCAATTGCTCCAGTTTTAGCTTTCATGTGGGCTATGATGCCTATAGTTGTCAAAACTCTCCACTGTTTTGAGCGCAAAACGTGCAGAAACGCCATAAAAGTCTGAAGAATTTGGGTGGCTTTTCCCCTGCAAATAGCATTGGAACCAAAATGTACGCGGAAGAACAGCTACTTACAGCCGATTGCTTGATTGTTTGACTTAACGTCGGGGGGTTTTGCTCGGCTCTTCCACCCCTTCTGTAATTATTTCAATCTCTGGAAGTATTGACAAAATGTACACTTTTTGAAAATATCACAGATGTAATGATAGTAGGTGGTTTTAGGCTTTTTTCAATTATCTTTGAGAACTAAGTTGGCACGATAAAGCCGATGTATGTTTAGTTTGGCAAAACCAAAAAATCAATTCTCGCTTTTGAGGTGTATTTGAGCATTATTTTGACCGATTGTCGCTAATCAAGCTAGGAAGCTGAAATACGTGTCTAGATTCTCCCAACGAAAAATCCAAGGTTCCATCAAATTAGTATCTTGGTCAATCACCGCAGCAATAATATTCGAGCTGCTACTTAACATTCCAACACAAGTAACAGGACAATCTCACCCACCACTGTCGGCACAACAGTCAACACAGTTGCAGGAAGCGAAGCAACTGAATAAACAAGTCATTGAGTTGTATAACGCAGGTAAATACAATGAAGCTATTGCCCCAGCAGAAAGGGCAATAGAAATAAGTGAGAAAGTACTTGGCAAAGAACATCCTGATGTCGCTACTACCCTGAACAATTTGGCAGAACTGTACAAAGCTCAGGGTCGCTATCAAAAAGCTGAACCTCTGCATCTGCGCTCTCTGGCAATTTACGAGAAAATGCTGGGCAAAGAACATCCTCTTGTTGCCACTAGCCTGAATAATTTGGCAGAACTGTACAAAGCTCGAGGAAGGTATGAAAAAGCTGAACCTCTGTATCTGCGCTCTCTGGCAATTTACGAGAAAGTGCTGGGTAAACAACATCCTCTTGTTGCTACTAGCCTGAATAATTTGGCGTCTTTGTACCAAGTACAGGGGAGCTATGAAAAGGCTGAACCTCTGTATCTGCGATCGCTAGAAATAAGAGAGAGGCAGGGGAAGGAAAATCCCGATATCCCCAATAACCTGAATAATTTGGCGTCTTTATACCAAGTACAGGGGAGCTATGAAAAAGCCGAACCTCTGTATCTGCGCTCTCTGACAATTATGGAGAAATTAGTGGGCAAAGAACATCCTAATATTGCCACTAGCCTCAATAATTTAGCAGAACTATACAAAGCAGAGGGTCGCTATGAAAAAGCCGAATCTTTGTATCTGCGCTCTCTGGGAATCAGGGAGAAAGCACTGGGTAAAGAACATCCCGATGTTGCCACTAGTCTCAACACCTTGGCTTCCTTGTACCAAGAAGAGGGAAACTATCAAAAAGCTGAACCTCTGTGTTTGCGATCGCTAGCAATAAGAGAGAAAATGCTCGGTAAACAACATCCTCTTGTCGCTTCTAGCTTGAACAATTTGGCACAACTGTACCAAGCACAAAATGACATCACCCGTGCTGTTGATTTCTCTAGTCGTGGACTAGCAATTGAAGAATATAATTTTGGGTTTATTTTTACTATCGGCTCAGAAGAAAGAAAACAAGACTACCTCAAAACCTTTTTATTCTCAACCTACCAAGCCATATCTCTATCTCTCCACAATGCTAATAACCCCACAGCCGCAAGGCTAGCGCTCACCACAGTGCTACGTCGCAAAGTACGTGTACTAGACACCGTTATCGACAGCATACAAATACTACGCAGTCACTTCGCAGATAAACCAGAAACACAAAAATTATTTGATCAATGGGAGAACGTCAATCAAAACCTATCAGCACTAATATACAGAGGGCAAGGAAACCAAAGCGTTAGTGAGTATAAAGCTCAACTTCAGCAATTAAATATACAAAAAGAACGCATCGAGGAAGCGATCAGTAATAAAAGTGCTGAATTCCACATTACCACCCAACCAGTAGAGTTAGCAAGCATCCAAACTCTGATACCTAAGGATGCGGCTTTGGTAGAATTCGTGCGGTATCAGCCATTTAATGCCAAGGCTAAACAGGCGGAAAAATCGGGTAAACTGCGTTATGCAGCAGCTGTGCTGCGTTCTTCTGGGGAACCAAGGTGGGTTGACTTAGCAGATGCTGAAACTATTGAGACATCTGTTGCCAATCTACGAAAAGCTTTGGCAGAAAAACCATCTGATGCTCAGACCCGTTATTCTACTACTACTACTACTCAAAAGAAGCCTACCCAATCAGTTGAGCAACTTGCTCGGACATTAGATCGGCAAGTTATGGCTCCCATCCGTCCACTGTTGGGCGATGCACGTCATTTGCTATTATCACCTGATGGACAATTAGCAATAATTCCCTTTGAAGTACTACTAGACGAACAAAATAAATACCTGATTCAACGTTACGCTTTCTCTTATCTCACTACTGGACGAGAGTTGCTACGCATTAAGTTAGCACCTAAAAGCTTTTCACCTCCGGTAGTATTTGCAAACATCGACTACGATCAGCAGGAAATAACCGGACCATCTACTGTACGTGGTTTAAGAAATCGTCCTGACGATCAAGCAAACTTGCAATTTGCCCCACTTTACAACACTTTAGACGAAGCAAATAAAATCAAAGAGATTTTTCCGGATACAAAAGTCATTTCTGGTAAACAAGCTACCGAAACTGCGATTAAAAAACTACAAGCTCCGAGTATCTTGCATTTAGCAACTCACGGATTCTTTATTACCGAAAAAGAAGTAGCAGATAATTTCAATAAGGAATTACTCGAAAATTTAAAACTAGAAAATCCCTTGTTGCGTTCTGGGTTAGCTTTCGCAGGTATTAATAATCGTCAGCGAGCTTCTTCAAATACCAATGATGGTATCCTCACAGCATTGGAAGTTACTGGATTGAATTTACGGGGAACACAGCTGGTGGTGCTGTCAGCTTGCGAAACTGGATTGGGTGATCTCAAAGTCGGAGGTAGGCTTTACGGTTTACGTCGTGCTTTGGTGATTGCAGGTTCTCAGACTCAAGTTTTGAGCTTGTGGACTATAGATGATGAGGGAACTAAGGATTTGATGGTAAAGTATTACCAAAATTTAAACGCAGGTAAGGGTAAACATGATGCACTACGACAGGCGCAGTTAGAGTTCTTAAAGAGACCTGAATACCGATATCCTTATTATTGGGCAAGTTTTGTCGCTTCTGGTGATTGGAGTCCGCTATGGACAGGTAATTATGGTATTTAGCTAAAACAGCAGAAGCCTCACATCTGTACTAGACATCTCCGAAAATTAATGCATGACCCCGCTTCCATTCCTCTCCCCGAAGCGGAGAGAGGCTTTAATTCCCCCTTCCCTACAAGGGAAGGGGGGTAGGGGGGTTAGGTCTGTGCGTGAATTTAAGGTTTCTAAATCTTTTCCAACAGATGTCTACTGTACTCAGTCAGTGTGAGATGAATGCGAGGCAAAGCTGAACTTTATCGGGTGTTGGGTGAAAAAGCCCCTGCCATTGCCAAAAATTATATAGGTACGAGGGCGTTTTTTCAACGCAAAGGAACACAAAAGTAAGCGCAGCGAAAGTTGTCAGGAGGTTTTCCCTCCGTAACAAACTTTTCCAGAGAGAGTGAGGCAGAGTTTTTGTGAGAAATTTTCGTCACGACCTGATGCAATTTTGTGCTAGGTACTAGTGAGGTAATTCCAATTGAGGATGGTAAATTAGCTTTGGAAATAATGTTTTTAATCTAAGCTAAATTCCTCAAACTCTATTTGGCTAAAAAGCATATTTTTGTCTATTGCCGATAATACTTGATTGTTAGCTTTATCAGAATTTAAGCAACGACAAACTAACTGTGCGACATCTGCACGATGGATTATACCTGCTATGCGTGGATCTTGAGTTAAGATTGCATTTTGGGTTGCTGCTTCTGACTTTAATCCACCGGGACGAATAATGGTGTAGGTAAGTCCACTGGCAATTAGATGTTGTTCAGCTTTTTCTTTTTCGATTAAAACCGATCGCAGTGTTTCTAATGCTTGTGGATTCAAGGCAACTACACTATCCCCACTACCGATAGAAGACACTAAAATAAATTTTTGTACTTTAGCTTTCACTGCTGCGTCAATCAGATTTTTATTACCCAGGTAATCTGCTCTTTCACTAACTTTAGGCAAACCACCAATCGTACTGATAACTGCGTTGATGGGTTCTCCTAGCATAGCACTTTCTACATCTTCGCTATTCAACGCATCTCCCAGAACTACCTCAATGCCCATTGCTTCTAATTCATCACGAGTTGCTTCTGTTCTCAAAAGTGCTTTTACCTTTTGCTGTTCTGCAATTAAGCATTTGGCAATTTCTCTACCGATACCCCGACTAGCTCCAGCCAGAAAAATGGAAGATGCAGTTGTCATGATTATTTTTTCAATAGATGCGATCTTGTCAACAATTAATAAATATATCTTTCTTTGGTTATCGTGACTCTCGATATCCAAAAGCTTCTATATATTTATACAATAATCTATTTGTATCAGCGAATAATTTATCCTGGGGATAGAGTTAAACTTGATACAAAACTATCTATGGAGCAATTATACTTAAGGCGATCGCATGAGGAACTTTTACAAGCGATCGCGTTGGCAAAGCCTCTCGTTCACGGAGCGTCTCCGACAGGAGAACAGAAGTGACTCCGTTGGAGTATCGCGCTCCAATTACTATAATTAAATCTTTGAGGGTACACTCATGGCTAAAAAACCGGAAAAAAACTTCCACCAACCTGAAGATATCCGAGTTACAGCTACCACAAAAATCTGGGGCTTGACTGTCGCAATTTTAGCAATTTGTGTTCCCCTTTCAGCAGTCACCAGAAGTGGTGCCATTATACCATTAGCGGCGATTAGTGGCGCAGCAATTGGTACAGTTGCTGTATGGCGATCGGATGTGAAAAAATACCAAAATCAAATTTTGTCACCGCACCAGGTCGAATTAGAACAACGCATCGCTGACTTAGAAACAATTGTCAGCGGTGATGACTTTGATTTGAGGATGAAAATTAAACGATTACACGCAAACGAAAGCGATCGCCAACAAGAAAATTAAGAAATCTTGACTTTAGTATCTCTAATTATACAACTCAATGCGCCGCTGTTGCAGCAATAATCTGAGATTTATACTATCATTGTCTGCGTGGCGCGTGATTCTTAATGAGTATTATTTCGGGTTTGTCTCACTAGAGACAGTCTCATATTTTCCAGATAAGTTAGAATTAATTTCCAACGTCTAATTTATTTATACGCTCTTGCTCATGGTTGACAAAGTATCTTATAGCTAAAATAGATAATTGCTTTCTGTTAGAGCATAAGTAATGGTTGTGTTACCCTAACTGCTCAAATTACTCAATTCTTAATTTACATTCATCTTATAAACTTGAGTAATTGCTTTGGTATAGCTTACCGTAGGTATGCATTCTTTGTGCCGCAAAACATGCAAATGGATTGGATTAGCTTACTGAAAGCTCAACAAGCTGACTTTCTTCAACGAGTGAAAAAACCCAAGACTTATGACTTATCTTTGTTAGAGAGTCAAGTCAAAGGTTGTCACAGTGAAATTATGGCATTTTGGGGCGATTCATTGGCAAAATTGCTCAATTTTGCTCGCTTCCAAGCCGAAATTCTCGCCAAAAATCCCCCACCGACACCACCGGAATATCCCGAACCTCCCGATTGGGTGATTCCCTTTCCGAAATATTTTCAGCAGCAAGCGGAAGATTATCTTTTGCGAGAACAAATCGTTCAGCGGGTGATAATTGAACGCTTGGGTAAGCTGGTTAAAAAAGTGTCACAAAACAGCTTGAAAAATATGGCATTAGATGATGAAGGAAATTTACGCGGAGAAAGTAAATTTGCTTACTTCTTAGTAGATAATCCTGATGTTACTATTCAAGTCTACGCTGCTGATGGAGAAAGCTTTAATGGGATAAAAAAAGACAAAATCAGGTGGACTGTGACTCAAGAAGATATACAGAACCATCAGGTATTGATTTTTCTGTGTTTGTTTTATCCATTTACTGGTCAATTAGGCTACGAAAAGCAAGCGGTAATCACAGGCTTTTTACCGACAAGTCAAATTCAATTTACTGAGCCAAAAGTTACTGTAATTCCAAGTAACTTGTTATATGGGGGTGGGTTAAGTTGGTATTTAGAATCACTAATTGCCAAAAAAGATGCATCTTCTTTAGTTGATGAAATTGCGAACGCTGAAAGAATTCAGACTTTATCACCAGATCATCCCCTAAAAAACATTGTCGGTGATTGGGAATGCTGGCAGACTTTGAGCGGACACTCAAGAGGCATTAATTGCCTTGCTTTCAGTCCAGGAGGGAAAAACGGCAATTTCCCGCCAATCTTGGCTAGCGGGAGTCGGGGAGAGACGAAGCTCTGGGACTTGACAAAAGGTGAGTTAATTGGTACTCTCTCAGAATACCAATGGAGTGTCTCCGGGGTAGTAGATGAAGTCAATTCCCTCGCATTTAGTCCGGATGGACAAACGTTGGTGAGTGGTGGTGCAGACTCCACAATTAAGATTTGGCATTCCGGTGCAATAGATTTGATAGATATTCTCCACAAGCACAATGGAATGGTGCGCTGTGTAGCTTTTACCCCAGATGGAAGGATGTTAGCAACTGGGGGAGATGATAGAAAGATTTTGTTTTGGGACTTGATGTATCGACAGGTAGCGATCGCTCTTTCATTAGATGATAGCGCTGCCCATTCCCTAGCTTTTAGCCAAGATGGACAAATTATGGTAACAGGTAGCTACCGTAAAATCAAAGTTTGGGATTTGTCATGTCAAGGTAAAGTAAGAACTTTGAATACTGAACCTTTGCAGACCCTCATGGGACATTCTCACATAGTTCGTTCCCTGGCGGTGAGTGGAGATGATAACATTCTCGTGAGTGGAAGTCGAGATAAAACGATTAAGATTTGGGATTTAGAGACAGGGGAATTGCTTCGCACCCTTAAAGGACATCGAGATGGAGTTGATGCGATCGCTCTTAGTCCCGATGGAGAAATTATCGCTAGTGGCAGTTCAGATAAAACTATCAAATTGTGGCATCTACACACCGGAGAACTGCTAGGTACATTTACAGGACATACCAACACAGTAACAGCTTTAGCCTTTACAGCTTCCGGCGAAATGTTGGTGAGTGGCAGCTTAGATAAAACAATTAAAATTTGGCAACGCAGTTAACACTTGTAGTGACGCAATTCATTGCGTCTCTAACCAATTGTAGAGAAGCTAAATTTCGCATCTGTACGGGAGTCAAGAGTTAGCAATTACATCATGACAAGCAAATTACATATATTGTAGAGACGTTCCGATGGAACGTCTCTTGCATTGGTTACGATATTTTTATTAGTGTTATATCATGTCCGTCTGATGACAATAGCCACTAAACCTCACCTGACATTAGACGAGTTTCTACAACTGCCAGAAACAAAACCAGCATCAGAATTTCTCAATGGAGAAATTATTCAAAAGCCAATGCCTCAAGGTGAACATAGCTTACTTCAGATTACCTTTTGCGAAGTAATTAATAAAGTAGCCAAAAGCAAAAAAATCGAATTATAACTGACAGTTGAAGAAGTTTTTAGCTGGTTAAATTTAAGTTAATTATTACATTTTCTGATGAATTGTAGAGACGTTCCATCGGCAATACCGTTGGTGTTAACGTATGTAGAGACTAGCAAGTGCAACGTCTCTACAAGGGTTTTGGGTTCACAAATATTCTTAACCGAACCGTATTGGTTCCACCGGAACGTCTCTACAATACGTTAAATTTATCGAAGTACATTAGACATCGACCGCTATGCTTATTATGCGTTGCCCAAAACCCTTGTAGAGACGCGAAATTTCGCGTCTCTACATTCTTTTCTGGAGATGTCTATTGCAAAAACATCCCCTAAATATGCAACGCCGATTTATGTTAGTAACTAGATGGGCATAAATAAACACTCCTTAACGTAGTAACGGCTTTAGCCGTTAAAATCCTTGTTTTGAGCGGTAAACCGCTCACTACGAACCAGGAGAGCATTTTACATTTAATTTCGCCCACTTACTTAATTTTATCAATGAGATAGAGAAATAGTCTATGGCGAAGATATTCTCAAACTGGTGGAAAAATATTCAGGGGTTGAACTGGGGACAAGGGGTGGAGGTGACAAAAACTGGCGCAGAAGCCGCTAAAGCCGTCTTTGACCTAGCCAAAGTTATCAACGAGCAAAAACCGAAGGCAGAAGACCTCAAGCCCTACATCGCTCAAATATCGTCGCTATTAGATGTCATCAACGCACCACTCGGACAAATTGCGCTTTCAGTAATTCCCTTTGCACCCATCGCAACTACAACACTAAAGCTGATTGTTGACGCCACCAAAAAAGAGCCAAGTCTCGAAAGCTGTGTAATATTGGTTAGTCAGGTTGCTTATCTAGAAAGCTTGAAAGTAATTCTTAAAGAAGATTCGCAATTACAACAGCAAATTAATCAACAAAGCGCAGTTTCGGAAACTTTAGCTCGACAAATTAAGAAACTGGGTGAGCAAGAATTTGAGGAACGAGAAGCGAAAAAAGCTATTCTCTACTTCCACGAATCGAAACTAGCAGAAGCATTTAATCAAGTTTTGCAGCAACGTTTACAAGAAGCAGGTTTAATCGAAGCAGACGCAAAAACTGTCACCGAAAAAGTAGCGCGAAAAACCGATGAATATATGCTTTCGGCATTAGTAGAAGTTGGCGAAAAAGTCAAGAAACTTGTAGAATGGTATCGCGTCGGGGGAAAAGATAAACTAGAGAAATATCTGAGCATTGAAGATTATTTAGAACAGGAAATTAAACCCAAGCCAGAAGAAAATATTTTTGATGAGAATGATATCACCTTTCGGGATTTGTATGTACCGCTGCAAGTTAAAGAACTTAAAGAAAAAGGTGATGTAACTTATCAAATCGAAGAATTTGTTAATTCAATACTTGATGCAACTGAGAAAAATAAACCCAAACAAGTTTTGTTTATTCAAGGTGAAGCTGGACGCGGTAAAAGTGTCTTTTGTCGCATGTTTGCCGACTTGGTGCGGCAGAACTTGCATCCTAGCTTTACACCGATTTTGATTCGCTTGCGGGATGTGCGAGTTCTCAAAGATAACTTAACTGAGACTTTAGAGAACTATTTAGAAAACGTTGACTTTATTCAAAGTGATTTTGGCTGGCTGACGGATAAAAATACCCGATTTCTCTTTTTACTTGATGGCTTCGACGAACTATTATTAGAAGGACGAGCTAACGGCTTAAGGGAATTTTTGGAACAGGTAGAGAAGTTTCAAAAAGATAGCTTTTGCCATCATCAATTTTTGGTTACTGGTCGTCCTTTAGCGCTGCAAGGAATTGACCGCTTGCTCTCACAAACCAAAAGCTTGAAGCGGGTCGAACTTCAGCCAATGGATGACTCGATTCGGCAAACATGGCTGAATAAATGGGAGGCTAAAGTTGGGACGCAAGAAGCAAATGATTTTGAGCAGTTTTTGCAAGCTTGTCCTGATGAAATCAACGATAACTTAGCACGAGAACCTTTACTGCTTTATTTACTCGCACGAATGCACCGAGAGCAACGTCTGAATGTGCAAATGTTTGTGAATGCAGAAGGTATCAAAGCAAAAATCCGCATTTATGATGAATCGGTGAAATGGGTATTAGAAGAACAGCGTAAAAGTGACGATAAAGATGAAAACTTGCGCTTAACTCAACTGAAAACCGAAGATTTGCGCCAATTTATCACAGAAGCTGCTTTGTGTGTGGTGCAGTCGGGGAATGAATCTGCAAAAGTAGCGATGTTAGAAACACGACTCAAAGTTAGCAATAGTCCAGCAGCAAAGTTAATTCCGCAAGCGAGAGAGAATTCTCAGGAAAATAAGAAGCTACTCAATAACCTGTTGACCGCATTTTACATCAAAGCAGCCTCAGGCGATAAAGATGGTTCCGTGGAGTTTGTCCACAAGAGTTTTAGCGAGTTTTTATTCGCAGAACGGTTGATAGAAAGCTTTCTAGATTGGACAACTAAAATAAGCAACCGTCACCGTCAAGAAGATAAAGTTTCCACAGACGTGATGGATAAACAGATTTATGATTTATTCGGCTATGGAAATTTAACCCCGGAAATTGTCGAATATTTAATGGGGTTGTTTGCCGAGACTTCTGAATTTCAAGATGTAGAACGCTTGTGTAAACTGTTTGAACGATTAGAGCATTTCTATTTTCGTTGGTGCGATGGAGAATTTATTGATGCGGAAGATGCAAATTTGCCGCAGATGAAGAAGAAGCAATTAAGGGAGCAATTGCCAGATAGAGAAAATCACTTGGGTTTGCGACAAGTGGATGTGTGTACAGGATTGAATGTGATGATTTTGCTTTTAGAGTTGCATCGCTATGCTCAAAGAAAAGATGACTTGAAAGACAAAATCACTTTCTACCCTTGCGGTCAACCTGATTCTAATAAGTTTGACTCAGAACGCTTACTCGCTATTATCGGCTATAGTCACTGCTTGGGTATTTACAGCTTTCGCGAGAACTTGGGATTATTTCTCATCGGTGCCAACCTCAGCCGTGCCGACCTCAGCGGTGCCAACCTCAGCCGTGCCGACCTCAGGGGTGCCGACCTCAGGGGTGCCGACCTCAGGGGTGCCGACCTCAGGGGTGCCGACCTCATCGGTGCCAACCTCAGCGATGCCAACCTCAGCGGTGCCAACCTCAGCGATGCCAACCTCAGCGATGCCAACCTCAGCGGTGCCAACCTCAGCGATGCCTACCTCAGCGATGCCAACCTCAGCGATGCCAACCTCAGCGATGCCTACCTCAGCGATGCCTACCTCAGCGGTGCCTACCTCAGCGGTGCCAACCTCAGCGGTGCCAACCTCAGCCGTGCCAACCTCAGCCGTGCCAACCTCAGCCGTGCCAACCTCAGCCGTGCCAACCTCAGCCGTGCCAACCTCAGCCGTGCCAACCTCAGGGATGCCAACCTCAGGGATGCCGACCTCAGGGATGCCGACCTCAGCGGTACCAACCTCAGGGATGCCAACCTCAGGGATGCCGACCTCAGCGGTGCCAACCTCAGCGGTGCCAACCTCAGGGATGCCGACCTCAGCGGTGCCAACCTCAGGGATGCCGACCTCAGGGATGCCGACCTCAGCGGTGCCGACCTCAGCGGTGCCGACCTCAAAGCAGTTGTATGCGACAATGAGACAAAATGGCTCAATGCTAAAAGCCTGCATGAAGCAGTTGGCGTATCTCCAGATTTAGCCCAAGACCCAGCTTTTGCAGCTGCGGTTTCCTTAAGTCAGGGCATCAGTGCAGCTAAGGTTTCCTTAAATCAGGGCATCGCTTGGGTAAAAGAAGGCAAAATTAAAGAAGCACAGAACGCTTTCAAACAAGCTTTAAAACTTCAACCTAGTTTAAATGACTCTGCCGCATATTGGCATAGCATTTGCTGGGTTGGCAGCTTACACGGTCATAAAGGTGTTATCCATATTTGTGAAAAAGCTGTCACCCTAGAGCCTGATAATAAACGCTATCAAGACAGTCGGGGGCTGGCTAGAGTACTTACAGGGGACTTGGTAGGGGCATTAGAAGACTTTCGGGCTTTTGTAGACAGTGGGGCAGTTGATGATTACTCAGAAGATGTGAAGGGGCGCCGGCTACGCTGGATAGAAGCACTTGAGTTAGGAAATAATCCCCTCACACCTGAGGAATTAAAGGAACTGCGACAGGCTGAAGGCTAGGTTGATGCAAATAGAGACTGAGCGGATCAATCCGATGGAAATCTTTATTTTACGCGAGTTCGATATCTTCGATCTGCCACAACCGCCTGGGATTTAAATCCCAGGCTAATAGCTTAAGTCCACTTAAGTGGACTGAAATTCGGAATTATTATTGAGTCTACTTTAGTAGACTTTTGCTATAAGAGTGCAAATTGATTTGCAGGCGGTTGTGGATACCATTTGAGAATGCGACAACATCTGAGTTGACATGATTATCAGGGAATATAGCATGAAAAAAGCGATGCCGAGTACGGCAACGCTTCGCGAACGCCCAACAAACAAGCGATCGCTTTTATGACAGCACACACGAGTGCTGACGCGCGATCGCTTAATCTTCGATCGCCATCCGGCAGTTAAAATCAAGATAGCTTCCATCGTGTGAGGTCGATTATGCGATCGCCATTTCCGGGAATGAACCCCTACCTGGAGCAGCCTATTTTCTGGTCAGAGTTTCACAGCCGTTTGATTGTAGCGATCGCTTTCACCGACAGGTTAAAACCTGCGGCTACACGAACAAAGTCCGCCTACGCGGACTTAATATCTAGAAGCCCACGAAGGTGGGCTTTGTTCGTATAGCCCCAGGCTTCTAGCCTGAGGGCATTTACAAGTCCCTAATTCAACACAGATTGCATCAAGGGTTTATCTTCCGACACTTTACCGGATCGCAACCATTCATTAAGTTCGCTCGGTGCGATCGCTCTTGCAAGTCTTTCCCGCAGTTCTACACCTTCGAGAACTTCGTGTTGCAGCAGCTCCTCTGCGGTTTCTTCTAACAAGTCGCGGTTATCTTGTAAAATGGTTAAAGCAATGTGGTGTGCATTATCCACAATCTGCTTCATCTCCCGGTCAATTTCCTCAGCCACTTTCGGACTAATCGACCGACGCGGATTGCTGTAACCTTCAATAAACTGCTGTTGCGTTCTCTCAAAAGCCAGAGGACCGAGTTTATCACTCATGCCGTACACAGTAACGTAACGTTCTGCTATATCTGTGGCTTTCTGGATGTCGTCACCCGCACCTGTGGAGACTTTGCCAAAAACGACTTCTTCAGCGGAACGTCCACCCAACAAAGTCGCAATGCGTCCGCGAATTTCGTCTTCAACCATCAAGAAGCGGTCTTCTTCCGGCATTTGAATTGTATAACCCAAAGCACCCACACCACGCGGCACAATGGAGATTTTTTCAACTTTACCAGCTCCGGGCATCAATGCACCGATGATGGCGTGACCAACTTCGTGATATGCTACAGTCTTCTTCTCAGTTTCATTGAGTACGCGCGATCGCTTTTCTAAACCGGCAATCAACCGCTCGATCGCTTCGTTGAAATCTGCCATAATCACAGCTTCCCGATTTTGACGCGCTGCTAGCAATGCGGCTTCATTTACCAAGTTCGCTAAATCTGCTCCAGCAAAGCCAGGTGTGCGGATAGCGATCGTAGCTAAGTTGACATCCTCAGCTAATTTGACGTTTCTCGCATGAACATTGAGAATCGCTTCCCGACCAATTTTATCAGGACGGTCTACCACAATTAGACGGTCAAAGCGTCCCGGACGACGTAAAGCTGGATCTAACACTTCCGGACGGTTGGTAGCAGCGATGATAATTACACCTGTATTGGCGTCAAAGCCGTCCATTTCTGTGAGTAACTGATTCAAGGTTTGTTCGCGTTCATCGTTACCACCGACGAACCCACCAGCACCACCGCGAGATTTACCGAGTGCGTCTAACTCGTCGATAAATACTATACAGGGAGCTTGTTTTTTCGCTTGTTCAAACAAATCCCGCACCCGTGCAGCACCGACACCAACGAATAATTCGATAAACTCGGAACCGGAGATACTGAAGAAAGGAACACCCGCTTCACCAGCGATCGCTTTCGCTAACATTGTCTTACCCGTTCCTGGAGGTCCCACCAGCAACGCCCCTTTAGGTATTTTCGCACCTAAGCGGGTATATTTGTCAGCATTTTTCAGAAAATCAACAATCTCTTCTAATTCGACTTTAGCTTCATCGACACCAGCCACATCTGTAAATTTGACACCAGTGCTGCCATCAGAAGAAATCCGCGCTTTGCTTTTACCTACCGTCAGTGCAGCGGCACCACCTCCCTGACGATTGAGGAAAAAGCCCCAAATTGCAATAAAAATTAACGGTGGAAACACCCAACTAATTAAAGTACCAATCCAGGCATTTTGATCTGGTAATGGTGCAGCAAATTGTACATTATGCTTGCGAAGAATCTTCGGTAAATCCAGATCGTAAGCTACTGGTGTAGTTTGGAAAACTTGTTCTGCTGGCTTACCATCTGGGGTTTGCGTCGGAATTGAATATTGAATGCGATCGCTCCCAACAATTGCCTTATCTACTTTACCAGCTTCCACAGCTGTAATAAAATCACTATAAGGAACTTGTGGCGATCGCGCACCGAAGAAGCTAGGAACAATAAAGTTAAGCAATAACAGAATAGTCAGCAAAATCAGGAAACTGCCGCCAAACTGCCTGATTCTCGGTGGTTTGATGGGGCTTTTGTTCTTTTTTTCTACAGGCATTTTTTGATGTACCCTCTGAATTGGGGAATGGGGAATGGGGAATGGGGAATGGGGGGAAAGAATTGTCTTTTTGTCCCCCTTGTCTTTTTGTCCCCCTTGTCTCCCTTGTCTCCCCTGTTTGTAAATGTAAAGCTTTGTAACTATAGGTTTATTGTAGAGACTGGGTGTTGTGGTCTTATTTAGTGTCAACCCTACAGAAAAAGGTGTATAGCCGTACAAAATTATGGAAAATCAAATTGGATTTGTGGTGAAAGTGTTTATAGTGTCGGCTTTGATGTCGCTGTTGATTAGATATATCTGTCCGAGTTTGGGGATTGGGGGGACAACAAGCAACGTATTAATTATGGTTTTGTCACCGAGTTTGATTATCGCGATCGCATTATTGTCACGACTCCCCAGTAAGGGAGAGGGGGAGAGGGGGGG
>NZ_JAOWRF010000042.1 GCF_025753815.1 Plectonema radiosum NIES-515 | reverse complement strand
CCCCTCATCCCCCCACCTTCTGGCTTTCCAAAATATGTTCAGTAGCAGTGATATTAATTGGTTTGCTCACGCTGATTGAATATCTGTTCGGTTGGAATATTGGTATTGATGAACTGCTGTTGCGTGACTCGTCGTCTTCTGTGACAACATTTTATCCTGGACGAATGGGGTTAAACACGGCATTGAATTTTGTGCTGGTTGGCAGAGCGATAGAACTGATAATTGATCAAAAAAATCGCCGTAGCTTTTGGTATGCTCAAATTTTTGCCTTGATAGCTGCTTTGATTTCTTTACAAGCTGTCATCGGCTATGCCTACAACGTCAAAGTACTTTACGGTGTTGCTCCTTACACAACATCTATGACGTTACTGACGGCACTGACCTTCATAGTAGTCTGTGCAGGCATTGTTTGGATTCATCCAGAGCAAGGGTTCATGGGGGTAGTCACAAGTGATAGTGACGGTGGGTTGCTTGCGAGGCGTTTATTATTTGCTGCGATCGCACTTCCTTGTGTGTTAGGCTGGTTCATCGTTGAAGGTCAACGGCAAAAACAGTATGATGCGGCTTTTGCAGTGTCAATGTTTGCCATCATCGTTATTGTCAGTTTCGTCGTTTTGATTTGGCAAAGTGCAGCACTAATTGAACACCTTAGCTTAGAACGCGATCGCGCAATAGAAGCGCTGAAAGAAAATGAACAAAAACTGAGTAGTTTCGTAGATGCTAACATCATCGGCATTCTTTTTGGCGACATTTACGGGGGTATTCTACAAGCAAATGACGAATTTTTGCGGATTATCGGCTACACGCGTGAGGATTTAGTAGCTGGGAAGATAGACTGGATTGACATCACACCACCAGAATATCTGTATTTGGATGAAATTGCCATCGCCGAGGCAAAATTAACTGGTGCTTGTACCCCTTATGAAAAAGAATATATTCGTTCGGATAATAGTCGCGTCCCGGTTGTAATTGGTTACACTTTGCTGGGAGAAAACCGCGAACAGTCAGTAGCTTTTATTTTAGACTTGAGCGATCGCATTGGTGCAGAAGCCGCCTTACGTCGCAGCGAAGAAAGATTTCGCTTGGCTATTGATAATATCCCCGATATGTTTGGTATATATGATGCCGAATTGCGATTGCAGTTTGTCAACGCTGCGGGTTTGCAACGCACTAATAAATCACTCTCAGAAATTTTCGGACGCACTGACGAGGAAATCTTTCCACCGTCCATTACAAACGCTTATTTACCAACTTTAAAAAAAGCACAAGAAACCCGCACCTTACAAACCGTAGAAGCCACAATAAATTTACCTGATTATACCAGCACTACACTCATCAAATATGTGCCAATCCTCGACGATCGAGGTGAAATTTACCAGATTCTCGGCGTAACTGACGACATCACCGTCCGCAAGCGTGCCGAGGAAATTCTGCAAAATCAGCAAAAATGGCTAGAAGATGCTGTAAACTTAATGCCAACGCCTTTGCTGTTTATCGAACCAAAAACCGCACGGGTAACTTTCGCTAATCGCGCTGCTGACGAATTAGCTGGAGGTAAATTTCCTTTAGCTGAATGCGTGGAAGATTATTACACAACTTATTACAGCACAGATGCGGCAGGAAATCCCATTGCCAACTCTCAAGCACCTGGGGTAAGAGTTGCTCGTGGCGAACGTCTCGATGGGGTAGAGTTGAACTGGCACACGCCTCAAGGAATCCGTTCTCTGCTAATATATGCAGATACTCTGCCAGCGATGCATGGTCTGGAAGCTACCTGCGTCTTGACATTTCAAGACATCACCAACCTCAAACAAGTAGAAAAAGCGCTCTCATTAGGTTATAAAAGGCTTCAACTTTTATTTGACACAGCCAGCGATTTACTATCGAGCCAAGAACCAGTAAAATTGCTTAATGGCTTATTTCAAAAACTTGCCGAGCAAATTGGTTTAGATGGTTATTTTAACTATTTAGTTGCAGAAAACCAGTTAGTCTTGCGGCTAAGTTCTTATAGTGGTATTTCTGAAGAACTTGCCAAAGACATTGAGTATTTAGAGTTTGGGGAAGCGGTGTGCGGTACAGTTGCTCTCGAACGCCGTCCAATTGCTTTAGAGAATGTGCAACAATCAACGGATGTGAAAACAGAACTGATTCGTGCTCTTGGCATTACCGCTTATTATAGTTATCCGTTGATCGCACGAGGACGAGTTTTAGGTACACTTTCCTTTGCCAGTCGTAGTAAATATAGCTTTAGCCAAAATGAAATCGGGATGATGCAAGCGGTTTGTGACCAGATAGCGATCGCAATGGAAAGAGCAAGCTTGATTACTTCTTTGCAGCAGCAAACTCTTGAGCTCAAAGAAGCAAATCGCATGAAAGATGAGTTTCTCGCAATATTATCCCATGAATTGCGATCGCCCCTTAACGCCATCCTCGGTTGGGCACAGATGCTGCGTTCTCCACGCAAGCTCACCGAAACTCAAACCGCTAAAGCTTTAGAGACAATCGAGCGCAACGCTAGAGCACAAAAACAACTCATTGAAGACTTACTAAATATCTCACGGATGATTAGAGGTAAATTGCGTCTTCACATCCGCAGTTGCGATTTAGTGCCGATTATTGAATCTGCACTCGATTCTCTACGTCTAGCGGCTGATGCAAAAGAAATTCACATCGAAACTTCAATTAACCAAAATACTGAATTAATTTTTGGCGATTCTGGACGCTTGCAGCAAATTATTTGGAATTTACTATCCAACGCAATTAAGTTTACACCCGAAGGTGGGCGGGTGCAAGTCGGTTTGCAACGAATTAATTCTCATGTGGAAATTACGGTGAGTGATACAGGCATTGGTATCAAACCGGAATTTATACCTTATGTCTTCGATCGCTTTCGTCAAGCAGATAGTTCCAGTACCAGATCCCACGGCGGATTAGGATTGGGATTATCAATCGTGCGTCATTTAGTAGAACTACATGGTGGTACTGTTGATGTAGAAAGTGCTGGTGAAGGCAAAGGCGCGAAATTCACTCTGATTCTGCCACTACTCAACGCCAAATTGGGACAAACAAACAGAACAACTCCTTGAGTGTTGACCTCGCTTTCGATAGGTAAAACTTTGTATGCTAATTTAATGACTCTTAATAGTTATTTTCAAAAGTGCAAGAAGATTTTAGATTAATAGTTGACTTAGTGTCAGTTTTCGGCGTCGCTGCCTGTGGGGGACTGTTGGCAGCATTGTTAGGACAACCCGTGTTATTAGGGTATCTCATCGGCGGCATGATCGTCGGACCAACCGGACTGGGACTGATAAAAGAAGTTGTTCAAGTAGAAACTCTGGCACAGTTCGGTGTTGCCTTTTTGTTATTTGCTTTGGGGGTAGAGTTCTCCTTAGCGGAACTGAAAAAAGTGCGAGCGATCGCTCTTGGAGGAGGCACCGCGCAAATTACCCTCACAATTCTAGTCACGGTTTTGGTATGTGGCGTCACAGGTGCCTGGGGAGTCTTACCTGCTAAAGGCGTCTTTTTGGGAGCAATTCTCTCTTTATCTTCTACCGCAGTTGTCCTCAAGTGCTTGATGGAGCGCAACGAAACGGAAACGCCCCACGGACAAGTGATGCTGGGTATTTTGGTAGTTCAGGACTTGGCGCTGGGACTAATGATAGCAGTTTTACCGGCTCTCGATCAACCACCAGAAACCATTGGTATAGCAGTATTAACAGCATTGGCGCGAATTAGCTTATTTGCTGCTGGTGCGATCGCCGCAGGAATTTGGCTAATACCCCCTTTGTTGCGACTCCTAGCCCGTACCGAAAGCCGAGAGCTATTTTTATTAGGGGTAGTAGCGCTGTGTTTGGGTATTGCCCTGCTAACCGAGTATATGGGGCTTTCCATTGAAATGGGGGCGTTTGTCGCCGGCTTGATGATTTCGGAGGTGGAATACGCCGATCAAACTTTAACTTATGTAGAACCGCTGCGGGATATCTTTGCTAGTTTGTTCTTTGCTTCAATTGGGATGTTAATCGATCCGGTGTTTTTGTGGAACAACCTCGAATTGATTTTGGGGCTGGTAGCGCTGGTATTTGTCGGTAAGTTTTTGATTATTACACCGCTCGTTATGCTATTCCGCTACCCGTTAAAAACCGCGTTAATTGTTGGGTTGGGACTAGCGCAAATAGGGGAATTTTCCTTTGTGCTTGCTAGTGAAGGACGAGCGCTAGGGTTGGTATCCCAAAGGATATATTTACTGACTTTGGGAACGACAGCGGTAACATTAATCATTACGCCTTTTGTGCTGCGGTTAGTGCCGTTTTTATTCAACTTTGCTGAATCAATGCCTTGGCTGAAACCCTATTTAGACGGTGAAGGTCAGCCACTGGATGTATCAGAAGAGCTACCAATAAAAGACCATGTGGTAATCTGCGGTTATGGGCGCGTGGGCAAAAATTTGGTAAAGTTGTTGCAGCAACACGATTTGCCGATGGTGGTGATAGACCAATCAGAAAGTAGAATTCAGCAGCTGCGGGAGGCGGGTGTGCCTTATGTGTATGGTAATTGCGTGAGTTTCCATGTTTTAGAAACGGCAGGAGTTAACAGTGCTTCATGTATGGCGATCGCACTTCCTGACCCCATGAGTACTCGTCTTTGTTTAAAACGCGCTTTGGAATTATCCCCAGAATTAGATTTGGTTGTTCGGGCTCCCAAAGATAAAGATATTGAGGTGCTTTACCAACTCGGTGCCAGAGAAGTTGTCCAACCAGAGTTTGAAGCAAGTTTGGAAATGGCAACTTATTTATTAACAGGCTTAAATTTGTCACCAACTGTAATTCAGCGAGAAATGCAGGAAATTCGCGAACGTCATTATTTAGATTTGCGACCAGAACAATCAGCATCTGAAGTACAGCGCGATTTACAGCAAGCAACTCAAGATTTAAATCGCCGCTGGTATAGTTTACCATCAGCTTCGCCCTTGGTCGGTATGACTTTAGAAGAAGCGGATATGCGCTATTTAACAGGAGTGAGTTTGATGGCAATTCGCCGCACCAACGGTGAAGAAATAGATTATCCGCCAACTGGTACAATATTGGCAGAAGGCGATCGCCTATTAATAGTTGGCGCAGATGAAGAATTCGCCGCTTTGGATGAATTCGCTAAAGGTAAAGCTGCTATACCTGGAGAAAATAGCGCTTGTCAGTGGATGAATGTCAACGCCGATTGTCCATTTCTCGCTAAAACTTTGGTTAATCTGGATATTCGCCGCGAATATGGCGTACAAGTGCAAGCAATACGGCGAGATGGCAAATTTATCCGCTTTCCTGATGGTAACATGGACTTGCGAACTCACGACCAAGTGCTTTTGTGCGGTAGCTTGGCGAATTTAAATCAACTACAAGAGTTGCTGGCGCCTATTAAACCAGTACAGCTGTCCATCCCAGTTGTCAAAGCCGGTGAAACCGAAGCACTCAAATAGTTTTATCTGTCGTCTGCAATGCGATCGCATTCCCTACATTTTAAAATGCGATCGCTTGTGAGATTCCCTGTCAGATTACCGACTTTGCATTTATTTGTTGTGAATCTGATTAAATAGAGCATTTCCTTAATCCGAGCACGAATTAAGTTTAGCAATACCTGTAATGCCAAAACATCGCGACGTTAGCTTAACATATTAGACATCTCCGGAAAAGAATGTAGAGACGTAGCACAGAATCGTCTCTACAAGGATTTCGGACAACGCATAGTTGATTTTTGGAGATGTCTATTGCAATGTTAAGTCAAAACACCGTGATGTTAAGGCAAAACATTGCAATGTTAAGTCAAAACATCGTGATGTTAAGGCAAAACATTGCAACGTTAAGTCAAAACATCGTGATGTTAAGGCAAAACATTGCAACGTTAAGTCAAAACATCGCAATGTTTTGCCAAAATATCCCCCTGCATTCAAAAACGCGCTCTGTCAGATCCTCCACATCGTTACAAAATCAGAAACGGATCGCATATCTATTTCAGAATGCCTGTAAGATAACAATGAAACTTCAGTGATTTCTCTGAAGTAAATTAAATTATTTTCTTATAGCAGGATTCGTGCCGGCGGGATTCTTGCTTAAACTAATAACTTATTAAGGCTGAAGAATGAATAAAGGTGCAAAATCTCAGCGAATTTTCTGGTGCTTGCTACCCAGTTTTACCCGCTATAGTTTAATTTTATTATTCAATGTCGTCTTTTTATCATCGGTGGCAGCGACTGGCAGCACGAGTGTGCAGATAGCAGAGCAACAGGAAACTACTTCACAACAAGCAACTCGCGCAGCGGCTCAACGCCTCTTTGATGAGGGATTTAAACTGTATAAGCAAGGCACAGCAGAATCACTGCGATCGGCACTTGAGAAATGGAAACAAGCACTACCCTTGTGGCAGAAAGTGGGCGATAAAGCTCGCCTTGCTATCATTCTTAGAGTTATTGGCACAGTCTACTCAGATTTAGGCGATAAGCAACAAGCCCTCAAATACTTCAATCAATCACTACCTTTATCGCGGCAAGTGGACGATAAGAAGCAAGAAGCTATCACTCTCAACAATATTGGCTTAGTCTACGACAATTTAGGCGACAAGCAACAAGCCCTCAACTATTACAATCAGTCACTATCCTTATGGCAGAAAGTGGGCGAGAAAAAGTTGGAAGCTCTCACACTTCTTAGTATCGGCAGTGTCTACGACGATTTAGGCGAGAAGCAACAAGCCCTCAAATTCTACAATCAGTCACTACCCTTGTGGCGGCTTCTGGGTGATAAACGGGGAGAAGCTCTCACCCTCAACAATATTGGTAGTGTCTACAAAGGTTTAGGCGACAAGCAACAAGCTCTCAACTTCTTTAATCAGTCACTACCCTTATCGCGGCAAGTGGACGATAAGAAGCAAGAAGCTTTCACCCTTAACAATATTGGCAGTGTCTACTCAGACTTAGGCGAAAAGCAACAAGCCCTCAAATACTACAACCAGTCACTATCCTTATGGCAGAAAGTGGGCGAGAAAAACTGGGAAGCCCCTACACTCCTTAGTATCGGTAGAATCTACGACGATTTAGGCGAGAAGCAACAAGCTCTCAAGTATTACAATCAGTCATTACCCTTGTGGCGGCTTCTGGGTAATAAAGCGGGGGAAGCTCGCACCCTTAATAATATTGGCAAAGTCTACAACGATTTAGGCGACAAGCAACAAGCCCTGAACTTCTACAATCAGTCACTACCCTTATCGCGGCAAGTGGACGATAAGAAGCAAGAAGCTATCACCCTTAACAATACTGGCTTAGTCTACAGTGATTTAGGCGACAAGCAACAAGCCCTCAACTTCTTTAATCAGTCACTACCCTTATCGCGGCAAGTGGACGATAAGAAGCAAGAAGCTACTACTGTTAACAATATTGGCAGTGTCTACTCAGATTTGGGCGACAAACAACAAGCCCTTAAATACTACAATCAGGCACTACCCTTATGGCAGCAACTGCACGATAGAACAGGCGAAGCTAGCACTCTCAACAATATTGGCAAAGTTTACTCAGACTTAGGCGAGAAGCAACAAGCCCTCAACTTCTACAATCAGTCACTTCCCTTGAGTCGGCTTGTGGGTAATAAAGCACAGGAAGCTATCACCCTCAGCAATATTGGCAAAGTTTACTCAGATTTAGGCGAGAAGCAACAAGCTCTCAAATACTACAATCAGTCACTGCCCTTATCGCGGCAAGTGAGTGATAAAGCACAGGAAGCTCGCACTCTCAACAATATTGGTTTAGTATACTCAGACTTAGGCGAGAAGCAACAAGCCCTCAAATACTACAATCAGTCACTTCCCTTGAGTCGGCTTGTGGGCAATAAAGCGGGGGAAGCTATCACCCTCAACAATATTGGCACAGTCTACTCAGATTTAGGCGACAAGCAACAAGCCCTCAACTTCTTTAATCAGTCACTACCCTTATCCCGGCAAGTAAGCGATAAAACGGGGGAAGCTCGCACCCTTGGCAATATTGGCTCAGTCTACTCAGATTTAGGCGAGAAGCAACAAGCCCTCAACTTCTTCAATCGGGCACTACCCTTGAGGCAGCAAGTCGGCGATAAGGCTGGCGTTGCTGCCACCCTCAATAATATTGGCAGTGTCTACTCAGATTTGGGCGACAAACAACAAGCCCTCAAATACTACAATCAGGCACTACCCTTATGGCAGCAACTGCACGATAGAACCGGCGAAGCTAGCACTTTCAACAATATTGGCTCAGTCTACGACGATTTAGGCGACAAGCAACAAGCCCTCAACTTCTTTAATCAGTCACTTCCCTTATCCCAGCAAGTGAGCGATAAAGCACAGGAAGCTCGCACTCTCAACAATATTGGTTTAGTATACTCAGACTTAGGCGAGAAGCAACAAGCTCTGAAATACTACAATCAGTCACTTCCCTTATCCCAGCAAGTGGGCGATAAAGCTGGGGTTGCTCGCACCCTTGGCAATATTGGCAGTGTCTACTCAGATTTAGGTGACAAGCAACAAGCCCTCAAATACTTTAATCAGGCACTACCCTTAAAGCAGCAGGTGGGCGATAAAGCTGGCGTTGCTAGCACTCTCAACAATATTGCCTCAGTATACTCAGATTTAGGCGACAAGCAACAAGCTATTAAATACTTAAATCATTCACTAGACTTATCTCAGCAAGTGGGTGATAAACGGGGGGAAGCTACCACTCTCAACAATATAGGCTCAGTCTACGATAGTTTAGGCGAGAAGCAACAAGCCCTCAACTACTACAATCAGTCACTACTTTTAACGCGGCAAGTGGGCGATAAGAGGCAAGAAGCTAACACTCTCAGCAATATTGGCTCAGTCTACGATAGTTTAGGCGACAAGCAACAAGCCCTCAAATACTTCAATCAGTCACTACCTTTATCGCAGAAAGTAGGCGATAAAGGGGGGGAAGCTGCCACTCTCAACAATATTGGCACAGTCTACGATAGTTTAGGCGACAAGCAACAAGCCCTCAACTACTTCAATCAGTCACTACTTTTAACGCGGCAGGTGGGCGATAAAGCTGGCGTTGCTAGCACTCTCAACAATATTGGCGGTGTCTACAATAATTTAGGCGAGAAGCAACAAGCCCTCAACTTCTACAATCAGGCACTTTCCTTAAAGCGCAAAGTAGGCGATAAAGGGGGGGAGGCTACCACTCTCAACAATATTGGCAACGTTTACTCAGGTTTAGGCAAGAAGCAACAGGCTCTGAAATACTTCAATCAGTCACTTCCCTTATCGCAGCAAGTGGGCGATAAGGGGGGGGAGGCTACTATTCTCAACAATATTGGCTCAGTCTACGATAGTTTAGGTGACAAGCAACAAGCCCTCAAATACTTCAATCAGGCATTACCCTTAAGGCGCAAAGTAGGCGATAAAGCGGGGAAGGCTATCACTCTCAATAATATTGGCAACGTTTACTCAGGTTTAGGCGAGAACCAACAAGCCTTCTGCTTCTACAATCAGTCACTACTCTTATTGCAGCAAGTGGGCGATAAAGCGGGGCAGGCTACTACCCTCAGCAATATTGGCTCAGTCTACGATAGTTTAGGCGACAAGCAACAAGCCCTCAAATACTTCAATCAGGCATTACCCTTAAGGCGCAAAGTAGGCGATAAAGGTGGGGAAGCTAACACTCTCACGGGTATTGGCAACGTCTACTCAGATTTAGGCGACAAGCAACAAGCCCTCAAATACTTCAATCAGTCACTACCCTTATCGCGGCAAGTGGGCGATAAAACAGAGGAAGCTGGCACTCTCAACAATATTGGCTTAGTCTATAAAGATTTAGGCGACAAGCAACAAGCCCTCAAATACTTCAATCAGTCACTACCGTTGTCGCGGCAAGTGGGCGGTAAACAGCCAGAAGCTGTCACTCTCAAGAATATTGGCTCAGTCTACAATGATTTAGGCAACAAGCAAAAAGCTCTTAACTTCTACAATCAGTCACTACCGTTGTTGCGGCAAGTCGGCGATAAGATGCAAGAAGCTAGCACCCTTTATAATATCGCTTCTGTAGAACGCGACAAAGGCAACCTCCAACAAGCACTAACCCAAATCCAAGCAGCAATCAAAATCATCGAAGATTTACGCACTAAAGTTGATAGCCAAGACTTGCGAACATCCTACTTTGCTTCTCAACAGGACGTTTACAAATTCTACATCGACTTGTTGATGCAACTGCACAAAAAAGACCCATCAAAAGGATATAACGCCGAAGCACTCCACGCCAGTGAAAGTTCTCGCGCTCGTGGTTTAATTGAACTATTAACCGAAGCTAAAGCTAATATTCGTAAAGATGTTAACCCCGAACTTCTGAAAGAAGAAAAGGACTTGCACTTAAAAATTGAAGCTAGACAAAAACTAATACAAGAATTACCTAGCAAGCCACAAACCCAAACCGCACTCATTAACTTTAAAAAAGAACTTGAAACTCTCCTCACCCAACAGAAAGAATTAGAAACCAAAATCCGCACTAATAGCCCGAAATACGCAGCGCTACAATATCCTCAGCCTCTGAACTTACCGCAAATTCAGCAACAACTCGATAAAGACACACTGTTATTAGAATATTCTTTAGGCAAAGATCACAGTTATCTTTGGGCTGTAACTCCCAACTCCATCGACACCTACGAACTCCCCAAACGCGAAGAGATAGAGAAAGCAGTCACTCCATTTAGAGAAACTTTAATTAAATGTCAGAAATTAAGAACATGTAACCAATTCTCCCCAGAACAAAAAGCTCAAGCTTTGAAAAATACGGCTTCTTCTGCAACTAAACTGAGTCAAATTATTCTTGCACCTGTAGCTGACAAGTTGGGGAAAAAGCGTTTGGTGATTGTCGCTGATGGGGAATTACAGAAGATTCCTTTTGCGGCATTGAATGATGTAGAGACGTTCCGTCGGAACGTCTCTACAAAACGCGCTATTTCCGAGACGGAGGTTTATCAACCTCTGATAGTCAATCATGAAATAGTTAATTTGCCTTCGGTTACAGCAGTTGCAACCCAAAGACAAGCCCTCAAAGGACGCAAAACCGCTCCCCTTACCCTCGCAGTGCTTGCCGATCCAGTATTTGAAGGTAAGGATGAGCGAATCACTGGCAAACCTACAAGTATTGTTGATAACCTTGACCTTCGCGGTCAGATAGAGCAATCCGACTTGAAGCGTGGGGCAAAAAATCTTAATCGCAATGGCTGGGAAAGAATTAAAAGTACACGCACTGAAGCAACAGCCATTTTAAGTATCATACCATCTTCTAATAATCTCCAAGCTTTTGATTTTGATGCTAACTACAACTGGGTAACAAATAAACAACTTTCACAATATCGCTTTCTACATTTTGCTACCCACGGCTTTGCTGACCCCAAGAATCCAGAACTATCAGGAATCGTTTTATCTCTTGTAGACAAACAAGGTAAACCCGCGAATAAAGGTTATCTACAATTAGGTGATATTTTTAACCTTGACTTTGGAGCTGATTTAGTAGTACTTAGTGCTTGTGAAACCGGTTTGGGTAAAAATGTCAAAGGTGAAGGTTTAGTAGGCTTGACAAGAGCATTGATGTATGCAGGTGCTGAACGTGTTGCCGTATCACTTTGGCAAGTTGATGATGCGGGAACGGCAGAATTGATGCAACAATTTTACACCCAAATGTTGAAGCAGGGAAAATCACCTACAGTTGCTTTGCGTGGCGCACAATTAAAATTATGGCAAGACTCGAAATTGCAAAACCCTTATTATTGGTCTGCTTTCACTTTACAAGGTGAGTGGCGTTGACACAAATACGTAGGGCTTGCTGCACCCGACCCGTTAACGCTCTTCTCTGCCCAAAGTCATAATGAAACCCCGACGATTAAAATCGCGGCTACACAAACGCTCGTCCGCCTGCGCGGACTAATAGGCATAGGAGTGAAAAAGATGTAGAGACGTAGCACTGCTACGTCTAATCAAGGGTTTTGGGCAACGCATAGTTCATAGTTATTTGATTATATACTTCTGCATTCTCTTCAAGAGCTTGGCGTATATCGTATTGCGTTTGTAAATTCAACCAAAACTGAGCGCTGTTACCAAAATAGTGAGATAGACGCAAAGCTGTATCTGCTGTAATACTGCGTTTCCCAGATAAAATCTCACTAATTCGCGTTTGAGCTACACCTATATCTTTGCTCAACCGATAGGGGGTAATATTTAGCAGTTCTAAAAATTATCGTTGCAGGATTTCACCAGGATGTATATTTGGCAGACGGTTGTTGTCCATAATTATTTCCATGCAATACTTTATTGAAAACTTGGGAAATAAAGTCCAAGTAGAGCGATCGCTTCCCTAGCACCCGAAGCATCCAGGTAGTGCGATCGCTCTTTGTTATTGCGGAGCGTTAAGGCTTACCGAGGAAGTCTTTTTTGCCAAGTTCTACACCGCAGTGTCTGAGAATGTCATAGGTTGTTGTGACATGGAAATAAACGTTTGGCAAAACAAAATATAACAGAAATGGCATTCCTTGAAAAGTTAGGCTGTTTTGACCCACCTGAAGGGTAATTGTTTTCTCTTCCGAACCATCAATTTGTTCGGGTTTAAATGTGTCTAAATAAGAGATAGTTTTCTGAACGCGGTCAATAAGTTCGGGCAATGTAGTTTCATTGTCCTCAAACGGGGGTGCTTCTGTGCCTGCTAATTGTGCGGCACCTCTTTTTGCTATGTCAGAGGCAATTTGCACTTGTCTTGACAATGGATACATATCTGGGAATAGACGACTATTGACCAACACATGCGGATCTATCTTTTTGGTTTCTGCATATGTAGCACCTTTTTCAAGGATATTTACAAGGTTCTTCAGTGAGCGAATACACACTGGTACTGAAGCTTGATACATTGAAATATTCATTGATATTTCTCCAGAAATTGTTAGACAGATATATCCCTCCGTATTGTCTCCTAGTTTTGCTCAGAAATCAAAAATGATTCCGATACTAACTCTTGGGCTTAGTATAGGCGATCGCTTGTTTCCAAACTGTGGTTTGCTGGCTGTTTTCATCGGCAATACAGATACAATGTGCATCTTGCCATAAAACTCTTCCCGTCAGCACATCACCAGTCAGCAGCTTGAATTCTACTGGTATCGTTTGTTTAATCAGGTTTTGAACTTGTCTAATACTGGGTAATGAGGTGTCAAATTGAGTAATCATTTTTCGTAAAGATGAACCTATAAGGCAAAATAAAGAGTAACTAATCCTTGATAATTCATCCTTGGAGAAATGGCAATCGAATTTACTAAGTATCACGGTTTGGGCAATGACTTTATTTTGATTGACAATCGCTCGTCATCAACCCCAGTCATCACTCCAGAGGAAGCAGTCAAATTGTGCGATCGCCACTTTGGTATCGGTGCTGATGGTGTTATTTTTGCCTTGCCTGGAGAAAACAACACTGATTACACGATGCGGATTTTCAACTCCGATGGTTCGGAACCGGAAATGTGCGGTAACGGGATTCGCTGCTTTGCGGGCTTTGTAGCTGATTTAGAGGGTGAATCTCGAAATAAAGATAAATACCAAATTCATACCCTTGCTGGGGTGATTACGCCTCAACTGATGCCCGATGGTCAAGTTAAGGTAGATATGGGTCTTCCCCGGTTACTCGCTGGGGAAATTCCCACAACCTTAGCTAATGCTGACCAAAAGGTAATTAATGTTCCGTTGATTGTTGCGGGTAAATCTTGGGATGTCACCTGTGTGAGTATGGGAAATCCTCACTGCATCACCTTTGTCGAAGATGTAGCGGCAATTTCTCTAGAAACAATTGGTCCTGAGTTTGAGCATCACCCAGCTTTTCCCCAACGGATAAATACCGAATTTGTGGAAGTAGTGCGCCGTGACTACGTGAAAATGCGAGTATGGGAAAGAGGTGCAGGTATCACTTTAGCTTGCGGGACTGGTGCTTGTGCAACGTTGGTTGCGGTCGTGTTGACCGGAAAGTGCGATCGCACAGCTACTGTTGAACTTCCTGGTGGACTGTTGTTAATTGAATGGGCAGACGACCAGCGGCTTTATATGACAGGACCATCTGAAAAAGTTTTCGCAGGTTTACTATAACTTAAAAGATTTCATCAACCATTAAGACACTAGGACAAAAAGAAAATATTCAACAGGCACAAATAATTTCTTTTCCGTCCTTAGGGTCTTCTCCTGTCGGAGACGTTGTGCGTTGGCAAATCCTCTCGTTGGCAAAGCCAATGTGTCAGGAGAAGAGAAGGGGGTTCCATTTCAAAATATTTTCACTTAGAAGTACAGCTTGACAATCATTATCGGCTGAAGCTGTTGTCTAAAGTCAATGTGTCAATTTTCAAACTGACATATTAGCTATATACACTATTTCTTGATTAGCATTATCTTTTTATCATCACATCTTTATATTTTATTGTTTATTCTATATTCTCTAAATAAGCACGCATAATCAAATATTTATTTCTCTGGTATCAGGGATAAATGAAGTATGAATCTCGAACCAATAATTTCCCCCTTTCTTTATCAAATTGTCAAACCCAAATACGAATGCGGACTTTATAGAGATGCAATCCTTGCAGCTACATTTAAATTAGAAGAGTGGATTAAGCTTAAAGCTGATTTAGACACGTCCCAAATCACAGCTAATTTTGACTGCATCAATGAGGTGTTCGGAATGCCGAAACCACTGGTTAAGGTCAATAGCATGAATACTGTTGGTGAAGTGTATGAACAAATCGGATTTGAGAAAATTCTAGAGGGAATATGGCAGGGGATTAGAAATTCTCGAATTCATACTGAATGTTTGGATGATGAAACTACAGCTTATGCCATCATTGTATTTATCGATTATCTCATCAATCGCATTCAAAATAGCGTCAATATTCAGTATGAACGCTCCTAAAGATTAATTATCGCACGTCACGACTTAAGTCGTTTATTTAAACGCGACAAAACTTGCCAAATAATAATTTATTTTAATTGTACGTCAAAAAAGTTATTAGCCCTAATTATCCAACAGTTTGTAGAGACGTTCGGTCCAGAACGTCTCTACGGTTTATGGCACAATGGGTGCAAAGCCAAATTTTTGATATGTCGTCCGTACCGATCGCTTGTGCAGCAGACGAGAAATTTCCTTAAACTCATCGTGATGTAAGTGATTCATCCAATCGGGTGAATGCGATCGCATCTATTAGAATTACCCTGAAGAAGAGGCTAATGTGCTTTCCTCTCCTGATGTATAAAAGGGTTATAAAGTGAATCAAACTGTGAAAATGCCATGTACACCAGATTTTCATCAACAAGCTTTGCCGCTGCTAGAAAAAATTGCGGCAAATTTACCAGGAATGATTTTTCAATTCCTTCAACAGCAAGATGGTTCGCAGTTCGTTCTTTATGCGAGTTCTGGCTGTCGAGAAATATTTGAATTAGAATCAGAAGTTGTGCAAGCAGACTTTCAAATATTACACAAACTGATTCATCCCCAAGATGCGATCGCGTTTGAAGAATCTGTCAGATATTCTGCCTCTACTTTGACACCTTGGCAATGGTCTGGGCGCATTATTACCCCTAGTGGTAAACTTAAGTGGATTCAAGGTGCTTCTCGTCCGGAAAGACAAGCTAAAGGTGATATTCTTTGGGATGGCTTGCTGATGGATATCACAGATAGGAAGCAAGCAGAATCAAAATTGCTTGAGAGTGAAGCGCGTTATAAAGCAATTTTAGATGCTATCCCCGATTTAATGTTTCGCATCAGTCGAGATGGCGAGTATCTCGATTTTAAGGGTGATGGTGCTTTGAAGGCTATTCCCCCAGAAAATATCATCGGTAACAATTTGCGGGATTTATTGCCTGATGATGTTGCGAATAATAGCCTTGATGCGATCGCCAAAACTTTGGAATCTCAAACTTTACAATCTCTAGAATATCAACTATCAACCCATGAAGGTATGCGAAATTATGAAGCACGGTTGGTAGTCAGCGGACAAGATGAAGTTTTAGCTCTTGTCCGTGATATTACCGAACGCAAACAAGCAGAAATTGAGTTGGAAAATTTGGCAGAAAAGTTTTCTAAGGCTTTTCGTTGCAGTCCAAATCCAATTACCATCAGCACGCTGGAAGATGGACGCTTCATAGAAGTTAACGACAGTTTTGTGGAACTCTCAGGTTATGAACGAGAAGAAGCGATTGGACGTACTGCTTTTGAGTTGAATATTTGGGTCAACCAAAGCGATCGCCAAAAATTATTGGATGGGTTGCATTCCAAAGGAGCGGTTCGCAATCTGGAATTTGAATTTAGAAAAAAGTCTGGGGAACTTGGTTTTGGAACGGTTTCCGCCGAAATTGTTGATTTTAATGGTGAGCGTTACATTTTGTCTGTCAATCATGATATCACAGAACCGAAGCGAACAGAAGCGCAATTACAATTGACATCACAGCGCGATCGCTTGTTAAGGGAAACTTTAGCCCGAATCCGCACTTCTCTAAATTTAGACCAAATTCTCCAAACTACTGTAAACGAAGTTCGGCAATTTTTGCAAGCAGACCGAGTTTTTATTGGTCTAAATGATGGTAACTTTGAAGGCAGAATTCTCGCTGAATCAGTAGATCCAAAGTATTCATCAGTTATAGGCTGCAAGATTAAAGATCCAGTTGTCATGCAAGAAATGAAAAGGCTACTGACAACTAATTGCGTGCGTCTGGTGGAGGATATCGAGCAAATTGATGTATCTCCCAAATTAAAAGCACATTATCAACAATTTCAAACGCGGGCGACTTTAGCAGTCCCAATTATGTTAAATGGTGAATTCTTTGGAGCGTTGATTGCTAACCAATGCTCTCATCCTCGCCATTGGCATCAAATGGAAATTGATTTACTAAAGCAAATGTCAGAACAGTTAGCGATCGCCATTCAACAAGCTCAACTATACCAAGAATTGGCAGCACTCAACACCAATTTAGAACAACAAGTTGAAGAACGTACCGCTCAGTTACAGCAGAAAATGCAGGAACTGCAAGAAATCAATCGAGTTAAAGATGTTTTGTTACACACAGTTTCTCACGATATGCGAACTTCAGTCATGGGTAATTTGATGGTGCTAGAAAATTTACTCAAAACTAGGGGAGTGGGGAATGGG
>NZ_JAOWRF010000392.1 GCF_025753815.1 Plectonema radiosum NIES-515 | reverse complement strand
CCCACTCCCCTTCTGGCTGTAAAATCTAAGATCGAACATCCAAAAGTCCTGTGTCAAGCTACAATTCGCATAAAGCAAAAGCTGTTAAAGTCCATAAATTATCGATTTCAAAACCACCCAACTATGAGCATCCAAGAAGTATTTATGCCGGCGCTGAGTTCCACCATGACCGAGGGCAAAATTGTTTCCTGGGTGAAATCTCCAGGTGATAAAGTGGAAAAAGGCGAAACAGTGGTGGTTGTTGAGTCAGATAAAGCAGATATGGATGTAGAATCCTTTTATGAGGGATATCTTGCCACAATTCTGGTACAAGCTGGTGAAAGTGCCCCTGTAGGTTCAGCGATCGCATTATTGGCAGAAACAGAAGCCGAGATCGAGCAAGCGATCGCCCAAGGAAACACAGGTGGTGAAAAAACTGCTACTGCTCCCGCACAAATCGCAGCACCAGCCACAGTCGAAACACCTGCCTTAGCATCTCAAAATGGCTCCAACCATCGGGAAGGACGGCTGATAGCTTCACCCCGCGCTCGCAAGTTAGCGAAGGAAATGAAGGTTGATCTAAGTAACCTCACGGGTAGCGGTCCCTACGGACGCATCGTGGCTGAGGATGTCGAGGCGTCTGTTGGTACTAAGCAACCCGCCGCGCCCGTTGCATCTCCACCCCCTGTACAAGCCCCTAAGACCGTTGCACCATCTCCTACACCTGTCGCCGCATCTGCACCCATTCCCGGTCAAATAGTGCCTATGAGCACTTTGCAAAACGTCGTAGCGCGGAATATGGTAGCCAGCCTCTCCGTGCCTGTAATTCATGTCGGTTACACAATCACCACTGATGCGTTAGACAAGCTTTACAAACAGATAAAATCTAAAGGTGTGACAATGACAGCACTACTAGCGAAAGCTGTAGCGGTGACATTGCAAAAACACCCGCTGTTAAATGCTAGCTACTCAGAACAAGGTATTGTGTATCACAATGACATCAACGTTGCTGTAGCAGTAGCAATGGATGATGGCGGATTAATTACGCCCGTCCTGCAAAATGCAGATATGGTGGATATATATTCTCTATCACGTAATTGGAAATCTTTGGTAGAGCGTGCAAGAGTCAAAAAACTACAACCAGAAGAATACAACAGCGGCACATTTACCGTGTCTAACTTAGGGATGTTTGGTGTAGACAAATTTGATGCAATTTTACCACCCGGACAAGGTTCAATTTTAGCGATCGGTGCATCAAGTCCGCAAGTCGTAGCTACGGCAGACGGTTTATTTGGCGTCAAGCAACAAATGCAGGTAAATATTACTTGCGATCACCGGATTATTTATGGTGCTGATGCTGCGGCATTCTTGCGAGATTTAGCGAAGTTAATTGAGACAAATACTCAATCTTTGACAATGTAATTTGAATTCAGCCGACACAATATTACATCAAGTAGAGACGTTCCGTCGGAACGTCTCTACAATCATTTTTGGACTAGCTAATATTTAATATCATGTCCGGTAGATTACATATGATGTAGAGACGTAGCACTTGGTAGTCTCTACAAGGATTTCGGATTTTTTTATTAATGTTAATTAAGCAAACATGATATAAGTGACTTACGACAATACCCTAAAATATCTAGTTGAACAGTATCCAGAACAATTCATCCGCTGGTTACTAGGATCTGAACCGAGGGATATTCAAATCCTCAAAACCGAATTAAACCAAGAACCCATCCGTGCTGACTCAGTAACTTTTCTGCAAACTGCCAATCAAATTCTACACATAGAGTTTCAAACTTTACCTGCATCGACTCCACCTTTGCCCTTGCGGATGCTAGACTACTGGGTGCGGCTTTATCGTCAATACAACTGCGATATTGAACAGATAGTAATTTTTCTTAAACCGACTTCTTCAGAAGCTGCATTTGTTGAGCAATTTACCACCCGTAATACCTCTCACCACTACCGTGTCATCCGTATGTGGGAGCAAAACCCAGAACCGTTGCTGACATCTTCTGCTTTACTTCCCTTGGCAACTTTAGCACAAACAGATTCGCCTGAAACCTTGCTTCAACAGATTGCAGTTCAAGTGAGTATGATTGAAGAAGCAGCAATTCAGCAAAGCATCTCCGCATGTACACAATTGCTAGCAGGATTAGTATTTGATACAGAACTAGTTCGTCAACTTTTTCGGAGGGAAGATATGAGAGAATCTGTAATTTATCAAGAAATTCTCCAAGAGGGAAGAGAAGAAGGAAGACAATCAGAATTACGGCTTGTTATACGTCAACTAACTCGTCGAATTGGTACAATTAACCTTCAATTACAGACTAAAATTGAGAATTTATCTCTTACACAATTAGAAGACTTGGGGGAAGCATTACTAGATTTTAATAGTGAGACAGATTTAGTTAATTGGCTGAATAATTTAGCAAGTTAGATTGCAATTTATGCTCACTTTTGCGCCAAAACAAAAAAAGTAGTAATATCTAGCCAAACACCTTCCTCAGTTGCTAAAACTTCAACTTGTGTTGCATATTCAGCCTTGATTTTTTCGATTGTCTCCGCTGATAATTCCAACAATGGATTTTTGGGGTGAAGCCAAATACCACCCCACCACTTTTTCGCATCATCAACGCTGAGATATTTACCCAATTGTTTAATTTTTACTTCGATATTTTCAAAACCGGCTTGCCGTAAGAGTGTTTCACATTTTTCAGGTGTACCCAGTTGTTGATGAATATTTGGCAGAGAAACACCATATTTAGCGCAAGCTTTAGTAATAATGGGTGTCATCATCCCAGTTTCTGCCCAAGCATGAAAAGCAACAACTCCACCTCGTTTAAGCCAGTTATACCAATTGTGTAAAATTGTCGGGATATCTGTAAATAACACAATCGCTGAAGAACAAACAATTGCATCAAAGCTATTTTCAGCAAAGTTCAAATCTTCCGCATCAGCTTCAATTAATTCAATGTTTTTTAAACCTGCACATTCTATCTTTTCCTGTGCTTGATTTAATAAAACTTCGGCAATATCTACTCCGATAATTTCACCTTCATCACCGACAATTTCCGATGCAGCAAGAGCGATAATACCCGTCCCAGTGGCAATATCTAATATTTTTTGCCCTTTTTGCAATTGCACTAATTCAAGTAAACCCAAAGCGCGAATATGCGCTATTTCACTACTATCATAGTCAACTCTCGCATTGAAGTGATTGGCTACTTGCTGTTTGTAATCGTCGAGCATTTAAATTATTATCCGTTGTGATTAACTATACTTATGAGCAGTTACAAAAAAAGCCATATGTTCATACCACACACCTTGTTCAGTTGACAAAGCCTCAATTTGTTGACAATATTCTGCTTTCAATTCTGCCATTTGTTTTGATGACACCTTTAACAAAGGATTCTCTCTAGGATGAAACCATCCTCCATTCCATTGTTTAGCTTGCTCAAGACTGCGGTAAAAACCAAACTGCTGAGAATTAACTTTAATATCTTTAAATCCAGCTTCTGTTAGCATATTTTTACACTTTTCCGGTGTACCTGCTGGCTCATTGATGTTGAAAAGAGAAATATTATATTTAGCACAAGTTGAAATGATGCGTGGTGCTTCGCAGGATTCCTCAGAGCAACAAGAAAATGCCACAATTCCACCTTTTTTCAGAAAGCGATACCACTTGCTTAAAGCAGCAGGTATGTCTCTGAAGTATACTATTGCTGTGGAACAAAAAATTATATCAAAACTTTCATCATCAAAATCTATATATTCTGCATCGGCTTCAATTAGTTCGATATTTTGCAAGTTTAATTCATCAATCTTTTTTTGTGCTTGCGCTAGCATTCCTGAAGAAAAATCTACGCCAATTACTTTTCCCTCACCAACAATTTGAGCAGCCGCAATCGCAATTATACCTGTACCAGTTGCTAAATCTAATACTTTTTGTTTATTTTCTAGCGCAACTAGTTCTAATAAAGGAAGAGCGCGACGAATTGTGTAATCGTTATCGTAGGTTGTTCTGCTGTTAAAAAAATCGATTACTTCTTGCTTATATTGTTGTTCGTATTCACTATTTAGCATAATATTTTTATTTATACAAATCTAATCCATAACTTAAAAATAACTTGTTACTGATACTTATTTCACTCTTATTTCTCTGCGCTCCTTTGCGCTTAAGTCCGCGCTCCTCTGCGTTAAAAAAAAGGTGAGCATTGCCCATCCTACTTTAATTTATCCTTTCACACAAAGAACTTGTTTTCGCGTTGTCTCAACTTCAACCAAATCTGATTGATTTGCCATAACTTGTTCTATCGGCTTGTAAGCACCAGGAATTTCATCTAATACAGTGAACGCACCTACAGGCAACTTGTTACACAAAATCGATAGGATATAATCAGTCACAGAACTGTAGTTTGTTATGGAGATTTCTTGTATGCACTATCCCAAACTAAGTGGAGAAGAAATTACCCGACTCGGCAAGGAACTCTATGAAAATAGTATTCGTCCTCAAGTAGAGACAGCAGAGAATATTGGCAAAGTCATCTCAATTAATGTTGAGACTGGTGAGTATGAGATTGGTGATGATTTAGTTGTAACAAGTCTTCGGTTACGAGCTAAACAACCTGATGCTGCACTTTGGGGAGAAAGAATTGGTTTTAATGCAGTTTATGCTGTTGGTGGCACATTGATAAGGACTGTACAGTGATAAATGGGACTGTAGTTGGGCTTCAGGCAAGAATTGGTGTGATTCTTCGCTTTGTAGAGCATCCAGATATAGAAATTCAGTGTGTTGTGGATACAGGCTTTGAGGGTTTTTTAACCTTACCTCCTGCTGCGATCGCTCAACTTAGGTTGCCTTATCTCATTAAAATCAATGCAAATCTTGCTAATAATTCTAGTGTCGAAACTGACGTTTATTTGGCAACTATTATTTGGAACGGGGTAGAGTGCAACGTCGCAGTGCTAGCGATGGGTAGTCGTCCGCTCATCGGAACTGCGTTACTCAAAGATTACCATCTCAGCATTGACTTCTGTGAAGGCGGTACAGTTCTGGTTGATGAGATTTTGTAATTTTGAACAATAAGTTTTAACTAAATTTTCTTGTGGTGTAGGTGTCAAAGCAAACATAAAGCGAGTATTGAACGGGCAAGGATGCCCGTTCCACAACATAGTTAATTTTTGGGAATCTATTAGTGGTGAATATACCGGGTTTGTTGGAGTTAGCCTTTCACACAAAGAACTTGCTTCAAGGTTGCCTCAACTTCAACCAAATCAGATTGATTTTCCATCACTTGTTCTATCGACTTATAAGCGCCAGGAATTTCATCTAAAACGCCTGTATCTTTACGACATTCTACACCCATTGTTTGCTCAATCAAATCATCGAGTGTATAAGTATTTTTTGCCTTCTTTCGAGATAGCAAACGTCCCGCACCATGACTGCAAGAACAGAAGCTGTGAGCATTACCTTTACCTTTAACAATGTAGGATTTTGCCCCCATTGAACCGGGAATAATACCGTAGTCTTCTTCTTGTGCGCGAACTGCACCTTTGCGAGTTACATACACATTCTCACCGAAATGTACTTCTTTCTCAGCGTAATTGTGATGGCAATTCACCTCTAATAAAGGTTTAATTGCCTTTCCACCTGCGAGATGTTTCTCGACAATGCGCTTGAAACGTGCCATCATTACATCGCGGTTAACACGCGCATAATCCTGCGACCACTGCAAATCATGCCAATATGCCTGAAATTCTGGCGTTCCGGCGATAAAATAAGCTAAATCAGGGTCAGGTAAGCTATTACCTGCCATTTTTGCTAATTCTTTCGCTGTGCTAATGTGACACTGTGCTAACTGATTGCCGATGTTGCGGGAACCAGAATGCAGCATCAGCCAAACAGAGTTTTCGGTATCGAGGCAAACTTCAATAAAGTGGTTTCCACCCCCAAGAGAACCCATTTGTCGCATGGCTTTGTTTTGTAAGTCTTGCACTCCGCGATGCAAGTCTTTAAAATCACTCCAGCGTTGCCAATTGGTAACGGTTTTTTCAACCTCTTTATTTTCGTTAAATCCAGTTGGAATTGCTGCTTCAATATCCAAGCGAATTTTCTTCAGTTTGCCTTCGAGTTGTTCACCTTTAAATGGTGTTTTGATTGCCATCATTCCGCAGTTGTGAACAAAAACACCTGCTTTCAAGGCAAAATTGTGGTACTCCGGCACTGTTAGACAGTAAACATCTTCAGTGTAGTTTAGAGTCAGCACTGCGACAATTTTATGATTGCACTGATGTTCTTTCCTGCGGTGGTTGTGGAGTCCAATTGGAGTTTTAACTTCTACACCACAAATTTCACAAGTGTAATATCTGTTAGCAATTTCTTTAGATTTTGCTTTGCCTTTTTCACTTTGGTTGTAAGCTAACAAATATTGCTTTCCACGTATACCATTGTCAGCAACTGCTTGTTTAAAATGTTCTGGCTGTTGCTGCATGTACTGAAGGATGTTTTTAGTCCCTCTTTCAGCGTAATATTGGTATCCTTCGGTCCTTTGGGCTTTTTTGGCAAGTGCAGCAACTCGTTTTTCTTCAAATTCTGGGGACTGCCAGTGTTGGTTACGTTCGACTAAGTTACGATGATAAGCAGAATGATCGCAATTACCCATAAACTCCAAATTCTCTGGTCGATTATCTGATTCATTAAAGTTCCGGTGATGAATTACAGTTTTTTGCCCTTCAAATTTCTCGACTTTTCCACCAAGTAACCCCGATCTAGCAATAATCCAGTGGGCTTTTTGCCATCTACCGGAGTAAGGTTGAGCAATTAAGGTATAGCCATCTTTATCTACTTTTGAATAGAAAGGCATTAAAGATGTCTCAGCTTGAAGATTTTGTGCTTCCTCATAGCTTCCATCCCGCAGCATAAATTGGTGATCCGGGGTGCAGATGATTTCCTCACCGTTATCCAAAATCACTTTCACCAGTGCGGCATTTTTTCTGGTAAGTTTTGCAGTTGCATACGTAGCTACAATTCTTCCGCTAGAACTACACGCGTAAACTATAAATTTTTCACTTCGATCCGCTAACTCTTTGATAGGATATGATTTACCATCCATCAGAGGAATCAAAGTATCTCCCACGAAGCAACCAATATCTACACCGACGGCAGCCGGAATAATTGCTTCTTTTGTGGCAATTACAGAACCAACTAAGGCGCCTTTACCTAAGTGAACGTCTGGCATCAAGGCAACGTGTTTAAATACAAATGGCAGCGATGCTACGTTTTTCGCCATTTTAATTTCGTCTGATTTTAAAGGGTGATTAGCCCAAGATAAAACGGGCGATCGCGTGGAGATTTCTAAGTTTTCGTAGGGCATAATATTTATTTTGGTTGTTGGTTGATAGTTGATAATTGTTAATTGATAGTTGTTGGTTTTTCCACTACCTACTAACAACTAAGCAATCCAAGTTAGTTGTAGCAGTTTAATTTTGAGTTAGTCGGCTTCGTAAATTTTCGTGAAGCTGATTAACTACTCTATACTAATAGGGCAGTTTGTATTATGAGTGTAACACGTTGAAGACAAAAGTGGGGCGATCGCTTCCTGCACAAATACCAGATTTTTTCAAAATGTATTAAGATTTGTAAATAATTACAAAAGTTACGTAAATCTGAGAAAATTATATGGCGGTTCGTCAAGATACAATTTGGGAACGTTTTTTATCACCTGTAGTACGCCTTTTGATTGATGAGGAATCTTTACGGCGTTATGCTGAAAGTGTAGACTGGGAAAAAGAGAGCGCCAGCTTCCGACGAGATGATGTAACAATTCCCTTATACTACAGCCAAAATTTCCACGGCATTGAGGGGGGATATCTCAACTCAGGTGCAGCGGTTTCCTACGATCCGATTACCCAGTACGTTGTACCACCTAACGAAACCTGGGTGCGTCAAGCTTTAATTGATGCTGTGAAAGTACAACCGCGACGCATCCTAGATTTAGGCTGCGGTACAGGTTCTACAACCTTAATGTTAAAGCAGGCTTTTCCTCAAGCTGAAGTTATTGGTTTGGATTTATCGCCTTATATGCTGGTAAGAGCAGAACACAAAGCGCAAAGTGCTAAATTGGATATAACTTGGCGACATGGGAATGCTGAAAAAACAGTTTTTAAGGATGCTTCTTTTGACTTGGTGACAGCTTCTTTGCTATTTCACGAAACACCTCCAATAGTAGCCCAAGCAATTCTTCATGAAAGCTTCCGCTTGCTGGTTGAGGGTGGACAAATATTGATTTTGGATGGGAATCAAAAGACCCTGCGTCAGTTAGAATGGCTAAATGATGTTTTTGAAGAGCCTTATATTCGTGACTATGCTGCTGGCAGTGTAGATGCGAGTATGGGTGCGGCAAGATTTGCAGCAGTGCAAACCCAAGATGTTTGGTGGATAAATCAGGTGACTAGTGGTGTGAAACCGATTTTGCGTGAAAATACAATTCGCGACAAAGTTGGGCAATATGCGCCGACAAGAGATAACACAATAGATAATAATGATTTGGAGGACTTTGGATCTCCAGCATTTGGCACAAAGGCATGAGTTTAAAGGCAGTTTTATTTGATTTTAATGGCGTTATCATTAATGATGAGTCAATTCACGAACAACTGATTAAGCAAATTTTGATTGAGGAAAATCTCACCCTGAAAAAGGGTGAGTTAAACCAAGTTTGTTTGGGACGGAGCGATCGCAATTGTTTGCGTGAGTTGTTGGCAAGCCGTGGTAGAGTTGTAAGTGAAAATTATTTAACTGTGTTGCTAAACCGCAAAGCAACTATGTATGCGCTGGAAGTTGAGAAAAGAGAAAAACTTCCTTTGTATGCGGGTTTAGATGACTTAATATTTCAGGTGCGATCGCGCGATTTAAAGTTAGCTTTAGTTAGTGGTGCTATCCGCAAAGAAATAGAACTTGTACTTGAACACAGCAAACTGGTTGAACAGTTTAAAATTATAGTGGCTGGGGATGACATCGCCAAAAGCAAACCAGAACCCGACGGTTATGTGTTGGCAGTAGAACGTTTGAACCAAGAATATCCGGAATTGAACCTTCAACCGTCAGAGTGTCTGGCAATAGAAGATACACCAGATGGTATACAAGCAGCAAAACGTGCGGGGATGCAAGTAGTTGGAGTCGCAAACACTTACCCATTCCATATGATGCAGCGTTTGGCAAACTGGGCTGTAGATTATCTCAGCGATCTGGAGTTGGAACGGGTGCAGGAAGTTTATTCCATTCCTCAAGTTACAACCAACAATTGCATCTGAGTGTTAAAATAGGGAGTGGCACATTTTTAGTGGTTAGTAAAACGACTAAGAACTAGGGGAATTAGCTCAGTTGGTAGAGTGCTGCGATCGCACCGCAGAGGTCAGGGATTCGATCTCCCTATTCTCCATTGACGAAAAGCCTTGCTATACAAGCGCTTGAAGGATTTATATCTGCAAGTGTAGGCTGTTTTATTCTCAATAATTATAAGAGAAATGCTGAAAACCCCTGAGAAACAGCAACGCAGTTGCGCCCGTTCGTACTTTAGGCGCTTGGGTTGAAAGCTGATAGCACCCCGAAGGGTGCTTTAATTTAATCTTTTTGGTGTGCTATATACTCTATGAGATTTTTTATATAAATATTTACACTTACTTAGAAATAAAGGAGAAAAACTTCCCATCTTTCTATAATTGCTGATTGTGTTTTGTATATATGTAGCGTACATTCAAATAAGTTAATCGACAACAGGAGGTGATGGTATTTGCTAACAAATTACGCCTACAAGCTACGTCCTAACGTTACTCAGTCAAACAAAATGGGTGGATGGCTAGACATGCTTCGCTCTACTTACAATTGGAGTTTGGCTGACAGAATAGCTCAATATAACCAACAATTCATCCAAGGTGACTATTGTGATGTTAGAACCAAGGCAGAGGCTTGTCCACTGACTTGTTTTGTTAGCAAGAATGGTGCAAGCGGTGAACCTTGGAAAGATTCTAAAATTGACTCATACGGGAAGATAAAAAATCCACGTCGCAGTGCTGGAGATATCCAAATAACTGCATTGCCAGAGCTAAAGAAAGCTAGACCGTGGTTTGGTGAAATTGACTCTACTGTTTTACAGCAAAACGTGAAACGTCTTGATACTGCTTACAAAAACTTCTTCTCTGCGAGACGCTGCGCGAATGAAGGTAGAGGTTTTCCCAAGTTTAAAAACCGGAATAACTTTACATCTTTTACGTTTTTAATAAATATACATTTTTATCAACAACACGAAAAATCATAAATTTTAGCCTGGGTAGGCAGGCTTCGTTTGTATAGCCTCACCCTTCGCGGGCGTGTAGGTGCAAGATATCAGTCAACCAAAAAGTTTTTTAGAAGCCTTGTCATGTGGACATTGAGCGCGAAATGCAGGCATACCAGAAAACAACTTATTAGTGAGCATTTGAGCTTATCAGCTCTTCCACATCTAATGCCGCATAAAATGCCTTCTTAATAAAATGCACATCTACCACGGGAGCCAGCGAAAGGTCACTTCAGGCGATCGCAAAGAGAAACCTTCAAGGAATACATAGCACACAGATTATTTCAATCGGTATCCGAGTTACAAATATTATTAGACAGACTGTTAAATCAGGGAGAGCTTATCCTAAGAAGCAAAAACCCTATACATTGATGTACAATAAGGTTGAAGTCTAGACATTAATCTGATGTACAAACCGCACCAATTTGCTAAAAAGCTTGGGGTAACAGTTAAAACATTGCAACGATGGGATATATCAGGAAAATTACCTGCAAAAAGAACCCTTTCTAATTACCGTTATTACAATGATGATGATTTAAGAGTAGCCCAAGGTTTACAGCCATTAGAGACGACAAAAAAAGTAATTATCTATTGTCGGGTTTCATCAAACAATCAAAAACCCGAATTAATAAATCAAATTAAAGCTATGGAGCTTTTTTGTAGTTCCAGAGGTATAGCCGTTGATGAAACCGTTAAAGAGATTGGTGGCGGGTTAAACTTTAAAAGAAAAAAATTCTTAAATCTTATTTCTTCTATTCTCAAAGGAGAAATCAAAATTTTAGTCGTAGCTCATAAAGACAGACTTTGTAGATTTGCATTTGAGTTTGTAGAAGAATTAGCAAAAGGTTACGGTTGCGAGATTATTGTCGCCAATCAAGAGTCTTTGTCTCCACAACAAGAGTTGGTAGAAGACTTAATGGCTATCATACATTGCTTTTCTTGCAGGCTGTACGGGTTACGTTCATACTCTACAGACTTGAAAAACAAACTTAAACAAACCATTGACAACCCTAGACATAATGAGATAGAATTAAAGAGTAAAGAAACACAGTGTTGAAGTCGAACAATGCTTTTATCCATCAAAACAAAATTAAAAATAAATAGCAGCCAAGAAATAATAATGAGTAAACACGCTGGAATAGCTAGATTTACTTATAACTGGGGTCTTGCTACTTGGAATAATTTGTACAACGATGGATTAAAACCTAACAAATATATTTTAAAAAAGTTCTTTAATAACCATGTTAAACCAGAGTTTACTTGGATTAAAGAAAAGGGGGTTTGTCAGAAAATAACTCAATATGCTTTTGATAATCTTGGTGATGCCTTCTCTAGATTTCTATCTGGTAAAGGAGGATATCCAAACTTTAAAAAGAAAGGTCATCATGATTCATTTACTATTGATGCAAGCGGTAAACCAATACCGATTGGTGGTAGATCAATAAAATTGCCAACAATTGGATGGGTGAAAACTTACGAGGACTTGCCACACACAACTTGCACTAAAATCACTATCTCAAGAACTGCTGATAGCTGGTTTATTGCGTTTACTTATGAACAAACTCATGAACCAACTGTTAAAGAATACGAGGTTGTGGGAGTTGATTTAGGGGTTAAGGAACTAGCTACACTTTCTACTGGTGTAGTATTTTCAAACCCTAAGCATTACAAAACCAATCTAGAAAAACTTAGAAGAGTATCTAAAAAGTTTTCTAAAAAAGTTAAAGGTTCTAACAACAGACAAAAATCTAAAATTCAACTTGCTAAACATCATGCAAGAGTAGCAAATCTTAGAAAAGAAACACTTCACCAAATCACTACTTACTTATGCAAAAACCACGCAAAAATAGTAGTAGAAGATTTGAATGTATCTGGAATGCTCTCTAACCACAAACTGGCGCAAGTTATTGCTGATTGTGGATTTCATGAATTTAAAAGGCAGTTGGAATACAAAGCTAAAAAGTTTGGTTGCGAAATAATTATTGCTAACCGTTGGTTTCCGTCAAGCAAAACCTGTTCAAACTGTGGTCATATTCAAGATATGCCATTGAAAGAACGGATTTACAACTGCAAAAGTTGTGGACACTTAATGGACAGGGACTTAAACGCAGCAATCAATTTATCACGTTTGGCTTCATCGTGAAAGCTTGCTGAGGGATAACCGCTCCCATGCTCCCGATGAAGCAAGAAATAAATGTCTAGACATGTCTAGGTTTTATATAGCAGTTAATAATTAAATGGCAGAGAAAAATCAAAAATAAGGGTAATGCTGTTATTGCAAGTTAGATGTGGAAGAGCTTACCACCATGAGTGTGATGACAGCGATCGCTCTATTCCCAATACTGAATGCTCCTTGTTGACGAGGGCTGGAACCCTTGTTTTTAGGTTTGTTTCCAAGAGTTTGTGGTTTAATGATTATACGCGGGAGTTTTGTGACGGTCTGTATTATCAATATCTAGGATATAAAAAGTAGTCAAAATTAATAGGAATATAGCCCTGTAGGAAAACCCCCATGTATCCAGTCAAACTAGATTGGATACTAGAGGCATTAAAAATGATTAGTTATAGCCAAAAAGGGTGCATATTCTCAAGCATAAATTTAGTACAAGTATTAGACTCGTCCGGAATATCATTTGGGTACAAAAAAATGGTAGAAAGTAAAATTGACCCTCTACCACTACTTGATTAAATGATTAGTACCTTCGATTATATACAAAAGTATCCCTCGCGTGCAAAACAAATGAGTGGGAATTAGTTATGAGCAATTTATTGACCTTATAAATTGTGCAAAACAATGTCATGAAGAAGAACAGTTTAAACTTGAACAAAGCAAAGTTAGAATACATCGTCGTGGAGGTGGACGCAAAGAAATATTATCCAACAAGCGAGCAAGTATGTTTGTGCTTGTTTTATCTGAGACAAATACCAAAAGATTCACTCATTAGGGGTTCATGGGTTCATGGGTTCATGGGTTCATGGTAAAGAATATGTTTGGGGATTGTGACCTCCCTCCAAATAAAACCTCCTTTATCAGGGGGCTTTTCAAACCCTACAGAGGGTAAAGCTCGCTCCCACGAAGTTTCTGTCCGGCAGACTTGACGTCATATAAGAAAAAAAGTTTATGCATTTTTAAATAACTTTTTCACATCCACCCCTTTTTTCCTTTTTGCAAGTACGGCTGTCTGGTTCGGTTTTTACAATTGCCTCTACCAGTGTTTTTATCGTGAGGGTGCGATCGCCGTCCAGCCTGTTAAAAGTTAATCGATAATCCTTCCACGTTGTAAGCGCTGCATCGGTCTTCTTGGTTTTTTGCCAGTGCGATCGCTCGAATCTTTCGAGCCAGCTTGCGATACTTTCCACCGATAGTGTGGAAGTATCAATCCAATCAGCCCATTCAAAAAAAAAGCAAGTCTCTAACTGGACACCCATTTTTTTCGCCTTGATTACAGCGCTTTGCAAGGATTGCTGGTGTCGCTTTTAAATTGAGAGTTACTTGCTGCTGGTAGGGTTTTGGCTTATCGATATGAGGCTTTGGTGGCAACGTTGCCCGAAGTTGTAGCCTTCCTGCTCTCCGTTCTACGAATACTTTCGTGCTGGCTGCACGCAACCTTGCGTTAGCCTCGCGCAGTTTCTTGTCAAATTCTATAAAGTCCAAAATTGTCACTAAAAACGTAACTAAAATTCTTAACTATATTGAAGAATATTGACACATATTGAATTTTGTTGGAATATGTAGCTCATGCAAGCCTTGCTCAAAAAAGTGCAAAACTTCGCACAAACACTTGTCGTCAAAGGCTTTACAGTATTGGGTAATTATTTCTTTCAAGGCGCCACCCGGATTTGAACCGGGGGATGGAGGTTTTGCAGACCTCTGCCTTACCACTTGGCTACGGCGCCGCATTTATGTTTACTGCTCGTCTACTTTCTTTGCTTTTTTTTGAATAGCAGTTGAGTAGCCATGCAAATCAGTTCTTAATCATTATAGTGCAATTTTACATCTTTGAAACACTCACTGACTTAAAGGTACGGTGATTATTGACACTAAGAGCGAAATCCCATACCAAAATAGTCTTAGGTTTTCTCCATGTCTATTTGGAGTCGTGGCAGTTTCCTATCCCGACTTGACGAAATTTTAACACAAAGCCGTCCTTTTAGGACTTGTCATTACCAACATATTTTCAAGTGGAGTTGGGGTGTATTAGAGTCATCGAAGAAGATTGGAAAATTTCACAGACCTCCAAGCTTGGGCAGTTGAGCAATGGGAAGATGCCGAGTTGGGGGATAATCGACGTACAGATAGAGCGATCGCCCGTTTGTGCAGCTATGGCTCCTTGGGTTGAGCAATTGCGAGTTGACTCTGGGTGAATTTTTCGCCTTTCGATCGCCCGTTTGTGTGGTTTTCTAGGACGTTTATCTGATGGTCTGCCAACCAGGCAGACCTGATGGTGGGGCTGGTTAAGATTACAAGATATGTGTTGGGCAGCCGATTTCACCTTCGGCGATCGCGATCGCCGGCGTTGCCAAAAGTGTCACGAAAACATGATCCGCGATCGCCACAAAAAAGCCCCGATTAGTAGCACACCAGACGTCTGTGTGAGGAGTTGGTAATTTCAAGCTGGAAAGAGCGCAATTTTTAATTCATAACTCATAACTCCGCTCCTCCTAACTTTTTATAGTTTTACCTCATCCGCAAAACTGCCCCAACGGACAAAGTGAAATGGTCCGGCAACAGATCCCCAGATATGCTCATCGGTTTCTGGGTCTCGTCCTCGGTCAAGGCTAATAAATTTCTCGGTGTCAATCTCAAATTCACTATCAAGATAAGTGTTTTTCTTGTTGCGAAAGACCATGCAGCCTTTACCTGGTTCAACTTTGCCTTTGAAGCTGTTACCAGTCCACTCAACAATCATGTTGCAGCCTGGTAATTTTTTTAAATCGTTGACGGTTAACTCTTTGAGGAGTAGCAGGTTACGGGAAGCACCGTAAAACTTTTCTTCTTGCTTAACAGTATAATTTTCGATTTCGATGTGTGACCCTGCGTTCAGCAACTTCAACACCCGTAAGCGATAGGGGTCATTGAGCATATAATCATAAGCTTGCTCGACAAACAAACTTACCCCTGATAAAACTTCTAACGGCAGGGGACGCATACACACGCGAATATGAGCAAAAAAAGGCGGATTTTCAAAAGCTTGTTCTTGATTACTAAAATCAGCCGCCATCCAGCGAGCTAAGGTGGCAATATCAGTAGAATGTGTCATTACAGATTATAAATCGATTGCTGGAAAATAATTTACGAGTTCTTTGAGTATTGTAAAACTTGTGGTTGCCTATATTTGTGGAGAATACGATCGCTTATTTTCGTCAATGTCTAGGGACGCTTGGACTAGGTAAGAAAGTCCTGTTTCTAACCGCTAACGTTTAGTCCCTAACCCCAACCTCTAATCCCTAACAGGACAGTCTCTAACCCCAATCCCCAAGCGCGAACCTCTAATCCAAGCGTCCAAGCGTCCCCATACAATTTACAGCAAGGCGAGATCAAAAAATTATGCTCAGGCGTTTAAGTGTGACAATTACTGCTGCTATAATCTGGCAGTTTTGCAGTTCTTTGACTTTGGCAGAGACAAAAAAGCCACTACAACCGGATAAATTTCCGCCTAGTCCACTGGAGATTACCATACCAGATCCACTGCTACCCCATAAACCTAACAAGCAGCCGTTATCTGTTATTGAACAGCAAGATTTGGCAGCGGCGTTGGATAATTTGAATCAGCAAGCTGTGGCTAAACAGCTTGCTGGGGACAAGATGGGAGCGTTTGATATTTGGAACCGGGAACTGCGTTTACGTCGCTATTTAGGTTCACTAGCAGAAGTGCAAGCGCTGTCGCGGGTGGGTACGATCGCCTGGAATGAAAACAATCGCCCAGAAATATTCTATATTATGCAGCGATTGCAAAAAATTCAAATATCTTCTTCTCAAAAGCAAAAAAAACTTCGGGAAAAAACACCTTCTGCAACAGTTGATGTAGAACTTTGGCGATCGCTGGCGATGGCGTATACTGGTTTGCGATCGCCAATTGAAGCAGTCGCAGCTTACGATCAAGTTTTAGCCGCAGTCCGACAAAACAATGATGTTGCTGCCGTTGTGGAAACCCTCAAAACAATGGGGGAACTGCACATGAGTTGGTTTGATTACACCAAAGCTGCCGACGCTTACGAACAATTGTTAAATTTAGCGGCACGCATTGGCGATCGCATCAATCAGTTAGCATACCTGCAACAACTAGCTTACATTTACGAGCAACAAAAACAACCACAGCAATCAATTAAAATACGCAATCAGTTGATCCAAGCTTACCAAAGTGAAAATAATTTAATTCAGATACCACAATTAAAGCTAGCGATCGGCTCAGATTACCAATCCCTAACCAAAGAAAATCCCACTTTACTCCCAGAAGCCTTCAAAAACTATCAAGAAGCTTATACCACAGCTTGGCAACAAGAACAATATGTTACCGCCGGCGAAGCTTTACAAAAATTAATCGCCCTATACCGTTCCCAAGGACAAACAGAAGAAGCTTTGCAAACTGGGCAAATTTTGGTACAGACACAAGAGCGAGCCGTCAACTTTTACGGCATGATGAAGGCTTACGACCAAATTGGGCAAATTTATCTAGAACGCAAAGAGCCGACTCTTGCACTAACAGCCTTTCAAAAAGGGCTGGAATTAGCGCAACAACTCAAGTATGACGAAGTTTATTTTACCGAGCAGATTCAAAAACTGTCAAAGTAATGGGATGGGGCATTGGGGATGGGGCATTGGGCATTGGGCACGCTCGCATTGGGCATTGGGAATAGAAAGAAATTGTCCCCTTGTCCCCTTGTCACCTTGTCCCCCTTGTCCCCCCTTTTCC
>NZ_JAOWRF010000033.1 GCF_025753815.1 Plectonema radiosum NIES-515 | reverse complement strand
TAGGGGTTAGGGGTTAGGGGTTTGGAGTTAGGAGTTAGGGGTTAGGGGTTAGGGGTTAGCGCTCTTTTATTACTCTCGCCAGATTAAATTTGAAACCCTATTTTCAGGTTAGTCCGCGTAGGCGGACTTTGTTTGTGTAGCCGCGATTTTAATCGTCGGGGCTTCATAATTATTATTCTCTCTCCAGAGTCATAAAAGAGGGTTAGGAGTTAGGGGTTAGGAGTTAGGAGTTAGGAGTTAGGAGTTAGGAGTTTGGAGTTAGGAGTTAGGGGTTTGGAGTTAGGGGTTTGGAGTTTGGAGTTAGAGGGTTATTTTTTCAGCAATAACCACTGTCCACTAACAACTAACCACTATCGACTAACCACTAACCAAATCCTCTACAGCACTGGCTTGATTTGGCAATGCGGCTGTTAAAACTTCGCTGCCTTCTGTTGTAACTAAAATATCATCTTCAATGCGGATTCCGCGTACATCGGCAAATTGAGAGAAACGCTCCCAATTGACGATGTTATGATACTTTGAGCGCAGGTTAGCATCATTTAAAATCGCAGGGACTTGATAAAAGCCAGGTTCGATTGTAACTAACATTCCGGGACGGAGGGGACGATTTAAACGTAGGTAGCTTAAACCAAAGCGATCGCTTCTTTCTCTTTCCTCTTCATACCCTGCCAAATCCCCCAAGTCTTCCATATCATGCACATCCAAACCCAGCAAATGACCGATTCCGTGGGGGAAAAACAGTGCGTGAGCATCCATTTCTACTAAGTCTTGCGGATTTCCTTTGAAAATGCCTAAATTTACCAAACCTGACGCAATGACGCTGCAAGCTAGTAAATGAATATCTTTATACTCTACACCAGGACGGATTTTGGCAATGCACGCATCATGAGCTGCCAATACGACATCATAAATATCTCTCTGGGTAGATGAAAATTTTCCAGATACAGCCCAAGTGCGAGTGACATCAGCAGCCCAACCCATTTCAGTTTCCGCACCGACATCAGCAAGTAGTAAATCACCAGGTTGCAAAGAATGGTGATAGCGATCGCTATGCAAAACTTCGCCATGAACGGTGACAATACTGTTGTAGGAAGTAGTCATGTTATGTGCCACGATCGCTGCTTCCATCGCTGCCCGGACTTCTGCTTCTATTTTGGCGCTAGTTGTAGCACGCATACCAGCTTTATGCGCTTCGATGGTGACAGCAGCCGCTTTTCTTAACTCGCTTAATGCTGCTTCGTCGTGGGTGAGACGTACTGTAACAATTGCTTTGGCTAACTCTAAGTCAATTCCGGCTGGCTGAATTTGCGGTAATACTAATCTACCCAAGAGTTGCGACTGCTGAGTCCAAGTGGCAGCATCTTGCACGGCAATTGTTGCCGCACCTTCTACTGATAATTCTAATTCCACCATTGGTTTAGCAACATCCGCGCCAATTTTTTCGGCGATTTCTTCTCTAATTGGCGTTTCTCCATGCCATAAAGCGCTACTCGGTTTAGGATCGTCCATGAATAGTTCTAACTTTCCAGCTTCTAAGCGAATTACCGCGTTTGGTAAGGGAAGTCCCGCAAAATAGAGGAAATGACTGCTAGCGCGAAAAGGAAAGACATTTGCTGGAAAGTTACGCGGACTGTTGTTTCCTGACCAGAGAATTACCGGAAAATCAATTAGGCTGGCTAGTTTTTGTCTTCGCTGCCGTAGAGTATCCACAAGGGAGTTAGAAGTGTTTTGTATCAGCATTGGGCATTGGGCAATGGGCAATGGGCATGGGGCATGGGGCATTGGGCATTAGACATCGACCGAATTTAATGATGCGTTATCTGAACCCCAACAGACGTAGCACAGAATAGTCTCTACACTCATTTTCACTCCTATGTCTATTGGGCAATGGGCACGCTCGCAATGAGCATTGGTAATAATTCTTTTCCTAACGCTCTTTTATTACTCTCGTCAGATTAAATTTAAAACCCTATTTTCAGGTTAGTCCAAGGTAGGCGGACGAGCGTTTGTGTAGCCGCGATTTTAATCGTCGGGGCTTCTAATCCCCAGTCCCTACTTTTTGTCGTCGTCTTTGTCGTCTTTTTGGTCGTCTTTTTGGTCGTCTTTTTGGTCGTCTTTGTCGTCTTTTTGGTCGTCTTTGTCGTCTTTGTCGTCTTTTTGGTCGTTGTTAGACCGGATAGGCTTTTGGTTAGTCTGATTATTGTACTGAGTATTTTGTTGATTTTGTTGCTGGGTTTCAGTCTGTGGCTTTGGTTCGTCGTTACCGCAGCTGACTAACCCCGCAGAAGTTAGCGCGGTTGTTATGGCAACAAGGATGTTGGCGATCGCTTTTCTCCTCAAGCTTCCGTTTTTATTTAACATTGGCTCAAACTGTTGGAGTTAGAATTACTAACTCTACAGTACTGCGTAATGTTCTTGTTGTTATCTAACTATCGACAAGGATCTCAACGAGTGAATTTGTCACAATAGTTAAACAAACTTATTTCTCAGGTAAAAAATGTCTGTTAAAAATCAAGCTAAATTGGACAATACGCCAACTGGCGATTGGTCGATTGAACAATTGCCAGGATTAGGTCAGGAAGAACTAGTCCAACTCCAAAACTGCGGGATATTTACCACAAAAGCGCTCTTTCAACAAGGAAATAGTTTGCAATCTAAGGTGGCGTTGGCAAATAAATTACAAGTTCATCTTCAGTATGTAAATAAATGGGTAGCTTTGGCGGATTTGGCTCGCATTCCCAGTGTGGGGACGCAATATTGCGGATTATTGCTTCATGCAGGTATAGGTTCGGTGGCACAGTTGGCAGAAACTCCCACGCACAGATTGCATCAACAAGTTTTGCGCTTCCAGGTAGCAACCATGCAGCGACGAGATTTATGTCCGGCGATCGAATTAGTGCAACAATGGCGTCAGCAAGCAAAAACAGTTAGGGGTTATAAATTATGATTAACTTTTGCGTGATTGATTATACTGCAAATGTTTGTTAGGCAAAGTTCAAATTACACTCATATTAAATCCGTTCATTAATAGGCAAACATTTAATCTGCTCAATTAAGCGAGAGTAACGCTGCCAAATCGGCGTTATCCTCTTTGGATCATTTATATCTAACCTATAGATTTTGCAATATAAAATAAACCAACCAAGATACTTCAAATTTTGTTTTTCATGACTATTTAAAACATTAAATTTATTAATAATCTCAGGATGATTAGGAATTTTGTTGTTATCTTTAGAATCTAATCCTTGATGACTCTTTTGAAACTGTTCCTCAACTTTGCGCTTGTAGTCTTCGCCTTCACACTTTATTTTTTGAATTAGCTCTCCATATAAACTCATTATTTTTTTAAACTGTTCTGCAAGGTCGCACTTGTACTCTTTGTCTTTAAGCTTTATTTTTTGAATTAGCTCTCCATATAAAATACTTATGTCATGTTTTTGAGAAGGAGAAGTATCAGGTGAGTAATAGTAATATAAGTTTAAGAAATTGACAATATAAAATAAATTCCAATTTTGTTCATCATCTAATCGAGACATTAAAGATGTTATGGTTTCTTCTGTTAATAATGAGGAAACCACATCTCCTACAAAATTTACTATATTTACTATCGATTTACTTACCTCAACAAATACAATTGTGGATTCTTCTCCGGTTGATGTGGAGCTTGCACCGGGGATGGGAATCCGAGAATTATGAACAATATCACTATTATCCCCACTATCAGCATTATGATTATGCGCCAAGGAGTTGAAATTGGTTGATGGGGTATTTGAGTCTGTTCTGCTGGTAGTGTCTCCACTGGTGGCAACGTTTTCGTTTTTTTTTCCTGTAATTCAACTACTTTTGCAGGTTCTTCTACATTAGTTGCAAAACCTCTCCAGACTCCAGCTTTGTGCAGAATAGTTCTTTTTTCTAAATTTTCTGTCACAACAATTAAAACGCCATCGTTTTTTGTTTCTCCATCCCAATTCACCCATTGTTTAGGTAGGGCATAATTTTGGAGTTCTTCTGCCAATTTATCTAAACTTTCAGACGATTTATGTTCTATTTGATATTCTTGATATGATTCTATATCACTAAAATGATGACTATCAACTGGTTGAATATGCCCAATATATTCGTTAATTTCTTTTAGATTGACTCTAAATTCTTCTAGTCCATAGAATTCTACTGATTTCTCAATCATTTCACTTAATGAAAAATCTTTCTGTAAAATATTCTGGATTGCGCTATAAGCAATCTTTCGTAAGACTACTTCGTTTTCTTCTATATCATCAGCTATCCAAACCATAGAATTGAAAACTTTTCGTCCCAGCCTAATAGAGCGTTGGGGTGATTCAATTCCTGTAATTTCTAATAGAAGCTTTTCGCCATTCTTATCTCTAAATATAAGTAGAGAGGGCTTAACTTCATCAATTAAATCGTTAACAATAGTTATTTGACCATTTTCTTCTCCTATAACTTGATGTTTGATCAAACTAGGAACTTCTACAAGCTGACGTTCTTCACTCTCGATCCGACGCCAGTGAATACCTGTCTTGCCTAGTGCGGAAGTTTTAACATAGATTTCAAAGTTACTCATAACTCAACCATCCTTGTTGCTCGCTAGAAAATAGACTGGGGAACATTGAACCATTTATGCCCTTGAACAACCGCAAACCCATCATTATTTTTACAGCCGATCGCAAATTTATATAAGGCATTATTGAATGCATTAATTTCTTCTTGAGTTGCTTGAACTTTGAGCGAAGTTGTTTCAACATTTGATTGGGTTTCTTGAAAATCAACTTGTTTTTGGTCAAATTGCTCTTTCGCTGTATAGTACCGTGATTCTCTATCATCAAAGATATTGAATATAGCTCTAGCTAACCACCATGTATTATTACGTTCATTTAAGAGTTTTTGTTTTTCATCAAATTCTCTTTTTGCATTGTCTAGCTTACTTTTATCCTTACCAAGCTCACTTGTAAGTGCTTTTAAATTCTCTTGTTCTTTTTTAAGAATTTCTTTTTTGTTTTCTAAGAAAACATTAATGAGAAACAATAAGATATATCGCAGAGGTTGATCGCCATCTTTCGGTTCGTAGGGAGCATTAATAGGAGTTTTATGGTAGTAAAACTTTGTATACCCATCGTTATCAGTCTTGGCATAACTAAAAACTACATTTCCAATAGTTTGGACTGGAGCTATTACTACAGCTACCTTATCAATTAAAGAATCTGATTTAAAAAAATTGAGTAATTCACCATATCCGATTCTGACATGGTATAGTAAGCTTTCTGCATCTCTAGGTGTTTTAGTATAGGTTTCGCACTTGACAGGAGCTAAAATCACTAATCTAGGCGATTTTACATTAGTATAAGCATCTTTTAATAGTTGGGTAATGCGCTGAGAACTATTTTTTTCTTCATGCCATGTGCCGATTTCTGCATTATTTACTTTTCCCGTCTTTTTTTGCATGAGTGCAGTAGCATCAATAGGAATTACTACAGCATCACATTCATTTAGCTGTCTTTTAACATATTGTCTTTGTTCATCTGACGCATTTGGATTAAAGTATTCACCAGAGGGATCGGTGAACCTCAATTTCATAAACTTTTTTCCACTACTACCAAGCTCAAAGCTGAAACCTTGGTCACTCCAAGGGTTGTCTTTAGGCTGCGTAGGAGTAACTTTATTTTCTAATTTTGCATCTATATTTTTCAAGACAGACTTACATTCTTCTATGGCGCGTAATGTATTGTTATCATCTACCCAAGTATCAAGATTAGCTCTATCGAAGGTTTTGCGAAATTCTTCGTGCATGGCTGCTAAAAGACTGGTTTTACCCATTCCTCTGAGAGCAACCATAATGATTTTTAATTCTTCATTTCCATCTGTCATAATTTTTCCTCACTACTATTGAGCTAAATTAAAAGATTCAAGTTGATTAACTAGAGTAACTTGATTAACTGAGTCCAGCCATTCTTTTCTCATCTCTCTATCCCTTTCTTTTTTTCCAAAAATGTCTGACCATATCTTTCCCCGAAGTCCTCGGAGAAAATTTTTCCATTCTTTTTGAATGTCTTTTTGACGAATGATGTTATCAATAAATTCCTCTACCATTGCATGAACCGCTTCATTAGGTTCACACAGCAATTCTTCTATGGCTGGTTTAATCGTATTAATCGCTTTATCATAATCGATTTCCAGAGCCGTTAAAATATCTTCAGCAGTTGTATCTTTAGAAACAGTAAGTGTTTTATCTTGTTGTTCCGAAATTCCTCCTGATTGACCCGTCATAGCACTAATATTAGTAAGTCCGTCTAGGTGTTGACGAATACGTGGAAGAATTAATCCACGATATGATAATTGAAAGCCTGCTATGATTTTAAATCCGGCTTTTAGCTTTGTAAAACGTTCTGGTATGAGTTCAGAGATTTCAGTAAAAAACTCCGAACCTTCGGTATTGCTTATGATGCTTAAACGTCCTTTTTCTTTTAAAACATTAACAACCTGATTTTTTGCTAATTCCACTGTCCGCTTGAGATTTTCATCTAAAGATAAGAAACGATGAGAGATAAATACCCTCAGTTCATCTTGATAATCAGGATAAGTTCGGAATGCACTACTAATCATAATTCGATCATTAATCTCTTGTAGAGCATTTTCTGAAGATAAAATACCTTTATCTTGTTCACAATTTTCAATAGCAGCAATGACACCACTATGTAACTCTTCATTGGGAGTTTGACGCAGATACCAAAGCTGTGTTCTCAGTCCTTGAAGTCCTAATGCAACGTCTTTCCACCAGCCACTATCATTATCTCCGAATAAATCGCTAAAGAGTTCTTCAGTTTCTTGAGAATCGTCTTCTACATTTTGATTGAAGATGGTTTTGGCTTTGTTTAATTCCGCATTGACGATTTTATTAATTTCTTTTAAACGTTCTTGACAAGCAGAAGTGTATTGTTGATCGAGAACGATCATATTATTAGTTAAATAATCCAAAACTTGATCTAAAAGTTTAGTTGCTTCTGTGTCATTACCACAGTTAGCAATCAAAGATTTTTCTACCTTAATATGTTTTTCTTCTACTGTATCCAATAAATCTTGGCAATTTTTCAAATTATCGCCATTATTTGATTCGGCATTAGTTCTATTAAGTACCACAAATGACCATAAGTTAACTGGCAAATCAGCTAAAGCTGAACGAGCCGTATCGTATAATTTAACATCTACATCTGCCCAATAATCCCCGGCAGATTTAGGCATTCTCACAAATAAAACAAAATCAATATCTTTTCCTAATGCTTGAATTAACCTTTCTTCATCTCCAAGTCCGGTATCTCCTAAACCTGGCATATCTACTAAAGCAATTTTCCCAATATCAACATTCGGGAATGTGCAGGTAATTTTTACTTCCTTAACCGCTAAATAGTTAAATAAAATTCGTTGACCATCAAGAGTATCTTGAGAAACATATTCTCGAATCTGATGTTTCTGAATAATTAGAGGGGAAGTTTCTTTGAAGAGATGACGATATTGATCTAGGTGAGTATGATATCGCTTTAAATGTTCATACATTGCCCCTGGTGCTGCATAACCAGGGATATCTTGAGGTAATTGTGGTAAAGGTTTATTGGCAAATTCTTCTAAAGTGATAGGTTTTATGCCTAAACGAAGTTTTTCATAGTAAAGAGTAATCACTTCATCTAAAAACGATCGCTCCGTATGAAACCACACCTCTCCATAAGTATCGACATTGGGGTTATGGTGAATTGTACTCCGAACCCCTGTACAATGTTGGCGATCGCCATCAGGGATTTCGGCTGCACTTAATCTGGTTAAACTTTGCAGGAGACGGCTTTTTCCTTGTCTAGCACGTCCCACTACACCTATATTGAGAGTATCGCGAGAAAAACGGTTTTTTAGCTTAGTTAAGGTTTCTAACTCAGAGGCAATAGTCAACTGAATGTTAGAAAAACTAATCTCTTCAAGTCTCCCAATAACATTCGGATCATCAACTTGTTTTAAAAGGTGATTGCGGTACTCCTCCACTTGATGCAGGGCTGTGGAAAGAGTTTTCAAGTTCCCCTGTACCACTTGAATCCTCTGAGCAAGGGGTTTACGCTTCTCAAGAATGTTAGTAATGAGTGTAGTTCTATCCATCGGATAACCTGCTCAAGTTGTTTGTCTCCAAGTCTACTCTAAAACCATAATTTTTTGTCTTTCCTCATCAACTCCTAACTCCTCACTTCTAACTCCTCACTCTTTGACCAACACACCATTAAGGAATATATCAGCGAGTCCTTCTGCCATTTCTTTCATTTCTTCCGGAGAGGCATCAGGTTCCATCAAGGTATTATTGGAAAAGCCTGCGATCGCAAACATTCCTAAAAAAACTTTGGCAACTAATTTAGCATTAGTTTGGCGATAGATGCCTTTATCCATCGCGGTTTGAAAGAAAGCTTCGGCAACAGAACTCATTTTATCAATGACTTCTAATTGAATGCGATCGCGCAAATCTGGGTGAAACTGCGCTTCCATAAAACAAACTCGCATCAAATCGACATTTTTGTGCATATTCCACATCCGCCGGCGCATCACTTGCGCTACAGCCTTATAACTGCCCATTTCACTCAATTCTGTCAGCAAATCTGTCAAAATCTCCACCCAGCCGTTAGTCGCTACCTCAACCAAAATCGCCTTTTTATTCGGGAAATGACGAAACAAAGTACCTTCAGCTACACCAGCTGCCTGCGCTAAGTCGCGGGTAGTCGTACCGTCAAATCCCTGAGATGCAAACAACCGCAAAGCCGCACTTAAAATCCGGGTACGGGTTTGTGCCTCAGCAGGCGGAGAAGAATTAAAAACTCGCATAATAATAGTTACGGTAATGTTTCCAAAACAGGATTTGTAGCATTATTGTCTAACGTGAAGTATAAAAATCACAGAAACCTTAATACAAGATTAACGCCCTGTTTGATTCAGGCATTGGGCATGGGGTAATTTTGTTGAGAGGTAAGGGAAAAAGGCTAAGAAAGAACAAATATTTTCCCCCCGCTCCCTTGTCCTCCTTGTCCTCCTTGTCCCCCTTGTCCTCCTTGTCCCCCTTGTCCCCCTTCCCAGTCCAAGCGTCCCTTTATTCTCCCTATGAAGCAGCTTAGTTACTTCTCACCAATTGTAGATTTGAGATTTTTTTCAGGCTCAAGCTTGAGAATACCGATTCTTACTCTAGTTGTAACCCTTATTTTGCCAATCTTTTTTTGTTGGGGGTTGTTACCAGAAATTGCTTTAGCCAAAACGCAAACTCCACCACCTCCAACTTCGATTCAACCTTATTTAGATCGAGTAATTAAACAATTAACGGAGTTTCGTCTTGATAATGGCATGAAGTTCATTGTCTTGGAACGCCATCAAGCCCCTGTAGTTTCTTTTCTTACTTACGCTGATGTCGGTGGCGTGGATGAGCCAAATGGAAAAACAGGCGTGGCGCACTTTCTAGAGCATTTGGCATTTAAGGGGACAACGTTTGTTGGTACAAAAGACTACAAGGCTGAGAAACCTTTATTAGACCGTTTGGATCAGTTATCTAGCCAAATTAAAACAGCGAAAGCTACTGGTAAACAAGATGAAGTTGCTAAGTTATCTGCCGAGTTTAAAAATGTTGAAGCACAAGCAGCCAAATTAGTCAAGCAAAACGAGTTGGGGCGAATTGTCGAACAGTCGGGAGGTGTTGGTTTAAATGCAAATACTTCCACAGAAGCGACTCGTTATTTTTACAGCTTTCCTTCTAACAAGTTGGAATTGTGGATGTCTTTGGAGTCTGACAGATTTCTCGATCCTGTATTTCGCGAGTTTTATAAAGAAAAAGATGTAATTTTAGAGGAGCGACGCCTGCGGGTGGAAAACTCTCCCATCGGGTTGATGGTGGAGAAATTTAACGATGCGGCTTTTAAAGTGCATCCTTACAGGCGTCCGGTGATTGGTTATGACGAGGATATCCGCAACCTAACACGGGAAGATGTGCGGAAGTTTTTCGATACGTACTATGTACCGAGCAATTTAACGATCGCTGTTGTTGGAGATGTTAAGCCAAATCAAGTCAAACAACTAGCACAAACTTACTTTGGACGCTTTAAGGCTAAACCGAAACCACGAACCCAAGTACCGGTGGAACCTCCTCAAAAGCAAACGCGGGAAGTTACTTTAGAACTACCTTCGCAACCTTGGTATTTAGAAGGTTATCACCGTCCGGCAATTACTCATCCAGATAATGCAGTTTATGACATTATTGGCAGTTTGTTGAGTAGTGGGCGCACGTCGCGCTTGTATAAGTCTTTGGTAGAACAACAACGTTTGGCGCTGAGTGCTCAAGGTTCCAGCGGATTTCCGGGAGAGAAGTATCCGAATTTGATGTTCTTCTATGCTCTGACGGCTCCTGGTCGCAATGTTGATGAGGTTGCGATCGCTTTAAGAAAGGAAATTGACGCTTTGAAAACTCAGCCTGTTTCCCCTTCTGAGTTGGAGAGAGTCAAGACGCAAGCGCGAGCGGGTTTGTTGCGATCGCTTGATTCTAATATGGGTATGGCGCAACAATTGTTGGAATATGAGGTGAAAACTGGTTCTTGGCGCAATTTGTTTAAGCAGTTGGATCAAATTGCGGCTGTGACTCCTGGGGATATTCAACGGGTGGCAAGGGAAAGTTTTACACCGGAGAATCGCACTGTTGGTAAGTTGTTGTCGAAGAAGGGGTAATTAATAGCCTGCGTAGGCAGGCTTTGTACGTGTAGCCCCAGGCTTCTAGCCTGAGGGAGAAACGAACCGCCAAGGCGCAAAGGGCGCGAAGGAAGAAGATTATGGGTAAGGTTAGGGGTAAGAGGAAGAGGGTAATGGGGAAAAGGCTTTTGTATTCGTTGATGCTTGGTTTTACTCTGTTGCTTGTGGGAATGTTTGATTTTGCTGTGGCAGCGACGGGAGCGAAGCCTTATACTGAGTTGCGGTTTGCACCTTTACCTGAGGTGAAGTTGCCGAAGTACGATCGCTTTGTGCTGCAAAATGGGATGGTTGTATATTTGATAGAGGATCGCGATCTGCCGTTGGTGAGTGGTAGTGCTTTGGTGCGTACTGGCGATCGCTTTGAGCCGAGTGATAAGGTCGGTTTGGCTGACTTGACTGGGGAGGTGATGCGAACTGGAGGAACTCGCAAGCATACTCCGGATCAGCTAAATCAAATGTTGGAACAACGAGCGGCTTCGGTGGAAACTAGTATTGGTGAGACTTCGGCTGGTGCTGGTTTTGAGTCGCTTACTGAAGATTTAGAAATGGTGTTTGGGCTGTTTGCTGAGGTGCTGCGAGAGCCGGTTTTTGCTGCTGATAAGCTGGATCTGTCAAAGACGCAGGAAAGAGGTAGTATTGCTCGACGCAATGATGCTCCTGATGATATTGCTAGTCGGGAATTTAGTAAGTTGATTTATGGTAAGGATAGCCCTTATGCCAGAACGACTGAGTATGCAACGATAGATAAGATTTCGCGTGAGGATTTGAGTCAGTTTTATCAGCAATATTTTTACCCAAATAATATGATTTTGGGGATTATCGGGGATTTTGATTCTAAGAAGATGCGCGAACTTGTTCAAGCTAAGTTTGGTGATTGGAAGGCTAACCCAAATTTGCCTAAACTTCAGTTACCTGTGGTGAAGCAAGCTAAATTAGGTGGGGTGTATTTTGTCAATCAGCCACAACTGACTCAGAGTAGCATTCTCATCGGGCATTTGGGCGGACAGTTCAATAGTCCCGATTATCCGGCGTTGGGTGTGTTGAATGAAGTGTTAAATGGATTTGGTGGACGCTTGTTTAATGAAGTGCGATCGCGTCAAGGTTTAGCTTATTCTGTATACGGTTCTTGGAGTCCCCGCTTTGATTATCCTGGGTTATTCGTTGCTGGGGGACAAACGCGATCAAATGCGACTGTACAGTTTGTCAAAGCTATGCAAACCGAAATCAAGCGCACCCAAACTGAAAAAGTCACTCCCAAGGAATTGGCTTTTGCTTCATCGTCTACACTCAATTCGTTTGTTTTCAATTTTCAAGACCCGAAACAAACTTTATCACGTTTGATGCGCTACGAATATTACGGCTATCCGGCTGATTTTCTGTTTCGCTATCAAAAAGCTGTAGCTGCAACTACAGCTGCGGATGTGCAACGAGTAGCGCAGAAATATCTCAAGCCAGAAAATATGGTGACACTGGTAGTGGGGAATCAAACTGCTATTAACCCTCCACTTACCCAGTTAGCAGCACAGGTGACAGCGATCGATGTGACAATTCCCGGTTCACCACAACCACAAGCGCAGAATTAATTACAGCGTCATATCCGACAAATTGTAGAGACGTAGCACTGCTACGTCTGTTATTAATTTTACAGTGCCTTCACAGTAAATTATTGTGAAGTTCATGGAAAAAATCAATCAGTTTATATAAATTTTACACAATTATATCAAAACTTCCTCTAGTATATTTACGTAAGTATTTTTGTTGAAATGCGTTACTGTTTTTGGGTGCAAAGACGTTTAAATCATTTATCAACAACAAATTTACTTGATAAATTTCCGAAAACTAATTATTGTCACGTAGCACTGCTACGTCTTGTAGGGGTTCTGGATCAAACATATTTAAATTCCGTCGATGGATGATTGAAGGGTGATTCATAGAGAATTTTCCCAGCTAATGCTGCTTGGGAAAATTTGAGCTTTGAGTGCGTAACTACGACGCGCATTGTAACCAACGTCAAAAGTAATCAGAATAAACTTGTATGAAAAAGTACATAATTTTTTGTAAGCGCGTGTTGTTATTAGCTACGCCGGCGATCGCAAGTTCAATGTTAGCAATTTCACCCAGTAAAGCTGCTACCTTTGCTTCTTCTCAAGGACAATTCAACTTTACACAATTTAGTCAAAGCCCTACACTAACTTCAAGTAGCATTGACATAGAAAACCTTGTTATTGGTATCGATAAGGCTACGGCAACGGCATTTGCTGACCCTAAGGCAGCTTTTATCGTTTCTCCACCAACAGCATCAAATTCATCTTTCAGCATAGCGTTGGGTGAAGGTAGAGATTACTTAGCATTAGCAAATAGTCAAGCTACAGTTCTAGGTAACTTCGCTATTGATGCAAATACAAATTTTTCTTTTGACTTTTTAGGTGATTTAGAGTTAAAAACATCTATAGACAATCCACCAGCCGAAAATGCTAGAGCTTTTGGAGATATATTTTTCGCTTTATTCGACACTAATAATAACAGTCTTTTAGACTTTTTTAGCATCACCGGTAATTTAACGACCGAAGGCAATGACGATTTTATTGGTGTTGAAAATAGTGACAATGTTAGCTTCATAAATCGAGGCAGTAATTTTAATTTTGGCGGGAAAGAAGAATTTATCACATCTTCTTTTGCAGGTTCTTTGCAACGTTATTTTCCTAACCAAACAAATTTAACTTTAATCGAAGTCAAGCGAAATCAAGCTAGAGTTTCCGTACCTGAACCTTCAAATAATATAGCTGCTATCTTAGTTGCTGGTGTTATTGGTGTGGCATTGAAACGTAAAAAAAACTAGCTGATGGAGAAATTAAAAATTAAACTTGCGGGGAAAATGCGTTTTGATGTTTTTGATCGTCTTTTTGCTCAAATAACTGCAAGAAGTCTTTTGTATGGGAGTTAGTTAACAATACCTCAGCGATCGCTTGAGAAATCGGAAAGCCAGGACAATGTTCCATCCAGAAAAATTCACCCACAGGATTAATCTCAAGGAATATATGCCGACCGTCAGGTGTTAAAATGATATCAATTGCTCCATAATTTAAACCAAAGTGAGCCATTAGCTCAAGCAGCTTGTTCTGTATATCCTGGGGTAAATCGTAAGGTTGCCAAGCATTGAGTAAGGCAATTCCTTCTCGGCGCCAGTCGTAACGAGATCGTTGCAAACTTTGGGAATCAACCGCTGCGGTAAATACACGTTTACCAACAATCGTTGTCCGTAACTCCAGTGCTTTGGGTACTTTCTCTTGAAATGTCATCGGACACAAATGCAATCCATCCAGATTGTCTAAATCTGCATCTGTAACCGGATTGGTGAATACTACATGCTCTTGTGCTTCGCGATCGTAGATAGCAAAGGAAGAAAGCATTTTTGCAATCATACCCTGCTCGCACTCTTGGTAAAATTGCTTAACTGCTTGGGGATTATTTGTAATCAGCGTGCGTGGTGTATCTAAACCTAGCATTCGTGCTACTTGTAATTGTAGCTGTTTATTATCGGCAAGACGGATATTTGGCAATCGGTCTAAGTGGAATCCCGGTATACTGGCAATCATACCCTGAATGGTGACACGAGACTCCTGCACCGAGGCAAGTCTTAGTTGCGAGTCCATTGTGGTCGGAATTCTTGCAGCGATCGCAATTCGTCGATACCAAACTGCTGATATTTCGCTCAAGTCTAATTTTTTGTCTTCATCAATTAGAATTAGTTGCTGTTTTTCTTTACCGTAGTAAATATTTAGTTGTAGTTGAGTGGGAAATCTGTCTGTATCAAAACGAAAAGCCTTTCCTCCTTGCGCTGCGATCGCTTGCATTACTAGAGGAATGCTCTCGTTATCTTGGCTATGGGTAATTATTAAAACTGTCATCTGAAGTAAACCCCATCAATATTTGAAATTAAATACTTCAGGGAAGCAAAGCCGAAGCGATCGCTTCCGAAATCGGGTAGTCCAAATCTCGCTCTAACATTCCCCATTCCCCTACAGGATTAACTTCTAAAAAGACGTATTCTTCTGCTGGTGTGACGATAAAATCAAAGGCTCCAAAAAGTAGCCCAAACCTTGCCATAAAATCTTTGATCGCAAGTTTGATTCCAATTGGCAATTCATAAGGTTGCCATACACAAGCTTCGTTTTTCGCACAACGCCAATCAAGAGTAGATGTATTATAAACAGATGCATCTAGCGCTCCTACAAAGAAATTACCATTAACAAACACCACCCGCAATTCCCATTGTTTGGGTATTTCTTCTTGAAAAACCATCGGACAATACCGCAGTGTTTCCCCATCAAGCAAGTCTTCTTCTTTAACAGCACTGGTGTAAAAAAAGAAAGGGGAGCCTTTCATACTCATGGAAATAGGAGTTAACAGTTTAGTCACCATTTTACCCTTCACCTCAGAGAAAAACTCCCCCACAGATTCAGCATTGTTGGTGACAAGAGTCTGAGGGATAATAAGACCAACCTCAGACGCTACTCGCAGTTGGTGTAGCTTGTTTTCGGCAACAGCAATTTGCTGTAAATTATCTACCCAACGCGCTTTTCGCAAACTGTCCCAAAAACCATTTAAAGTTGCCAATGACTCCCTAGCACAAGCTGCTTGGAATTGAGGAAGCAATTCTGTATTCATCTGGGGAGCAAAAATCCGACGCATCCAAACTGCTACTACCTGATCGCTATCGATAGAATGTAGATGAGAAGATGCTCGATCGTATTCGAGTCTGTGACTGCTTTTATTGCCCAGTTGCTGTTTCAGTTTCACTTGCAGCGGAAATTTATCAGTGTCCAAGCGAAACGGTTGTGCGCCCCGTTTTGATACAGCTTGTGCTACTCTATCTATTGTGAAAAAATCACCACTGTGGGTAATTAATAAAACAACATCACGCGATAGATGCATAAAAACATTTATTTTTGTAGTGAGCGCTTCAGCGCTCTCAAAATTGAGAACGTTGAGAACTTCAGATTTGACTACAAATCAAAGCTTTAATCTATGGGAAAAGCGTGATCGTCTCCATCTGATGGATACTTTTGTGTCACAGCATATTCATCAGCATCTGATGGGTACTTTCTGGTGACAACTCCTCCACCCCAATCTTCTTTATCGCTGGGGAATTTATTAGTAACAACTCCTCCACCCCAATCTTCTTTATCCCTGGGGAATTTATTAGTGACAACCCCTCCACCATGACCACCTTCTTCGTTGTCGGAGGGGAATTTTAGCGTCACAAATGTAGTACCACCTTGAACTGCTTCCATTTCTTCTTCAGACAAATCTTCGCAGAATTGCCCTTCTAAGTAACGGGCAAAGAATGGTACTGCTTGAGAATTTAAATCTGAGCGATCGTTGTCAGACATGTGGATTGCTCCTTCAAGTAAATTAAATTCAAAAGGTTTTGAACAAAATTAGGTATTGTCGGGTGCATTATCGACATTCATGACGACACCATTTTCAAGGCTTTGGTGCCGTACTCAAAACACCTAACATAACAGACCCTATTGGGTTTGGAAAATCCACACCCGAATAAGCCGAACGTATATTTTTACGCAATCAAACCGCATTGCTATATCTAGCGGTTAGGTAAATCAATCGCGATGACAAAACCACGGGCAATAGCAGTAGCTTGAAAATGACGATTTATAGTTTTTCCTAACACAATATCGCCATCACCTGCGACTGTAACGTTAACTGTAAGATTATCACCATTTGCCACTGCTAATCCTCGACCAAATGCTATAGAAACACCGCTCGGCAAGAGTTTACCTCTAGCATCTGTAAAAATGAAAGTGCTGCTTGGATAGCCTGAAGCTGATGCGGTAGCATCTACAAGCACTCCAGCAGAACCTGAAATCAACTCCTCTTGTAGAACATTGTCTAAATACGACAAATCAGTAATCTGCATCTACTTTTTTGAGCTATTAGGTATTGAATTGGTAATGGATATTTAAGTCAAGTAGAAGAGGAAATGTATGAGGCAAAACTTTTTACAGAGTTTTGACCAACTATCACACCAGATTGATATTTCCCATCTTTACTTGAGGTTAAATATCCTGATTCACCAGTGATTTGATTCTGTAATTTGTCAACTACAATATCTGTCGTGGAATAAAGTGGTTGGCGATCGTATTCTACAAGCAGCGAAGGAGAAAACGATCTCGTTATTAACGAGCGTAAATTTTCATTTTTTATGTTTCCCGCCAAAATATATGCACCACCTTGGACTTCGATTTCTTTCTCTACTACTTCACAAAAGCTCAGGTCTGATATCTGTAATACACTCATGAAGAAACCTCCTTATTTTAGATAGATGACAATTTAAAAATGATTGATATGAGAGGATTTCACAGCACTCCATCCCATAATTTACGACCTCGATTAACTACTTTGCGGAAAAGCAAAGGTGAGTATAAAAATTGCTCTTGTATATTATTCTATCAAAGAAAAATCATTTTGTAAATGCCCTAATGATCTGGCTAGTTTTAATTTGCGTATTCTCACATTTTGCACTAATTTTAATTAGATAAAGAGCCGTTAAAATTGGTGTAAAATTTGAGAATACTTACCCTTATGGTGTCGTTGTTGAATTCAAAGAAAGCGAATTAGACCTATTAGAACTTCTAGGATTAAAACTAGAGTTACTATAACTCAAGGATACAGCAGTATTGTTTCCAGTCCTTGCATAGGCTTCGGCTCTTGCATTAGCTAAACTGATACTCGCTGAGGCACTTGTTTGGGTTTGAATATCGATGCCAGTAATCTGACCGGCAGCAAGTGCCACCGCACCAGCACTAGCATAACCAGGTCCGGTTATTGCAATCGTGCCAGTAAGAGCGACAACATCATCACCTCCGACAACAGTATTTTCCTTAACCGGCTCTAGATAATTTAAGTCCTTGATGATTAAGCGTTTATTCATAACTACGTCAGTAGAATTCGAGGAATAAAGCGAGTATTGCACGAATAAAATAATCCAACATTTCACTGGGGATTAAATGCTTAGTCTTTTTGCTTTTGTCTTACTGTACTAGGGATATGTTATTGTTTATCCGGGAAGTAAATCATTAAAACTCCAGGTTAAAATGCAAACTGTTATTATTTACTATTCATTACTAGAAGAAATCGAAAAAAATCCAGATTGCGAACATTTTTGGGAGTTTTTATCTGACGAAACGTTCATGGAAATGCTTTGACTAATCTCACTTTGACCATCACCAGATGTCTTGACAAAGCTTTTTATTTCAGCAATCACTCTGCCCTCAGGTGATACTATCCGTTTAACTACAAATTCTTCCCGTTCCATAATCGTACTACCTGTGATTATTAATTAAGTCGGAAAAAACAGACTAATGAAAAAGTTACAAACAAAACTGATTGTTATTAACTGCTATTGATTGTTATAATTTGTCCTGAGCTAATTTACGCCTGCTGGTGTTGGGGATTTAACTCTAAGGCTGTTTGATAGCAAGCGATCGCTTCTTTAAATTCACCAAGTTGTTGCAACACTACCCCTAAGTTATAGCGATCTACCAAATCGGGCTGGATGACCATCACCTGTCTATAATCAGCTACAGCCATATAAAGATACCTTGCGCTCTTGCGGGTAAAACGACGAACCGCAATCTGCACATATTCTTCTTTACTCGCAGCGATCGTCTCTTCGATGCTCATCATTTTCAGCATAGCCATTGTATGCCTTCTGTGCATCAAGTCTCCTAGAAATGTGACGACCGGAATATTATGTGCGATCGCTTCTAGGGTTGTGTTGCCTCCAGACCAAGCGATACTATCCAAGAAAACATCTGCGATCGCTGCTGTTCCCGCAAAAACTGTAGATTCCATTTGCGGCAGAAATATGCAGTAATCTTGATAATTAAGCTCAAATTCTTCTTCAAAAGCCCGACTTAAGCGTTGACGAAAGACTTCAGTTACCTGTCCGCTAATATGATGTTCAATAAATACAAAATATGGCTTAGATGCAGATACCACGCTTTTATATCAATTAAGGACTTGAAGAAACATAAGCTAAAGAAGAAGCATAAGCAAAAGTGCTGCCACCAGATGATATTGAAGCAATATGAACTGAACTATTAGCGAGGGAACCATTAGATCCACTAATTGCTAGATTTCTCAAAAAAGTATTGATGCTGGTTGCATCACCAAAGGCACTTGCTGAAAATGCAGAAATTGCGACAGCCTTACCACCATTTAAATGCATGGTGGATGTTTCCGAAACCAACTCTAAGTAATCGAGATCGCAAATATGCATAACTTCTCTATCTTCTAATTTTAAAATCTAAAAAAATAGGTAATGGCAAGACTCTTTAAATAAGATTTGATTGCCATTACCTTTGTCAAAAGCAGTAAATCGCACTTCAAAGAATTACTCTGTTATGAGCAATTCTTTGAGGTTAGGTAAAGCTAGGTTTTATTAGTTTGCGGCAGCAACGAAGACTCCATTTTGACCGGAGTATTGTCCCGCAACTGCTAGCTGATTTAGCGCACCTTGAGTGTTGCTGTTGTAACCTTGAGCTTCGTTGTCCAAGGCAAAGGTAGATGAATTACCTGTTACACTCGATCTGACATTGATGTTTGCATTTTTGTTGAAGACATCGTTGATGTTGGTGTTGGAATTAAAGACAGTGTTGGTGTTTACATTCGCGCTGACGTTTTTGTAGAAGTTATAGCCAGGGTTATAATAATAAGAACCACCGATAACTTCGGTTTCTTGACTTACAGCTTCCAAGTAATTCAAATCTGAAATAATCATGGGTTTCTCCTGGGAATTAAATGTTAGGTTCTGGGATTTTTTGCGGCGAACAACTTATTTCTATTGTTTGCATATTGAGCAAATAACTTCTTTCTGCTGCTCATATTTATAATATAACTTATTTTCTGTCAAAGTCAATACTTTTTTTAGTGTTTTTTGAGAATTTTAAATTATTAAATAACGACAAATTCAATTTAAAATTAGCAACAACAAAATAGGCATTGATAGTTATTTTTTAATGCCTATACGAAAATTATTGATTATTTCTTAGTTCTTTTAAAGCTTATAAGCCTTGAATGACAATGCTTTTAAAGAACCAAAATAAAAAATGATTATATTTATCAATGTACATAAGTATTTGCGGAAAAAATACTTATGTACATAAAATTTGTAATGAAGAACTCGACATTAATAAGTATTTTGAACATTTTAGCTAGTTACTATTAAGTAACAGACTAAATTAAGCCGGCTTGAATAATTCATGCTGTAGTTGCAAATTAGTATCTGAGTCGAGTTGCGTAACGATTTCTAAACTTTCAAGCTGTTGCTTGAGCCAAGCCGAAAACAATTCTGTAATAATTTTCTGGCGTAACTGCTCATCTAATTGCGGTTGAATTATTTCTTCAATCCAAATTAGATACACTCCTTTTTGGGTGGTAATCGGTTTGAGAATTTCCGGTGCAGTTGCAGCAAATACAGCCGCTGCAATTTCTGGACGAAAATCTTTACGATGTCTAAGTCCTTGATATCCACCAGCACGACGAAGTTCTGGTTCTTGAATATATAAACGAGCAATTTCTTGAAAAGTAGCTTCGCCTTCTTCAAGGGCATAAAATAGTTCTAAAGCCAAGTCTCTATCATCAAAAATGATTTCATAAGTGATAGCGGCGATATATTCAAGTTTACGTTCATAAAAAACCCTTTCTACTTGAGTCGAAAAAAGATGATTAGCTAACTTTTGGGAAAGAACCTTGTCGCGAACTAATTCTTCAAACTCATTCAAAGATAGATGATGTTTTCTCAGCCAATTCCAAGTATCTTTAGCTTTGACGAGTTTGTGTTCTAGCCGGAGTTTTTCGCTTTCTTTTTGTATTTCCTCCTCCTCTACTTGAATGCCAGCTTCTTGGGCTGCTTCGGTAATAATTGTTTTAAATGCTATAGCTTCTAGAAAATCATGAATCTGACAGGATAGTTGAAGGCTGCGAATGATGTCTGAATTAGAGATGGTTAGATGTTGAGGCATAATATAATTTCTCCACTTCTTATTAAAAACTAACTTTGAAGCCGAGTCTAGGTCACTTAGGTTCTAACAATGGTTCTATGCAGATGCAGATGCAGATGTAGTTGATAATTCCCGATCAATTTTTTCTGCTAGTTTGTAAGCCATTGAGGTGGGATTTCGGTAGTTACTGGCAGTTTTTCTAAATCCCCATCGTCTGGCTTCAACTTCGGAAACTCCAAACTCTGCGGCTAGTTTGTGGTAAGACCAGCCATATTTTCTCATTAGCTCAATTGGATGCATATAATAACCTTCCTCCTGGTATAGCTATATCTAGATTTCAGGTAAATTCCCGGCACTGGTAAATCTCAGACAGATTTGATATCAATACAGTTCACTTCAGAAATTGGTGGTAAAAAATGGCATGTATGTAGATACGTAGCAATCCTACGTCTCTACGTTTTTTTTCAGTCACAGCAAACAATAAGGGGACTAAATTGATTTTTCCACAGTGCCGTCAAACACTTAGACTTGATACCCGTAAATTGGAAGTATCAACTACATCTCCAAACCGCCTTTTTGGAGCTTCTTAAACGGATCTAAAACGAAGTCAATCACCCGTCGTTGACGAATAATTACTTCAGCATTTGCAGTCTGTCCCGCGCTTAATGGAATACGTTTTTTACCATTTTGGATATACTGTTGGTCTATGGTGATTTCTAAATCAAAGTTTTCTGCATTTCCTTGGGGTGTTTGACTAACTTTAGAGTCGGGAGAAATCCAAGTAAGTTTTCCTTGGACGATGCCATATTCCTGGAAAGGATAGGCATCAAACTTGATTTTGACTGGCATTCCCACCTTCAAGAAACCACTATCTTGACTGGGTATCTGAGCCTTGAGTGCAAAGTTAGTATTTTTGGGTGCAATTTGAGCAATCCTTTGTCCTGGTTGGACGACTGCTCCTGGCTTGGTGGTGGGAAATTCAAAAATCACACCATCAATAGGCGATCGCACGATTCGTTGCTGCATTTGCAGTTCTAATGATGTAACTTGGCTTCCAGCTTGGGCAATTTGCGATTTTAACGTCCCAATTTGTGTATCTAAATCTTTGACTTGTTGCTGATTTCTCAACATAGCCAGTTTACCAGTTTGCAATAGGCTTTGATGGCTATTTTGTTCTTCTTGCAATCGCAGATTTGCTTGCTTAATATCCGACCCCAACTGACTCATTGTGGACTGATAGCGATTTTGTTCTTCAGTTAAACGTAATTCAGCTTGTTTGATGTCAGATTTAGCTTTTTCATAAAGTCGTTTGCTTTCTTGTTCTTCTTTTTTGAGTTGGTCAACTTGGTTTGTCGAAACGGCACCATCGTTAACAAGCTGGCTAAAACGTTCCACTTGTCTTGAATCTATAATCAAACGATTTTGAGCTGATTTCTCGTCATTCTGAGTGGTGCTAATTTGCTGCTGTGCTTGACTGAGTAATGCTTGTTTTTCTAGCTTTTGGAGATTATAAATACTTTGTTTCGCATCCAGATTTTGCTTTGCCTGGTTGACTTGAGATATTTTTTCTAAGCCTTGCGATCGGTTTTGTTGCTCCTGAACACCAAGGGTTAATTCTAATTGTTTTTTGATGACATCGAGTTGCCCTACTTGATTTCGCAAGCCTTGTAATTTTTCTTTGGCTTGTTGCATTTCAGTTTCCAAAATATCAGATTCAAGTTCCAGCAGAACCTGCCCTGCTTTCACGGTGTCACCTTCTTTTACCCTGACAGCTTTGACGCTTCCACCTATAGATGTGTCTAACTTTTGGGTTGCACCTTTTGGTTCTATACGTCCTCTGGCACTTCCTGTTTCATCTACCTTTGAAAGCGTTGCCCAAGGTAACAAGACAAATGCAAAGCCTACCAACACATACAACACACCACGAGTCCAAACTCTGGGTAAGGCATCCAGCAGTTCTTCGGTGCCGTAGTACAAGTCTTGAGCGTTATCTGATGTTTGGGCAGATTCTTTGGAGTGCGTATAACTTTTATACTCATCCCCCTCCTCTTGGGGGAGTGGGGATGAAGAATTAACAGATGCATATGGCATAGTTCTATTTCCCAGAATATATGGGAGAGTTAACCCTAAAATCCTTGGTAGAGACGTTCCGACGGAACGTCTTTACGTGGTAGAGACGTTCGGTTGGAACGTCTTTACTTGGTAGAGACGTTCGGTTGGAACGTCTTTACGTTGTAAGTAATTCACGGAGCATGATATAACACCAAGCGTATTACCTAGACTCAACCTGCTTGAGCTAGTTGTTGTTGATTTAAGTAGTAATAATGACCTTTTTTGGTAATTAATTCGTCGTGAGTGCCGCTTTCTACTAATACGCCCCGATCTAAAACTAAAATCAAATCAGCATTGCGGACAGTAGAAAGGCGATGGGCAATAATTAGACTTGTGCGTCCTTTGAGAATTGTTTTCAGGTTGTTCTGAATAATGCGTTCTGATTCAGAGTCTAGGTGACTGGTGGCTTCATCAAAAAGTAATAAACGCGGATTTCCCAACAAAGCGCGAGCGATCGCTAGGCGTTGGCGTTGTCCGCCAGAAAGCATACCACCAGCTTCACCTATTTGGGATTGATAACCCATTGGCAGGTTCTGAATAAATTCATCAGCTCCTGCAAATCGTGCTGCTTGAATAATTTCTTCTAATGAAGCTTCTGGGTGAGCGATGGAGATGTTTTCACGAATGGTACTACCAAAGAGAAAGGTATCTTGATCGACTACACCAACTTGAGAACGAAGCGATCGCAATGAGATGGTAGCAATATCATGACCGTCAATCAATACTTTGCCATCTGTCGTAGGGTATAAACCTAAAATCAACTTACTTAAGGTTGTTTTTCCTGAACCACTGCGTCCGACAACTGCCACCATTTGATTGGGCTGAATTTCAAAAGTCAGATTTTCCAGCACGTTCGTTTCACTTTCTGGGTGATAGCGGAAGGTGACATTCTGAAAGCGGATATTACCCTCAAGTCTACCCAGTGACTTACGGGGTTTATTATGTAAGTCTTCTTCTGGTTCTGCTTCTAAAACATCATTAATCCGTTCGGTGGAAATAACGATTTCCTGCAATTCATTCCACAGTCCAGACAACCGTTGAAAAGGACTCAAGACGTTACCCACCAACATATTGAAAGCAACTAATTGCCCAACAGTCAGCTCACCTTGAATCACCTGCCATGCACCAAACCACATCAATCCTGTATTCACAAAGGTTTGGATCGTACCACTGAGAATTTGCAAGCGGATGCCGATTATCTGGGCATTAAAGCTTTTTTTGATCAAATTATGCAGCAGTTCTTCCCAATGCCACCGCACCGTCTGTTCAATAGCTAATGAGCGAACTGTGCGAATACCGGTCAGCGATTCTATGAGATAGCTATTTTCTTCGGCACCAGCGTTAAAAATCTCTCTGGAAATGCGGCGTAAAATACTTGTGCTACTCAGGGCTAAGATAAAAAATGGCGGCACAGTAAACAACACTAATAATGCCATCCGCCAGCTATAACTGAACATCAGAGCTAGATAGACAACCAATGTCATCATATCCAGGATGATTGAGAGTGTCTGCCCAGTTAGAAAACGCTGAATTTTCTGGTTTTCTTGAATGCGAGAGACGATATCTCCGACATAACGCGACTCGAAATAAGAGAGGGGCAAGCGCAGGGTATGTTTGATAAAGCCTACCAACAAAGAAAGGCTAACGCGGTTTGCGGTGTGATCGAGCAGATATTGCCGCACTCCGTTCATGGCGATACTGAATAAGCCAAAAACGATCATTCCCACCCCAACGGCGTTTAAGGTGGCAACGCTGCGTTGCACAAGCACTCTGTCTAGCAACAACTGGGTGAATATCGGCGTTACTAGTCCAAATAGCTGCATCAGCACGCTTGCCAAAAAGACTTCTATCAGTACCCGGTAGTGGGGTTTGACTAACTCAAAAAACTTCCAAAAGCCTGTACTTTCGGCTTTGGCATCTTTGAGTAGAGATGTGGGTTGCAATAACAATGCATAACCAGTCCAGCCTGTGTTAAATTCGCTTTTGGTTAAGGTGCGTTGTCCAAGGGCAGGATCGCCGACTATCACTCGCTTTTTGGTGATTTCATAGACGACGATGAAGTGCTTGCCTTCCCAGTGAGCGATCGCGGGCAGAGATTGTTCTGCTAATTTATCTAGACTGGCTTTGACGGGACGGGTAGCAAAACCCAGGCTTTCGGCTGCCGCTGCTAGGGCACGTAAAGATGCCCCACTGCGGTTGACGTTGGTCATATCCCGCAAGCGATTGACACTAAAGTGCTTGCCCCAATAGTTACCAATCATCACCAAGCAGGCAGAGCCGCAATCCGAAGCGCTTTGTTGAGCATAATATGGATAGCGCTTGGTGAGGTGTCCCCACCAATGCCCGATTTGCACTTTGGGGGTAGGAAAGAAAGGACGCTGTTTTTTTGGCTTTTCTTTTGACTTGGGATCGCGCTGGGGAAAGGGAATGATTTTTGCTGATGTATCAAAATATTCTTTTGAATTTGACCTGCTTTTTCGCTGCTCCCGTTCAACGGGGGCAGACTTGAGAGGGGTGGAATTGATAAAAAACCCTAATTCCGGACAGTGTTGCAGTGCAGCAGAGACATCAGAATTTTTGAGAATATAGGCGATCGCTTTTTCTTTGGTGTGCCAATTATTGGTGTCAAATTCACATATATTACCAGGTGTCAAACAGCGTCCGTCAGTATGTTGCAATTGACCGCGATGCAACAGCAATATCTGGCAATCTTGAGATACTGTTGCTGGTATCGGTCCAATTTCTAGGTAATGCCGTGAAAAATAAGATAAGGCTTTGAGCATCCCTTCAACAAGAGAAGTATGTCCCGCAAGTTGAGAATTTTGCCGACATAACAGCATTAAATCCCAAATTTCGGCGCGTTCTCTTAGGCGATCGCTTATACTTGGATGTTGGCGAAGAACCAATTGCAGCGCTTCAGAGGAGATATAGCCAAGCTTTAAATTAACAGAAGCTCTCGCAGCGTAACTTGTTAACTCTTCTTCGGGAAACAGAGTTACCTCACCAAATGATTCCCCAACATTTATAGTAGTAATTAAGTTATCAGCACTATCTAAAAGTCTGCATTTACCCCCCAGGATAATATAAATCCCTGGTTTTGCTTCTTCTGCTTGCCAAAATTGCTTAGATAAAGGTGGTTCAACAATTTCAATTCCTGCCAAACACCTATCAAGTTCACTGTCGCAAAGCGTCTCACCCAAAATTTTGGTGAGTTGTTGACTTAACTGTTGCTGTGAAAACACAGTTTCCCCCTGCAAATTTCAGATAATAGTCAAGGGTTTTTAACATTTGACTACATATTAATAGAAACTAAGTTAGGAGTTAAATTGCCAGTTGCAGATATTAATTCCCACATGCTTAGTTTGGTGAATTTTTTCAAAGCCGAATCATTGCAAGTGAAGTGGATGCGATCGCGTACTCACAGTCCGCAGGTATCGCTCGTTCCAGATATTGATTAGGTATGGACGCGCGATCGCATACTCGTGTACCGCAGGTATCGCTCATTCCATCCGACAGCAATCCAATCCCCCACTATTTTTGGTAAATAACCTAATACTTGACACATTTGGCGATATTTAGCCCTATCTGCCAACAATATAGTTTTTCTCCGAAGACTATATTTTGGCTGCAAATTATCGCCGAAATTATTAATTTGAACATGACACTCAAAAGGCTTTAAAAACTTGCTTTTTTCCAAGTCGTAGTTCTCAATAGCCTTGTCTTTCAAGGAATTTTGTGACATAATTTACTCCAGTTGTCGTCAATGTCAAACGTGGGCAAGTTCGTCTACAGCAGCTGTTTCTCCAAGCCTGCAAGCTAAAGTTTTACAGCTGCTTGCATTAATTAGTCCTAAAAGGCTAATTATGTTACTTGATGTGCAACTAACACCGGGTTTCCCCCCTGTGCTTTGCTAGTCTAGGGGGGTTATTACCGGGTTGTATAATTTTGTGCGTCAATATCCAGGCTTAATTAGATTCTCTGGAAATATAGCCACGCTTAAAAATTTGTAGTCAGATGACATTATGTTTTGATTTCCTTCCCTAAACAAAATTTTAACTGAAAACTTTGCTAGATAAGCCAAGGAGTTTATATATCTTTTTACATCGACAAAATCATTAAATGCATAGATAGACATAAGTTTTCGCTCTAGTCTACCTTGTCATTAATTTTCTTTTTCAATGCTGCCGACAAAAGTTTGCCAAATTAAGACTGTCAAACGAATTTTCAGCCAGCAGTAGTAAGCAACCTTGACAAAACATGCATAAACCATAACTGTTGAGTCTTTGATAAACAACAGTACCTGACACAGCACCTCAACCAGTGAATTAGTTACTAGTTAAACCTAGAATTTGTGAGGCTTTTATAAGTTACATGAATACGTAAGTTTTATTCTATTAATTCCATACCTCACTTCCTCAACGTCGGTTAAGCCTAGAGAGATTTTTTCTGTTTCTGTATCCTTTATGGGTGTTGAAAAATCAATTTATGCACTTTGGGGATAAAAACGAGAAAAAGCTCAGAAATTTATTCCAACCGTAACTTGATGTTCAGCAAATGCTAAAGGCTGTAAAGCTAGCTGAAGTTGATTCACACATTTGTTAAAAATGGTTAAGAAAAAACTGTTCAACTGTTCTAGCCATTATTCCTTTTTTGCTAGCCTACCATTACCTCTTTTACAATCAGCAGATTCTTATAAATCTGAAATGATCTAAAAGTCAATTTCAGCTGCAAAGCGATAGATTCTTATACTATGCACTCACACACTTATTCTTAATTAATATATTTCGGTATATTTAGTCAAGATATTCTGATAATAAAATCAAATCTTTACCACAACTTTATAATTTATTTACTAGTTGTACTTGAAATCACTATTTAATTTCAAGTTAATTTAAATTTTATTACCTCTTTTGTTTGATAAACATCGTTATCAGGTAGAATGCAAAACCTAAAATGTGTTGATGTCAAACTTAATTTTTTCTCGGCAAGATTTCATCGTTAAATACTATAAATACATTGCAGAGGCTTTTTTGCATCTATCTAAAGTAGTAAAAATATAGATATTTTAATAAATTATATGTATAGAATTTAAGAATTTATGAGAAGTATGAAAAAATTATAGTCTGACTCATGAGATTTGAACTACCTTGCCTTGGCTAAACAAACGAACAAACAAACTTCATAAAGAGAAATAAGGTTTAATGGGACTTTTGACAAGCCAAAGCGATCGCTTTCTCTCGACCTAAGTAGTTAAGTTTCTAATTGGGCTAAATTAAGTATATAATCTAACTCCGCATTTAGCCACTGCTCAAACATATTATTAAGAATTTCTTGATATCTTTCAGGTGATAATTCAGGAGGAATCAACTCTTCAACCATTAAAAGATGATAACCTCGGTCGGTTTTCAGCGGTCCAATCAACCGCTTAGGTATTGTTGTAAATAGAATAGTAGCTATGTCTACCTCTATGGAACAACGATAGACTTTTCCTTCGTAACCGCACTTTTTTCGGCGCTTATGATCAATATCATAAAGGTGAGCCGCATCATAAAAACTGATTTCACCTTCTTCAATTTGATAATAAAGTTCTTGAGCCAGTTTTTCAGAATCAAGAATGATTTGATAAAAGACAACTTGCTCAAAATTAAGGTTATTTTGGATAAAGAAACTTTCTACTTCTTGAGCAAAGAGCGTCTGAGCTAATTTTTGTGACAGTAGATGATTGCGGATTCCGACTTCCCAATCATCCAAACTAATCAATTCATCTGTTAACCATGACAAAGTATCTGTAGCTTTTTCCAAACGCTTTTCACGACGTTGACGATTTACTTCTGCCTCAATTTCCTCTGTTGTTACAATAATCCCTCTTTCTTGTGCAGCCTGACATATCACCTTTTGAAACAACATTTTTTGACAGACTTGTTTGAAACTAATTTCGCTTTTGAGGAAGTTGACAATCTCCTTTGGTTCAATAACTAATTTTGAAAGGTCATTCATGATTTTTTAATAACTATCATAGCCTTGGGTAAAGCGAATAGGGCATATAAATTATGAGCGAGGAGGGGAAAAGTTTAGGCAGTGCGGGGAGCGGGGTTTCCCCTTTTTCCTTTTTCTCATTATCCCTCTTCCTTCATCCATGCCCTATTCTCAATTACCAAAGCTATAAGTTGATGACACACTGTTAATTTAAATTAGATAATTTTTCGGAAAATTCGGGAGCCATTTCTGGTCTTAATTCAGATTTAATGGATTGATGCTCATTAATCTGTGTTCCCAACCCCTGATCTAGACCCCGACCACGAATTTCTGTTTGATGTTTGCCAACCACTTCTAAATAAGCTAGGTCTTTAATTTTGCTTAAGCAACTGGGTGAAAGATTACCTTCAGACCTTTTTTCGGAAGATGATTTGACGATTTGTAAATTTTCGTTGTGCTGTTGATTTGACCTGAGCTGCTGGGTGTTTTCTTTAAGCAACCGATTATAGGTGCGGTAGGGAATGTAATGTAAAGGATTGTACCCAGCCAAGCGTAGCATCAAAACACAAGCCCAGGAATACTTTCCCGCAAGAATGGCTTCAACTACCTGGTCTAATTGCTCAGGATTAATTACCTTATTTAATTTGTGACTAATGTTAGTAATATCTTGATTCATGGTTTTAGGTGTGTTGGATGAAGTAAACCAGCTTAACTTTGGGTTTGATTTTTGGTGGGAAAATGGAAAGAGTGCTTTGATCAACAGCGCTTTGTGGGCAGCTGCTTGATTAGCTCATTGGGGATGGATTGGTAGATAATTGCGTGCAGTGGTCTGACTTGTTACAAACTCTTGCCTTCAACATCAAGTTTGATTTGCACCTTGATTTTTTTTGTTGACAAAATCTGCTGATTGCTGAAGCATTCCTAAGCAATAAAATTAGGCTTGCATCCTGGGTCATTATTAAGAGCGATCGCCTAAATGTTTGTGCCACTTACCAAAGTGACCTCTCACAGATGCGCCATTTTACAGTTTCCTGGTAGTCAAACAAACGCTCAAGATGGTTAGTGGTAATTGCGGTTGTTTTATCTTTTGCTAATACCACCTGGCAGAAAAGCACCTGCTGAACATCTGTGATGGCAATTTTAACTACTTGCCCGTATTCGTTAATTTCTGAACTGCTTGGTTGACTTGAGGTTTCGACTGTATTTACTAAGATGATTTTTTCCATAAGCTGACCATTGATGGGAAACTCGATTGTTTGTAATCAAGTTTGTTTACTGCTCCTGCCGCAATGTTGTCTGACTTGCTTTGGTGTAAAGGCAAAGAAATAAGTCCAAGAGTCAAAGTTACAGTTTGAAAGCTGTTGCTTGACTGTAAGTGAAAGGTAAATTTTTACCTTTCGTCATGACAGATGACTGGCAGGAAAAAGTTTGGATGTGGCTTTTGGTAGATACAGCTTTGTCAAAAATGAAAATTGTGCCAACTCCTAATTTAATTCCTTTTCCCTGATATGGATATGTATTACAATTTACACTTTTCTTAGGAGGGCTTAAGAAAAAACCGATGAATCTCAGACTGGCGAAGATAAAATATTTATCTTCTATCGTTAAGAGTAACATTTGTATTTATACTATTTTTTGCTGTTAATGTCATCTGCCATTTTGGCATTTTTATAAGTCAAATTTACAGTTCATCTTGGAATATTTACTTAAGTATTGTGCAACTTTATATTTTGTCCTTTATTACTATTTGATAGGGGGTTATACCCCTCATTTAATACTTAGTTGAGACTTTTTCTTGGTTGTCTTTATTGTCAAGTCTCCTATTAAATAAAATTCTTAATAAGACATAAATACTGTTAGATTTTTGGCATTTTTTAAACCAATATTATTGATGGTTATAAATAATATTGATTGGAGAAAAATTCCGATTATTTTTGCGGAATTTTTGTCATAACACTCTGGTACCAAAGACTTTGGCGGTTATAACATCATTGCAAATTCAGCATAGAAAACTTGTAAATTTTGCATAAAACTCATAAAATAAATATAAATAATAAGTTTTAACATATGAATAGATATGCAAGAATTATTTAGCAAGAAAAACAATTATAAATACGATAAAATACCCATAACAAAATTTCCAAAAAAGACAAAGCAAATTAAACGAGTAAATCGTTACGTTGTTTAGTAAGTTATATAAACTTAAGTAGTGAATATCACTAAAGTATTCTCAATAAAAATATTTTTTAATTCCGAAAAAAAATAACCGCTGCCAGTTACATTACAAATGCACTTGCTGTTGAGATAGGTGGTAATAAATACCGTTAATTGCCATTAGTTCTTGATGAGTGCCCTGTTCAACAAGGATACCTCTGTCTAAGACAAGTATGCAGTCAGCATTGCGAACCACCGCGAGATGATGGGCAATCAGGAAAGTGGTGCGATTCAAGCGGGCTAAATTTTGTTGAAACCGACGTTGTGATGCATCTAGAGAACTTGTGGCTTCATCTAAAATGAAAATTGGGGGATTTCTGACAAGTGCACGAGCGATCGCTATTTTTTTTTGCTGTTCACTCAATAGCATCAACCCTTGTCCTCCCACTTGGGTGTTGTAACCGTCGTGCAGCGTTTCGATAAAGGTGTGTGCTTCGGCTAACTTGGCAGCAGCGATCGCCTGATCGAGAGTCAACTGTGAGTCAAACAGGGTAATGTTTTCCCAAATCGTCCCTGAAAACAGAAAACATTCTTGTTGCACCACACCTAGCTGACTTCGCAACGATTGCAGAGAAATATCTGCTATATCACGTCCATCAATCAAAATCCGTCCCGTGCTTGGAGGATATAAACCAGCCAGTAAATTTACTAAAGTGCTTTTACCCGCACCGCTAGCACCAACAATGCCAATCGTCTGTCCAGGTTTCACCTGAAAAGAAATATTTTGCAAAATGTGCGGTTCACCTTGCTTGTAACCAAAAGACACATTCTCAAAAATTACCTCTCCCTGAATCGGTGGCAGCACCGATAGCGGTTTTTGAAGATTTTCTTCAGCGGCACAACCAAAGACATCATTCACCTTTTCGATGGAAATCAGCACCCCTTGGAACTCATCCCACACTTTCACTAAAGCCAAAACTGGTTTGAGGACATTAGCGTATGCGATGTTAAAAGCGACAAACTGACCAATCGTCATTTGCTCGCTCATTACCAGAGTCGCTCCACACCACAACACGGCTGTAGTACCGAGGTGATTAAGCAAATTGCTAATTACTTGCAAGTTGTTGGCTAGTTTCTGCCCCTGAAAACGCACTTTTAACATATCCAGAAAGCGCTCTTGCCAACGGGAACTGATTAAGCTTTCGGCTGCTGCGCTCTTGACGGTGGTAATACCTGCGATCGCTTCAACTAAAGATGAGTTTTGCGCTGCCGCTGAGTTGCCGATTTCTTGCGACACTCGATTAAGCAACGGATTTGCCGCTAAATTCAAAATTGCGATCGCTAAAATAAACAGCGAAACCACCAATGTCAGCGACAAGTTGTAAAAAGCCATCAATCCGATATAGACAAAAGCAAAAAGTGCATTTATAATTGCACTCAAAGCATGACGGGTGAGAAACTGTTGGATTTTACGGTTTTCCTGAACACCGCTGATTATGTCTTCGACTTGGCGAGAAGCGAAAAATTGCGACGGCAAATTTAGCGCATGGCGAATAAAATTGCCAATTAATCTCAAGTCGATTTGGTTCGCAAAGTAGTCTAGAAGGTGTTGATAGAATGCGGAAAACGCTATACGCAAGATGCCAAAAAAAAGAAAGCTGCCAACAAGCACATTTAATGTGACGCTGCTTTTTAATGGCATCATGTCGAGAAACAACTGAGCAAATAAAGGAGTTACCAGCCCAAAAATCCCTAAGAACAATGAAGTGAGAATGATTTTCTTTAAAAGGTGGCGGTAATCCCAAAATAACTGTAAATAGCGCGTATGTGAAATTTTTTCGCTTTCAATCCCTTGGAAGCGTTCTGTGGGGTGTAAAAGCACAGCATATTCTGTCCAGCCAGCCAAAAATTCTTGGCGCGAAAGCGATCGCTTACCGATGGCAGGGTCGGAAATGATGATGCGATCGCCTTTAACTTCCCAAACAACTACGTAGTGAATTTGTTGCCAGTGGGCGATCCAAGGGTTAGTTTGCCATTCCAACTTACTTAAAGAAGCCCGCACAATTAGCGTATCATATCCCAAAGTTTCTGCTGCTGCCGCTAAATCGGAAACAGACGCACCGTTTTGGTCTATTTGTGCTAAATTACGCAAAGTGCTCAAACTGAAGCGTTTACCCCAGTATTGGCTAACCATCGCCAAACACGCTGCACCACAATCTGAAGAACTGTACTGTTGAATAAACCGATAGCGACCCCATAACGAAGCGATCGACCAAGGTGGGTTTACTTGGGGAAAGTCAATTTCCGGTGTCTCTAACTCTAAGTTGCTAGAAGGCACCAACAGGGGAAATGTCTTTGCTTGAGAGTGTTCTTCTTCGATTTCCGGTTGGTTTGTTGTGTCAGTTTGAAGAACTTGCCGCTGGTTGGCTAATTGAGGAGCCGTCGTCGTAGAAGCCAATTCCCAATTTTCTTCAGGCAGGTGATATACTAGTAAGTCAGTTTCGGCAACCCAAGTTGGTAGCGTCATCGCATATCCCCAGCTTTGTCCGACAACAGGTGACTGAGTGTCTGATAAAGTGTGAAGAAGTCCACTTGCAAGCCAAAAGCGACCAAGATCAGGTGGAATTGCTTCTAGTAAAGATGAGCCAGCATTTATCTTGATTTGTTTGAAGTTGGGTAAGATTTTTTGGAGTTGTTGGCTGGTTTGATAGCGAAATTCTGTATGGGTTTTGAAGAAAATCAGCGTTTGTCGCTCATAAGTTGTTTGCTGTAAATAATCTTTAAGATTGGGTATTTCACTGAACCACGGTTTTAAGTCATTTAGAGTAATGCAAGCAATCAAACCCGCACTTGATGCGATCGCTCGATATTGTAAAGATTTATGAATAAAGAAATCGTCTGCGCCAAAAATTTGCTCTGATCCAAGCAACTGAGTTGATACTTCTCGTCTCAAAGTTGCGTCAAAGCCTAGCAGTCGCACTTTTCCACTGCAAACTAAGTAAACAACATTACGGCTTTCTTCATCTCCAAAGATACCGTAGCTACTCAAATCGTCACCTAGTTGAAACTCCAGAATTTTCCAAAAAGAGCTAAAGTCCAATGCTAGGTTTGTATTAACAGCAACTAACCTCAACAATCCGAGGATAGCACGGGGAGTGGGATGCTGATTGCTTGTATGCTTCAGCTCTCCCTGAACTCTTAACGACAAAAAGGAGTTCATGGTTTAATCTTAAATGTTTTAGTAAATTTTTAACTTTGGCGGAGCGTGCTATTATAGCACCAAAAAAACTGACAATTACTTAAGCTATTGGCTTTAGCTTTATTCCAATAGCCTCTGAAAAACGCAATTCATTGTGTTTTTAATTACTAATTGCTTTCCTCTCATTTTTCAGCGACTTTTAGTTAAATAACTGTATCAAATAAAACATTTTTTTTGTAACCTCAATTACTGAATTTATCAGTGTACTAATTGTGCCTAGTGTTAAGAGAAAATTTCGCCTATCCCCGTTAATAACCCTTCCATACTTTATCAAAATTTCACTTATTCTTTAACCGTAGTTTAATAAAATAACCATCAAGCAAATAACTGTTATAACTTTTCCTCTTTTAGTTTAAACATAGATCGCAAATAAATGTAATTGAAAGATATTCATTTGTGTTCCATTCATTTTTACAGACATTATGACTTCACAAAATAATTTTGGTAAAAGCACCTTTTATCAAAATTATTGTGCATTGTGAACATAATTAGTGTGAAATTGGTTATATTTTTGGCTCAATCTAGTAATATTTGCATTTTTGAAACTAGTAATCTTGAGTCTTTCCTTTGCTAAAACTTAACCACTACTCATCTTTTCTATTACTTCTTGAAATAACCGGAAAGTGTAACCATAGATGTAAAAATATTTTTGATAAAAACTTACCGCAAATTTTGACAAAAGCTAAAATCTGCTTCTAGAGGTATGTGCTTTTAATTAGGTTGACCTAGTAGACATAGGTAGGTGTGGAAATTAATTATGCGTTATCTGAAACCCTTGTAGAGAAGTTACATGTAACCTCTCTACATTCTTTTATTCAGAAATCACTACAAATTAAACATGCACAGATTATTCACCAATAACTAAGTAAATAGCCCAAATTGCCATTGCACGGAGATAGGTACTGGCACGAAATGTACCAGATGCGGTGATTGCTTCTGGTGTGCGGAATTGCAGACCATTGTCATAAATCTGGCTGACCACAGCTTGGGTCAAGCTAAATGCTTCATTTTTCATTTTCATTTGTACCAGAAAAGCTGCCAGCCCAAAGTTTATTCCTGTCCAAACTTCTAGAGGATGAGTAGCTTGAGGATTTTCTGGTGAACCGTCAAGACGAAGACCGTTAGCAGCACCAAACTTGCCATTATGGAATTTGAGAAAGCAGGTATTATAAACTGTTTGTAAGGCAGAAAAAGCGCGATCGCTTGAAACAATATCAGGTAAACTTAACAAACGAGCATAAAATTGACCGCACAATTGATCTGCCATCACCACATCAGAACCGCTTTCACTATCAAGTCGGTAGTATTGACCATTCCAAAGTTTTTCTTCGTAGATAGAGCGAGATTGTTTCAACCAACTTTCGTAGACAGATTTTTGATCTGCGAATTGTTTAGAATCTTGCTTGTCTGTCGGGTATCTGATTAAAATATCACTGATTGCGATCGCCGCTTCTAAAGCTGCCAACCACAATCCACCACAATAAGCACTTATACCTAACAACCGCCAATCATCAAAAGTTTGGTCAGGGGCACCAGAATTTTCTGGAATACCATCGCCATCTCGATCAAAATCTTTGACATAATCAAGAGTCTGCACGATCGCATTCCAGCAATCAGTTAAGAATTCTATATCATGAGAACCCGTAAACAAATAGTCGCGGTATACTTGCAAAACAAAGTCACAGCCTAAATCCTTCCACAAATTGCAGTCTTGATAGCTAGTATAATTTGTTTTTTCCCAAACATGTTCATTCGGTGCACCTAAATCGTGAGGTGTTGCCCCTGCGACTTTCCTGACTGCTATCGGACTGTTTGTTTTTGTAGTCAAGTAGTAGCCAATGATACGCTCAGTTTCATCACTTTGAGGAATAGCCCGTGCAAAGGCACGAATTACCGCTTTTTCCAGTTCCGGAAACAGCATCAACAAAGCAAAGGAACCATACAACCGCACATCGAGACTTTCATACCAGCGGTAATCTAAGCACTCTAAGACTGCAAATTGACCGATAGGATCGAGTAATGATGCTGCACTCCAGAGAGTACCACCGCTGGTGAGGTTGTAAAGCTCATTAAACAAAGCCATTTTAAACCAGTTTGGCAAATCTTGGCGGTTGAGAATTGGTTGTTGCCAAGTTTGAATTTGCGATCGCCAACTTTGATATTGTTGAAGAGCAACACAAGCGATCGCCCAAGCATTCTTGCCAGAGCGACCAAAAAAATCTGTATATCTGCGGTAATAGTTGATTCCAGACGCAAATTCTGTCACCGGAAAATCCCAACTCAGAACAAAGGGAATTTCTAGAGTTTCCCCCGGTTGCAGAGTAAAACGAATCGCAAGGGCAACTCCTATTTGTTCCCCCACCGCTGCCGATGTATCATCAAGATAATTCGTCAAAGAACCATCTTCCGCGAAGCTTTGCCACACATCCTCACCAGTCCCAACTGGGTTCCAGCGGCTATGATAGAATAACTCAACTTGGGAATGTTTTTCGGTAGCAATGCACCATTGCCCTTCACCTTCTTTTACAGGTTCATTAATACCAACTTTACCCAACTCAAACCCGATATATTGACTATTTTCCACTAATCGGTTATAATTACCTTCACTTTCGCCCAAACGCGGCTGATACTCGTAAACCGGACTGCCATCATCGCGCACCCGCACTTCAGGAGATTTGATAGCATTAGTAAACCAGCCTACCATATTTTGCCAGGTGAGCATAATGCTCAGAGTAATAGGTGCTTCACTTGGGTTATGAGCAGTCCACACAAACATTCCGAGTGGATAGCTAGTTTCTTGATAATTATTTGCCCACACAGGGGAAAACTGCTCGCAAGTTAACTGTGCTTGAAACACATTTTCATACACAAACCAGCTACGTGGATATAAAGCGTGATAATTCCCCGTAGTGACGCGATTCATCGCGTCCCCTTCAGGATACCACTTCCACCCAGCCAAACTCTCATCCTCAGGGAGTTGCGTACACAAAGCGTAAGCTTGAGAAGAACTTCCATCTGACTCAAATACACTAAATTGACAAGCGGGGATAGTTTGAAAAGTATGTTCCCCCCCGTCAATATGCCAAAGGTTAAAATCTCCCCGTGAAGAACGACCGATACAACCAGCACCGAAACCTCCTAGAGGCATTCCATGCCAAGGACCATCATCAATATTACTGGGATAACGAACAGTATAAGGTTTGTCCCACCCTTTACCAATGGGACGGCTCCAAGTGCAAGAAGGAATTTCTGGGGAAGATTGATTTGTCATCGCCTGATGTTACAACATGCAGTCACGATTATGAACACTAGCGCATCGGTGTAACTTTTCTCAAGTCATTTCTAAAAGACGTATTAGACACAAAGGAAGTGGAAATTAATTATGCGTGACCCAAAACCCATGTAGAGACGTTGCATGTGCTACGTCTGTTCCACAATTTTAAAGCCGTAGTGAGAACCCAAGCCCAGATTCCGCAGGTGCGATCGCAAATGGTGTATTTTTGAAAATGACGTAAATGCTGCATAATGGTTAGCATGACAGCTTCATCATTAGATACAAGGGTACAGGATGCGGGATAGTCGCAGGCATATGTGATGAGATGAATCTAGTAGAACAAATCAACCATTACAAACAAACATGTCTATTTCTGAAATTACTCAAAAACTTTTAGCAGCAAAAGAAGATAAGGGATTAACTTTTGCAGAATTAGCACTCAAGTTGCAACGTAACGAAGTATGGATTGCCTCTGTAATTTACCGTCAAGCGAGTGCTTCACCTGAAGAAGCAAAGTTGCTAGTTGAGGCATTAGGGCTTGGTGCGGACTATGCGTCATATTTAACTAAATACCCGATAAAAGGTAGTGATTCTATTGTTCCAACTGACCCTTTTGTTTATCGGTTCTATGAAATTATGCAGGTGTACGGACTTCCACTCAAAGATATAGTTCAAGAAAAGTTTGGTGATGGAATTATGAGTGCTATCGATTTTACTTTGGATGTAAGCAAGGAAGAAGACCCAAAAGGCGATCGCGTGAAAATTGTTATGTCAGGTAAGTTCCTCCCTTACAAAAAATGGTAATTATCACTACATTAAAACCGCTCTTCAACCATAATGGTTTTTGTACATCGAGTGGTATTTTTAGGTCTATAGCTTGCAATTAGATTGCCAAAATGTATGAACCGTTGCAGTTGTTGAATTGAGCAGATTTCTCCTCAATTCAACAAGGAAGGAAAGACGTGAACCCTAGCTTTGATTGCGATCGCTCAACTGTTCATTGTCTCAATAGTCATTGTCAGCCACACAAATTCCCTTACATTTAATACCGTTCGCAGCTGTGCGCTGACAATGAGAACATAGAACTTTTTCGTTTTCTGTTTCTTGATTTCGCTTTATATTAGTGCAAGCGGGCAACTTGTCTTTTTCGGTCTGGAGTTTTACAGTCATAAGGGCAGAGGCATTCGTGACAGGTTAAGACGACAAAACTGTTTGTCAATTCGCAATTCCCCTTAATGTTAAACTAGGTACTCGAAACTAACTAGTAGACATCGACCTAAATTAATTATGCGTTGCCCTGTGAGAAAGTTGTGGGAGCCAACAAATTGAACCCTGCTTTAAGCCCAGAGCGGAGTAACCTGGATGGCACAGGTCATGAGTTTTATGTAGATAATCAGGCTGGGTTTAGTCCACAACAGCAAACAGACTTGATTAATTTCTTATTAGCACTTGATGACGATCCTGGCAACTTTTAACTTCTAGGGCAAAGTTCAGTGTCGCTTTTTTGCGATCGCACCTGCGGAATGTGGGCTGAAGTCCTCATATTATCAACAGAGGACTGAAGTCCTCACTACGCAGGCATAATTTTAATAAATCGTTAAATCTAACATAAACTAGGCAAAATTGGGTAACAAGAGTGCGTTACCATCCTAATAATGTAAACCAAATTACAAAAGCTTATGGAGCCATCTCTTTCAACCGAGGTGATTCTGACGCATCCGCGCCAATCCCTCGGCAACGTACAATTTGATTGGACACCACAACCCGGAAACTATCTCGATTTGGAAGGTAAAACCTACGCAGTTTTAGAGCGACGCCACAGATATCAGCTTAAGGCAGGACGTTACTGTTTACAAAATATAGCTCTTTACGTACAATCCGCCAAACGACCATCAGAGAAAAGTTTGGTAAACGGACGTTGGGTAGTCGGAGATGCCACCTGCCACTATAATGCTAATTCAGAGATTATTCGCTGTGCAGTTAACCCAGAAGGACCCTGTGATTCTTGCCGTTTCTATGAATAGTTAGGAGTCGCAAAGTTGTAGAGACGTTCCGGCGGAACGTCTGTACTAAAGTCAAGAATCAGCAATTCCCTTGTCTCCCACTGAAGAGCACTCCTAACTCCCACCGGCAAACGCTTCTCCTACAGCTAGTCGGGTACCATTAACAAAATCCCATCCTGATTGAGGACGTTTGCCGGCTAGCTGAACTTCTCGTAGCAATAATAAACCATCGCCGGTTTGAGCGATCGCTCCTATTCCCTTGACAATGCTGACCACAACTCCTGGATTACTTGATATGGTTGATAAATCAGGCAATTTATGCTCTATTTCTTGTAATTCTGGTGGTAACTCACTCCAAAAAGCAGAACCAAGGGGAGCGGTGGCAGTGATTTTTAGCGGTTGGTTGCGAAAGGTCGCAGTGCAGTTGGGATAAAAGCCTCTAATTTGATTGTGTAATGCAAAAGCGCTTTTTGACCAATCCAATGCATAATCCGGTTTTTTAATTAAAGGTGCATAAGTAGCTTGTGAATCGTCTTGAGCAATTGGTTCAATTTCCCCCCGTTCTAGCTGAGATAGCGTTTCCACAAGCTTATCTGCACCGATTAGAGATAGCCTAATTGCCAAATCTTGAGCATTATCCAGTAATTTAATCGGTGTAGTCGCTTTCAGCAGCATGGCTCCCGTATCCATCCCCGCATCCATTAACATTGTCGCGATGCCGGTTTCTTTCTCACCGTTATACAAACACCACTGAATCGGAGCTGCACCCCGATATTTCGGCAAAATCGAGCCATGTACATTAATACAACCCAATTTGGGCATATCCAAGATTTCTTGAGATAAAATCTGCCCATAGGCAACTACGACAAATACATCTGCCTGTAATTGTTTAAGTTTAGTTAAGGTTTCAGTGTCTTTTTTTATCCGCTGGGGTTGCCATATTGGTAGGTTAATAGCAGTGGTGGCAGCTTTTATCGGTGATGGTATCAGTTTGTTACCCCGTTCCCGACGTTTATCTGGCTGGGTAACTACTGCCAAAACTTCAAATTCTGGATGATTCAGCAATTTTTCTAGGGTAGGTACGGCAAATTGGGGAGTACCAAAAAATACGACTTTCATAAGGAAATGGTGAATTGGGCAATGGGAATTGGGCAATGGGCATTACCGATTACCGATTACCAATTACCGATTACCCATTCCCTAATAATTTTGCAGTTTCACAATCACACTAACTAAAAAATTGCTCATTTAGCTGTAAAATGATTTGGTGGTTGTAAAAGACAGCATCGCTAACCAGGGTTATAATGAATCATCTGGCAGATAAGCCAGTATAAAACGCATCTGCTTTTGTCAAGTTTAATTCCCTTGCGATGTCTAAGAACAAAACGTTCTGAGTTTACACACTCAATATCGTTCCTAATAGTTCCCAAAGACTTCGGGTTTCGTTGTAGTTAATATCAATTAAGTAGTAGTTTGCTTTTGCAAGCATTGCAACTTAAATTGGAATGTCTATCTTTTGGTAGATGCAGGTAGTGCTTCTGGCGATCAAAGGAAGCGTATTTTTAAGCCCCCCACCAAAATTTTCGCTTTGGTGGTCTGGAATTGGTGTGGGTTTGAGCAAGCGACCATATTACTACATAAGTGCCCTCTGCGTAAGTGCATAAGTGCCTTCTTCACAGTATGATAGGTTGTGCGTTTACCAAGTTTTTCAGTCAGGTCATACTTTTGCAGTTATGGGGGTCTGGTGTGTGGCACGAAATAAAAATAAGCTGCCTATAATAGGTTAGCTTTGATTAAAGCCACAAGAAACAAACACGTTCTGTGAGCGCAGGTTGCCAGTAAAAGTAGTAAGTAAAATTGATGCGTTCAACACCCGAATAGCGCGATCGCGTTTATTATGGTGTCGTTAGGTTTTAGCAGCGGCGAATTTCTGTATATCAGTAGTTCGTGTGTGCTTAGTGTCAGTACATTGCTAGCATATTCCAAGTAAAAACTCAGTACTTCTTCAAGGTATAGGGCATGTTATCTGGTTTATGTAAAACTGTGCAAAATTTGAATAAAATATCTGGTTCAATCAATTGGTTTGTTGTTATACATATAGTGTAGTTTGTCCCATTACTGTCTCAGCAGGTGCTCCTCACACAGCAACCGTCCTCTAGAGAGTTAAAACATGCTTAAAACCCTTTTGCTGTCAGGATGGTTCCGCGTAAAACCATTCACCAAGTATGTTGTGGTTATGCTTTTTATCGCACCTTTAGTGGCTGGATCGGGTCACTCTAGTTCAGCGAAACAATCACAGGTAGCTCAAATCACTCCTGTGTCAGGAGACTCTGACTCAGAATCAGTGGAAATGGCTGCTGTTGACCCGCAACTGTCACCTATATCAGATAAAACGCAGCTTTTGACAGCAGAAAATAATTCTCTGTCAAATCAAGAACTGACTGTTGACCCATTGGCAGCAGTTGAGCTGGCACCATTAATCAAGGAAGAAGCATCTACTCCCGATCCCTTGGCAGCAGTTGAACTCGCACCATTGACGAGTGAATCAGCCAGTCAAAGTAATTTAGTAGAAAGATTGAAAGCTGGTAAACTTAAGTCTTGGACAAGCGAAGATAGTGTTATCGCAATAGATAAGCCTGCTGATGAATTATTAGATGCAGCGACAATCTCGCCGGCAACAACGCGATCGCAACCAAATACAACAAACATAAATGTTGATCCCAAGCCTGATGAGTCTCAAACAGCACAAACAGATCCCATAGGAAGTCCTTATCCTATTCCTTGGCAATGGATACAGTCTACTCAAGAGGCTATGAGTTCCAAGGGTGGTGGAGTGCGCTATTACCGCAGTGTACCTATAGTTTCTCCGGATGGTAAGTATACTGTTTATAGCCGCATACAATTAGAAGTCAAACCCCAAATGCACAATAGCCGGGTTAGCAGTGTTCTGTTTATTGAAGATAGGCAAACCAAGAATTTACGGGTAGTGTCTTCAACTTCTTATAATAGAGATGCGCTATTGAATGTTAAGGTATCATCACCAGATGCTAACGGTGAAGGGACTATTGGCGTTTTAGTTCCTGTCAGCTGGTCTCAAAAAGGCGATCGCTTTTTAGCACGTAGATTTGAAGCAGTATTTAATACGTCTGATGCTTCCGATAGCGCGGTGATTTGGGATCGACAAAAAAATAACACTAATACCGTTGCTCCTGGTAATCTAGAAAATGCTGGTAGTAACGAACAAGAGCACGATAAAATTTCTGTGTTGTTAGGTTGGAGCAAAACTCAGCCTGATAATGTTATGTTCCGTACTGGTGAATTAGGAGATGAAAACTGGCCTTTAGTAACAGTTTCTAGCGATGGTAAAACTGACGCCGCAACTGATATAGATCAGCCTACTACTTATGGTGAACAAGTCACACAAGTTTGGGCAGATCCACAAGTGGCTTATCGATAGTTTATACAAAATCTTTTTATTATTCTCCCGTTGTAGCGTTGGGCTATGACGGGAATTTTTTGGACATTAGAAATTAGTTATTTGTCTAATTACTATGTCAAATAGACATCTCCAAAAATGAACTATGCGTTGCCCAAACCCCAAGAGACGCGATCGTCCGAAGTCTCTACATTGTTTTTTGGAGATGTATAATAATGACAGGTTTATTACATATGATGATTAGACTATTCTGTGCTACGTCTCTTGGGGTTCGGATTTTTTTATTAATGTCAATTAAACGGACATGATATCAAAGGTAAAGTTATTCTAACTGTGTTTGGGAGAGCAAGATGGAAGAATATCTCAAAGCAAGTGAAGTGATTGATTGGCAACATCCGACAATTTTAGAACTTGCGAAAAAGATTGGATTTAAATATCAAACATCGGAAGCGATCGCACTCGCTTGTTTTGAGTGGGTAAGGGATAAAATTTATCATAGCTACGACTATCAAATGAACCCTCTAACCTGTCGAGCTTCAGATGTACTCAAATATAAAACAGGTTATTGCTTTGCCAAGAGTCATTTGCTAGCAGCACTACTAAGAGCTAATAACATTCCCGCAGGATTTTGCTATCAGAGATTGAGCATTAACGATAATGGTGAACCTTATAGCTTACATGGCTTCAATGCAGTTTACTTACCCGAAATAGGTTGGTATCGTGTTGATGCAAGAGGAAATCGTCATAATGTTAATGCTCAATTTGTCCCCCCAAAAGAACAATTAGCTTATAAAATTCAATTTCCACAAGAAGCAGACTTTGAGAATATTTTCTCTGAACCATTGTCGCTAGTTGTGGAAGCAATACTTGCTTATAGTCAATGGAATGATATACTTCTTAATCTTCCAGATGTTTCTTTGGAATCGTTAGAAAAGTATAATCTTGTTTTGAGAACTGATGTTAATTAACAATTGTAGAGACGTAAGGAGTGGAACGTCTCTACGACGGTTTCGATGTTTTTAGTCAAAATACCGAAAAAGTCTCTAGAGATAGACAATTAAGGCGGTGTCCTCACTCCCTCATTCACAATAATGTTAATATTGGTACGCAACTCGCACTTCAATAGGAGTAACTAGTTGTGCAGCCAGATTTATTAGGTTTAGAAATTACCAAAGGGGAACTCAGACGTTTGACTGGATTTGATCCAGATGATGTCTTTCGACCCTCTATTATCAAAGATAAAGAAAAACGATGGGGATTTTTCTTCAATGAAATGCTTGTGGCTTTAGCGCTGACCCCGATAATTGTCGGGTTTATTTATGCGTTTATCATTTTACCGATAATTGGTTCTTCGATTTTAATCGGAATCAGCTTACTAACTATTGTACCAATTGCCGTACTTTTTGGGCGTTGGTTATGGCGAAGAAAAACCTGTCCCCAAGCACTGACAATACTTTTAGATGAAGCTGATAAATATCATGGAGTTATTCAAGCAATAGATATTAACGATCAACTGACAACATTTGGGAATGAAGGTACTATCAATGATAGAGACAATGTGATCGCGGCTTTGCAACTGATTAGAGAAGATTTAGTTCGTGCTCTGAAAACAGAGCGAATTTTGCGAGATAATAAAAAATTACTCGCAAATAACCAAGAGTTATTTGTCAATAATTTAGCGAATCTGCAAGCTTTACAAGTTAGTAGTCAAGCAAGCGAATACGCTCAACTTCTCAATGAATCATTGCAGATTGCCGTTGAGGTACAAGCCGAGATCAGAAAGTTACATTCTTCTAGTTGATTTTCATGAGCAAAAAACCAAAAATAATTGTTTTGGATGATGACCCTACAGGTTCTCAAACTGTCCACAGCTGCTTGCTGTTGATGCGCTGGGATGTGGAAACTTTACGCACTGGTTTACAGGATGATTCCCCAATTTTCTTTGTGCTGACTAATACAAGGTCACTACCTCCAGAATCAGCCGCATCTGTGACTAAAGAAGTATGTCATAACCTGAAATTAGCCTTAAAAGAAGAAGAAGTTAACGATTTTCTGATTGTAAGTCGTTCTGATTCGACTTTGCGCGGACATTACCCCATTGAAACTGACGTTATTGCCGCTGAACTCGGTCCATTTGATGCTCATTTTATCGTACCCGCATTTTTTGTTGGCGAAGCCTCTCGTTCGCAGAGCGTCTCCGACAGGAGAAGAGAAGGAGGACGCATCACCCGTGATAGTATACATTACTTAATTATCGACGGTGTACCCACCCCAGTTCATGAAACTGAATTTGCTCGTGATTCAGTTTTTGGCTACCATTACAGTTACTTACCTAAGTATGTAGAAGAAAAAACTCAAGGACGTATTCAAGCTGATGCGGTAGAAAGATTTTTACTGTCCGATATTCGTGCTGGTAGTCTGGAAAGGCTAATGAAACTGAGCGGTAATCAGTGCGCTGTCGTTGATGGTGAAACTCAAGCTGATTTAAATCGCTTTGCTGAAGACGTGTTGAGTGCAGCGAGTCAAGGAAAACGCTTTTTATTTCGCAGTGCTGCGAGTATTTTAACTGCTTTGGCGGCATTACCGGAGCAAGCGATCGCTCCCGAAAATATGGGTTCTTATGTACGCTCAGGTAAACCGGGTGCAGTTATTGTCGGTTCTCATGTCAAAAAGACCACTCAGCAGTTAGAAAAATTATTAGAAGCTGAGGGTACCCTGGGAATCGAAGTCAATGTACAAAGATTGCTTGATGAGCCAAATCAATCTGCTACACTGCTAACCGAGATGATTGAAAGTACCCACGCAGCACACAACGCAGGAAAAACACCAGTAGTTTATACTAGTCGTCAAGAACTTTCTTTCAAAGATGTAAAAACACGGTTAGACTTTGGAGAAAAGGTTTCCGGCTTGTTAATGGATATTGTCCGGGGTTTACCATCAGATATCGGATTCTTAATCAGTAAGGGTGGTATTACCTCAAACGATGTCTTAAGTAATGGTCTAGCTTTGACAAAAGCGCGTTTACTCGGTCAAATTTTAGCTGGTTGTTCAATGGTGATTACTCCATCGGATCATCCCCAGTTCCCTAATTTGCCAGTGGTGCTGTTTCCTGGTAATGTCGGTGATGCTGATGCTTTGGCTACTGTATATCGAAGATTAACTAAAAATGCTGGGTGAGGATCTTGTTGCCTACAACTAATCTAATATTAAACTTCTTGCACTTATTTACCGAAAGAATAAAGAGCAGGGGCAAAAGAGATCGCAAAAAGCTTTTACCCCTGCCCAGAAGAGTCTAAAAGTGAATGAATGCACTCTTACAAATTGGGTTCACAAAGAAGTATGAAAATCCCTATCCCCTAGTTCCTAGTCCCTTGTCCTTTGTCTTTTGGCTGGTATTGCATGACTAGTGATTATGCTATTTCCGATTTAAATTTAAATTCTGCCGATAATAACCCAGAGTCAATCTCTAACTTTTCTGATGTAGAAGTAAATTCTACCCCAGGTGATACAGAGTCAAATTCTGTCCTTCCCGATCAAGAAGTAGATTCTGTCCTGGTTTATTTAAAGTCGAATTCTGAACCTACCGATTCCGAGACAAATTCGGCTTTAGAGGATGATGTAAAATCAAATGCCGACGCTGTTGTGGAATTCACTGAATTACCGTTGTTAGAGGGCACGGTAGATAATAATATCCAGGTTAAGTGGAAAAGTGAGTCAGGAAGGCTGTTGTTAATTTTACCAACAGAATCCCAAGTGCCTCCCTCGGAAGTCAGTTGGTCGGAAATTTGGCAACAAATGAAACTGCGGTTAAAAGGTGGCGATCGCTTTCGTTTACCTAACACCCCAGTGCATCTAGTGGCACGCGATCGCTTGTTGGATACCAGACAACTCCAAGAACTCGCCGAATCTTTAAATGAAGTCGAACTTCAGTTAAAATCAGTTTCTACCAGCCGTCGGCAAACAGCGATCGCTGCCGTATCATCTGGCTATTCTGTAGAACAAGTACAACCTGAATCTACTCTGAATTTAGGCTCGACAACAGTCGTACAACCCCTAGCAGATGCCCTTTATCTGCAAATGACCGTGCGTTCTGGACAATTAATTCGTCACCCAGGTAGTGTAATTATCTTGGGAGATTTAAATCCAGGTGGTATTGTAGTCGCAGATGGAGATATTCTAGTTTGGGGTCGTCTACGTGGAATTGCTCACGCAGGTGCCAGTGGCAATCGCGAATGTTTAATTATGGCTGTACAAATGGAGCCTACCCAATTGCGGATTGCCGATGCTCTCGCTAGGGCACCCGAAAAATCCCCGATGCAATTTTTCCCAGAAGTGGCACATATCACCGCTGAAGGAATTCGCATCTCGAAAGCAAGTGATTTTTCCCGCTCCCAATTAAGTAGGATTAATCAAGAGCCATAAATTTCTTTCAAAGTATATTTTTCTGATTCTTAATTGAGCGCGTTTCGATCATGACTCGCATTATTGTTACAACCTCCGGTAAAGGAGGTGTGGGTAAAACCACTGTTTCCGCAAATTTGGGTATGACTTTAGCCAAAATGGGGCGTCAAGTAGCCTTGGTTGATGCAGATTTTGGTTTGAGAAATTTAGATTTGTTGCTAGGGTTAGAAAATCGCATCGTTTATACAGCGGTGGAAGTTCTAGCCAGAGAGTGTCGTTTAGAACAAGCTTTAGTTAAAGATAAGCGGCAGCCAAATCTGGTACTTTTGCCAGCGGCACAAAACCGCAGTAAAGATGCCGTCACTCCCGACCAAATGAAGTTACTAGTGAATGCACTAGCGCAGAAGTATCAGTATGTATTAATTGATAGTCCTGCGGGAATTGAAATGGGGTTTAAAAATGCCATCGCTCCAGCCAAAGAAGCCTTAATTGTCACCACTCCAGAAATTGCTTCCGTCCGCGATGCCGATCGCGTAGTCGGGTTACTAGAAGCACAAGGCATCAAGCGGATTCATTTAATAATTAACCGCATCAGACCCGCAATGGTTCGGGCAAATGATATGATGTCAGTTCAAGATGTTCAGGAACTTTTGGCAATTCCCTTGATTGGCGTAATACCCGACGACGAGCGCGTGATTGTTTCAACCAATCGCGGGGAACCTTTGGTATTAAGCGAAACTCCCTCTTTAGCTGCCACAGCCTTTGACAACATTGCTCGGAGATTGGAAGGGGAAACAGTTGAATTTCTTGAGTTGGACTCACCCCAAGACAATATTTTCACTCGTTTGAGAAGATTGCTTTGGACAAAGATTGTTTAATTTCCAGTCTTCGCACACCTAGCCGCAATGATTCTTGAATTTCTCGAAAGACTTTTTTCTCGCACTTCTGACACCAGTCGCACTCAAGTGAAACGTCGCTTGCAACTGGTGATTGCTCACGATCGCGCTGATTTAGATCCTCAGACGTTGGAAAAAATGCGGCAAGAAATCTTAGCAATAGTTTGTCGCTACGTAGAAGTTGAAATGGATGGTTTGGAGTTTTCTTTAGAAAGCAACGAACGAACCACAGCCTTAATAGCCAATTTGCCTATCCGCAGAATAAAAGAAACTGTACCGAAGAGTGATGATACAGATACGACTAAATAATTTTACTGATAATAATTTAAACAATTAGTAATAGATACAAGAAGTAGAAATTAATTGTGCGTTGTCTACAATCGTTGTAGAGACGCGAAATTTGGCGTCTCTACATTTGGCGTCTCTACAATGTTTTTCCAAGATGTCTAATGATTAATCTGACAAAACTTGCGATCGCATTAAGTAAAAATAAGAAAATTAGCGATTTGTAGGAAAAGTGAAAGCGATCGCTTGTATTCTAAATCAGGATTGTTGCTTTCATAGCTGGTATCGAGGCTTTTGCATCGGTTGAGAATGCTTATAAATTGCAGATAATAAATCAAAAAACCATCATTTTTGCATTTATTGAGCGATTGTATTCTCAAGATATACTAGTTGTAAGAGAAGCGCGATCGCTTTTTTCTTATACAGTTCAGGTCGAACTTACCTACCCTTATGCTTAATAAAAATCGAAATCCCCTAATTAGCAAAAATTGGATCAAAAAGTTGACTTGCTTTGTCGGGATTGCTGGTGTTACTACCCTGATCAGTTTTCCTGTCTTAGCTAAATTCTATTCACGTTACGCCCTTTTTCAACCTTCTGCTTACAGCAGCGTTCCTTATCGCAATTCCAATAAAGACATTGCTCAGACGCTAATACAAGATAGTAAATTTGCCAATCTTGTAGGTGAATTAAAGCAAGCTGGTCTTCTGGATACTCTCAAGCAAGGTGAGTATACAATTTTTGCCCCAACGGATAAAGCCTTTAACGCTTTACCGAAAGATGTCTTCAAGCGATATAGTCAGTCGGAAAACCGAACGAAAGTGTTGCAATATCATTTGGTTGCCGGTCAAATCACTAAAGAAAACGTCGATAGTGGTGCAGTCAAGACTATTGAAGGTCAGCCTGTCAAAATTGTTGTTGACGATTCTTCAGGTACAGTCAAGTTAAATGATGCGATCGGTAAATATCCTTCTACCGTCGCTAAGAACGGTGTGATCATTGAAGTTGACAAAGTACTTCTACCATCGGAATTTTAAGTTGAGTTTTGTGCAGCCAAAAAGTAAGTATCGCCAATTTTAAAAATGTATAGAAGTAGTGTGGGATAGGCAAAATACCTATCCCTTTTTAAATATTACGTTGCTGACTTGAAATATAAATTTTAAATTTTTACCTCAATAAGCAGAAGGCTCACACCATAACTGTACTCAGTTTGGTGTTGAGATGAATGCGAGTGAGGCAGGAGAGGATGCGTTGAATGTCTTTCTGCGTAGCAGGAACAATGATGGCGCATC
>NZ_JAOWRF010000089.1 GCF_025753815.1 Plectonema radiosum NIES-515 | reverse complement strand
CTCTCCCCCTCTCCCCGATTGGCTATAGCCAAATTAAACAGCAAAAAACCTGCTGAAGTGAAAAAAGCAAGAACCCACAACCCCAGTTGTGACAACAAGCGCAACCAAAATACTTGTAAATATCCAACTTCATCAAACCAAAGAATTTCTGCTGCTAAGTGTGAGGCTAAATCAAATAACAGCCACAAACCTAACAGCAGTACAAATACTCTAAAAGTCCGTTTCATCAAATTGCTGATTTTGGATTTATTTCTATGTGACACACTCCACACACTGACCTGAGTACAGGTACAGTGTGGGCTTCTCAACCAATCCGGCTATTGCGCGCGGAGGCGTTGAGCTTTAAGAACCGCGTGACCGTCGGCTCTATTCTTTATATTCACGGCTGCATTAAGATCGCGATCAAGACTGCATTTACAATTAGGGCACTCGTGCCATCTTTCATGTAGTTTTTTAGGAACTTTCACCCCACAACTAGAACAATCTTGTGACGTACCCGATGGATTCACTGCGATTACCAATAACCCAGCATTCTCGGCTTTGGTTGTCAGTATCGACAGGAAGCTTGACCATCCAGCATCATGCACAGATTTAGCTAGCATCGAACGAGAAAGACCTTTGACGTTTAAATCTTCGTGAACTACAACATCATATTTTTTCAGTAGACTGTTAGCAGTTTTAAAGTGAAAGTCTTTGCGTTTATCAGCGACTTTTTTGTGCTGCTTGGCGACTTGCGTCTGAGCTTTTTTACGGCGACTACTTCCTTTTTTACGGCGTGAGATACGTTTTTGAATTACGCGCAATCGTTTCTGAGATTTACGGTAATGCTGAGGAATTGGGACAACATCACCATCGGAAGTTGTCAAAAAGTCTTTTAAACCGAGGTCGATACCGGTGATTGAATCTGGATTAAAATCGGGCTTAATGGTTGGGACTGTCGTATCTTCAAGGCTTAAAGTTAAATAATAGCCATCAGCTTTTTTGGTAACTGATGCAGTCTTGATTTTAAAGCCATCTGGAATAGGACGATGCAAAATAACTTTGACTATGCCGAACATCGGTAAAGTTATTAAATTACCTTGCAAACACCCATCCTTTATCTGTGGATATGTGAACGTGCGATAACGGTCGCGAGATTTAAACCGAGGTCGTCCACTTCGTTTGCCATTGCTATCACCTTTTAAAAAACGGTCAAAAGTTACTTTAACTCGTTTGACTATATCTTGTAGCACCTGCGAGTAAATTTCGCCGTACCAAGGATGAGTTTTTTTAAGCTGTGGTAGCGTTTTCTTTTGTGAATAATAGTCTGGGTTATCCCGCAATTCTGGTATATGGCAGACAAGAGGACAGGCATTAATAGGTGAACGATTACGCTCGTACCAATCAAATCTATCAGCCAACAAAAAATTATACTGAGCGCATAGCATAGACAGCCATCTGTCTATCTCAATGGCTTGTTCTGTTGTTGGTCGTAGTTTGTATTGGTACGCTGTCCTCACTTGTCCACCCTCAACCATCAAGACTATAATCCCATAAGAGTGACAACAACGGGTAGACAAATATGAAAACTACTAGATTAAATGTCAGGATGTCTGAGCGCAGATTGAACAAACTTCGCTCTTATGCTGTAATGAAAGATAAAACAGTCACCCAGATAGTAGAAGACTGGGTTGATAGATTGCCAAATCTAGAGAGTGTTAAAAATAACGCTGACCCCCTTCCTATCAATCCTGCGGATTGAATTGGTCTGAGGTCGCGTTATTTTTAACCGCCTTATATCTCACCACTGAACGGAGTACCGTTTCAGTGGGAGGCTTACGGCGAAATAGCTAAAATTTTCCATCCCAAATCTCAAATCGCTTTAACTAAACTGCTCACCTGCATCTAAGTTAAATAACATTTGCAGAGTTTGCATACAACGGCGTCTCGCATCAACATCTTGTTGAGCGCGTAACTGCACCATCGGGTCATGTAAAATTTTATTAACAATTCCTCGTGTTAGAGCCTCAATGATTTCCTGATGTTTGTCGCCAAATTCTGAACCCAATCGCGATAAAGCTTTTTCTAATTCTTGTTCGCGAATGGTTTCGATTTTATTCCGCAGACAGCTGATGGTTGTGACAGTTTCTAAACTGCGCCACCAAATATCAAAGGCTTCCGCTTCTTCGTCTAACAGCCCCTCTGCCTCCTGCGCCATCTGGCGACGGCTTTCGTAGTTTTGCGCCACCACCGCCTTCAAATCATCCACATTGAAGGCTTGTACATTTTCCACCTCATTCACGTCCGCATGGACGTTACGAGGCACGGAAATATCAAATAACATTAAAGGTTGGTTCGGTGCTAAAACCATTTCTAATTTAGCGCGGTCAAGTATCGGCTCAGTTGCAGAAGTACTCGTAAACACTAAATCACTGTCGGCAATTACTGTTGTCAATGCTGACATGGGATGAGTTTGAATATTTTGTTCGGGATACTGTCGTGCGAGTTCTGCGGCACGTTCGATAGAGCGATTTAAAATGCAAATTTTCGCAGCACCTTTCGATATTAAATGTTGCACAAGTAACCGCGACATTTTGCCAGCACCGAGAATTGCCACTCGACAAGCCGCTAAATTTTGCACCTTCATTTGCGCCAATTCTACAGCTGCCGAACTGATAGAGACTGCACCAGTACCAATGCTAGTTTCAGTCCGAACCCGCTTGCCAGCCGTTAGCGCTTGTTTAAATAATCGATTCAAAATGGTTTTAATACCGTTATATTGCTGTCCCAATTTGTGAGTATGTTTCACCTGAGCCAGAATTTGACCTTCTCCCAGCACGAGACTATCTAAACCTGCTGAAACCCGCATCAGATGCATTACCGCATCTTGGTGCAGCAACATAAACAGGTGTTGTCGCAGAGACACAACAGGCAACTTGCTGTATTCAGAAAGAAACTGAGTAACTTCTCGAATACCCTGTTCGGTTTCTGGGGTAACGATGTAAATTTCTAAGCGGTTACAAGTGCTGAGGATTGCGACTTCTTGAATATGAGGATAGCTAGCTAAGTGAGCGATCGCGCTTTCAGTTTGTGGTTCTGGAATACTCAGCTTTTCCCGGACTTCTACTGGGGCTGTCTTATGGCTTAACCCCACCACTGCTATATGCATATGTTAAATCGTAATTGCTAAATGGGGATTGGGAAGGGGGAAGGAGATAGGGGGCAGGGGGCAGGGGGCAGGGGGTACAGGGAGGATAATTCTTCTTTCCCTCCATCTCCCTGATTTCCCTACTCCCTACTCCCCACTCCCCACTCCCCATGCCCTATTATCTAGTGCAATTGCACAACCTTAGGATCGCCAGACATGTGAATCGTATCTACAAAACGAGCACTTTTCGACTGGTTGGAAATAACCAAGCTTTGAGTTCTTGCCCCACCGCTGAAAAAGCGTACACCTTGCATCAAGTTACCACTTGTGATCCCGCAAGCAGCGAACAGCACAGTTTCACCAGATGCCAATTCATGAGCATCGTAGACCTTATCAATGTCAGTGATATTCATAGAATTCAACCGCTCGATGTTAGCTTGTTTGCTTTCACCAATCAAACCTGTTTTCACTACTTCTGGATCGTAGATCAATTGTCCTTGAAAGTGTCCACCCATAGCACGCATTGCAGCGGCGGAAATTACACCTTCAGGAGCCGCACCAATACCCATTAGACAATGAATGTTAGTGCCGGCAAAACCACAGGATACGGCTGCACCCACGTCACCATCAGAAATTAGTTGCACTCTCGCGCCGGCTTCGCGGATTTCTTTAATCAAATCGTTGTGGCGTTCGCGCTTCATGACTACTACCACAAGTTCCTCAATAGAGCGCCCCAAACACTCGGAGAGAATCTTCAGGTTTTCCGTTGCTGACTTGTCGATGTCTACTTTGCCCTTAGCGGCTGGAGGTGCTGCTAGTTTCTTCATGTAGAAGTCAGGTGCAGCAAATAATCCACCTTTTTGGGAAATTGCCAAAACAGCCATCGAACCGGGTTGTCCGTATGCTACCAGGTTTGTACCTTCGCAGGGGTCAACAGCGATATCAATTTCCACTAATTCATCTGGGTTACAGAAGTCTTTGGCATCTTCACGAGAACAGATACCTACTTCTTCCCCGATATACAGCATCGGGGCATCATCGCGTTCACCTTCGCCGATAACGATGCGACCGCGCATGTAAATTTTGTTCATTCTCTCCCGCATGGCTTCTACAGCCACTTGGTCGGCGATGTTTTTTTCGCCCTTACCCATCCAACGTGCGGAGGCGATCGCTGCTTGTTCAACAACCTCAATAATCTCTAAACCAAGTGTATTTTCCACAAACTCTACCCTCTAAATTGCTTGACTTTCCGTAGTTTTATCAATGATTTCAGTTTTCAAGTCTACCAAAGGGCGGATACACCTGGAAAATACTCTTGACTTCCTTCTGTGTTAAGTTTTGCTGCTAACTGCTTTTATACCTGTCAAATTTGGCACTTACGTTTACTTATTTTTTGAGTGTTGATCACATCGGCAATAGTCACGCTTGCCAATTTATGCCACGAAGTATTTTTGTGAAATCGAAAACCGCTTTCTAAATACAAAAGCTGCACATTCAAAAATTTTTCAGCGACATAACATGAAATCACGAATGTTTATATTACGTATGATTATAAGTATAGTGAGAGCGAAATCGGTCTTGATTTACTGATAATGTTATCAGTAATGAATTTTTAATTCATAAAATCATTTTTATCAAGAGGTAGAAACACCTGTGGGTTTAAAACTTGAAAAAGTCGTCCCTTGGGGACGTTCGATGACAGAGTATATCAGAATGTTTCACTTGAAAGGTTGTGACCTCAACTTAAAAATTATTGATTGTGCTGGAGGCCCTGCCAGCTTCAACGCTCAAATGAATAGTCAAGGATATCAAGTAGTTTCTTGCGATCCAATTTATCAGTTCTCCGGAAGCGAGATTGCCAAACGCATTCAACAGACCTATTCATTGATTATGAATGGGATTGAGAACAATCAACACAACTACCTTTGGATAGAAATTGAATCTCCGGCAAAGTTAGGCGAGATTCGCATGGGAGCAATGCATCAGTTTTTAGAAGATTTTCCCTTAGGGCTGGAGGAAAAACGTTATTTAACCGATGGTTTGCCTGTGCTACCATTTCAGGCAAATCAGTTTGATTTAGCCTTGTGTTCTCATTTTTTGTTTACCTATTCTGACCACTTTTCCGCAGAATTTCATATAGAGGCGATCGCCGAAATGTGTCGAGTCGCAAAAGAAGCCAGAATTTTCCCTCTATTAAACGTCTCCGGAGAACCCTCTCCCCTACTTCATCGAGTACTGAGCGAATTACAACATCAGGGATATGTAGTTGAAATCAAGCAAGTACCTTATGAATTTCAACGTGGTGGAAATCTACTTTTGCGCGTTTGTCAAGCAAAAGGCAATTCATAATTAGCAATTAACTTTTTCACTCAAGATTTTTTCACTCTTCTAATAGTTAAGCTAGAAAAAAATTACCAAAATCCATAACACCAAAATATGCTGAACTTTCTCAACCCCCTTTTAGGTCGGCACCCAGAACGAGTTAAGGCAAACGTGGAAATTTACACTTGGCAAACTTGCCCTTATTGCATCCGTGCCAAGACGCTACTTTGGTGGAAAGGTGTCAACTTCACCGAATACAAAATCGACGGTGACGAAGCAGCCAGAGCGAAAATGGCTGACCGTGCCAACGGACGCCGTAGCGTACCGCAGATTTTTATCAATAACCAGCATATTGGCGGCTGTGATGACATTTATCAGTTAGATACCCAAGGTCAACTTGACTCTATTCTAAAGACGCTTTGACGAGGAATTAGGGACGCTTGGACTAGGAAAGAAGAGATTTTCATACCTGCTAATGTACGCAGTTTATGATGCTTATTTAGAAATTATTGTTTTGTGCAAAACCATATTTTTTATCAAGACGCGAGGTTTGTTACGTCTTGATATTTTTTTGTAATTACTAATTGCTGAACTAAATTGAAAATTCTTATCCTATTCCCCAGCCCCTTCAAATAAGAATATGTTAACTGAATACTCAGAATATCTTATACATAGACAATGGATGAATCATGCCCTAGAATTTGCACAAGCAGCAGGTAATGCGGGAGAAGTTCCCGTAGGCGCTGTTATAATTGATTCATTTGGCAATTTTATTACGGGGGGTGAAAATCGAAAAGAACGTGACAAAGACCCCACAGCTCATGCAGAAATTATCGCCATTAGGTCAGCTGCAAAAATCTTGCAAAGCTGGCGTCTCAACAAATGCACTCTCTACGTAACTTTAGAACCTTGCCCGATGTGTGCCGGTGCTATTTTACAAGCACGTTTAGGACTTCTTGTCTATAGCGTGGACGATCCAAAAACTGGCTCAATTCGTACCGTCGCCAACATACCTGATAGCGCTGCTTCTAATCACCGCTTGCGTGTAATCGCAGGGGTTGAAGAGTCTAAGAGTCGTCAACAGTTGCAAACCTGGTTTGAAGTTCGCCGAAGCAGCAAAATCTAACGGACAGAGGTCAAACTGTCCGGTAGGTGTGACACAAATCAAAAAAGAAAATCTACGGTGTATCTAAGATAGCTTTGATGACAATTGACCCGACAATCAGCAGCCACCGTGATGATGGAACTTCGCACTTCCGCTAATATTTGCCAGAAAACATCTGCCAATTCTGAAATAATTGCTAAATTGGCTCCTACGACCTCTCAAGTTTCTCCTTGGTTAACTCCCTTGGCATATGTGTTAGGGCGTCATTTCCTTTTACCGTTCTTCTTTGGCCAAATCAGGATCATTGGCGAAGAACATATCCCCACCACGGGTCCAATTATCCTCGCTCCGACCCATCGAGCGCGTTGGGATGCATTGCTAGTACCCTACGCAGCTAATTGCTGTGTGGCAGGTCGAGATTTGCGTTTCATGGTAACAATCAGTGAATGTCAAGGAGTTCAGGGCTGGTTTGTCAGACGCTTGGGGGGGTTTCCGGTAGATCCGAAACGCCCGTCAATTAGCACCCTGCGGCACGGTGTTGAACTACTCCAGCAAGGAAAAACCTTGGTTATTTTTCCAGAAGGTGGGATTTATCGTGATGGTGAAGTTCACCCGTTAAAGCCGGGAATTGGACGTTTGGCTTTGAGTGCTGAATCTAGTCACCCAGGACTAGGGGTGAAAATTCTCCCAATCAATATTAATTACAGCCAACCTTATCCGAGCTGGGGTACGGATGTTAGCATCCACATTGGTTCACCGCTAACAGTAGCAGATTACACTGATGGTTGTGTGAAACAAGATGCTAAACGCCTGACAGCTGATTTAGCAAAGATACTACAACAATTAAGCCATCACGAATCAGAGATGATTAATCACAGATTTGCTGAAGTTCCTAATTCTTAGTCATGTGTCATGAATTCGGGAATTGGGCAATTTGAGGAGGGGGAAAGGGGAAAGGATAAGAAAGAATAAATATTTCCCGCCCACACCACGCTTCCCCCACTCCCCCACTCCCCCACTCTCCCAGTCCCCTGTACGGTGGCGTGCGGGAACTCGATTACACCAATGTTTAGTCTAAAACAAAGAAACTTGGTATGTAGCTTTGCTTTTATCAGAGACCAAAACAGAGTTAAGATACCCGAAGTTTCCATACTTATTGTGTGTAATTGTCGCGCCAATTTATAAGAATGAATTTTACTGCAATTCCCTTAACTCGCTTCACTTGCTTATCATTACTAGCAGCTCTCAGCTTGCTATCACCTGTGAATGCTCAGGTAATCAAGTTACCAAGCAATCCTAACCAAGCACAACCCATTGACCCCGACGACCCAAATAATCTCCGTCCCACGGCACCAAATGGTACTCTTTTAAGCATTGAGGGTGGTAAGCGTCTGATGAGTGAGGCAAGTAGTGCAGTTGGTTCTCAAAACTATGCGACAGCTGCGAAGAAACTCCAGGAAGCACGTCAGGTTTTTAACCAGCTATCTAATTTTTATCAAGACTTGAATTCTAGCTTTTCGGGAATTGATAACAGAATTTCTGATTCCCTGCGAAAAAAAGCGCTCTTAACCGCTCAAATGCGAGATGAATCCACCTATCAGCTAGCGCTGGTACATCGGGCGCAAAATCAACCAGAATTAGCTGTGCCTTTGCTGGTTCAGATTATTCGCTCTCAAAACCCTACGCGGGACTTAGGTAAGAAGGCTTACCAGCAGTTATTAGAGTTAGGTTTTGTGGATTCTCCTTATCCTCGCACTGGTAGTAGTTCACCCTCCTCCCCCTCTCCCCGCACTGGTGGTAGTAATTCCTCTTCTCCCAAAAAATAAAAACTCTTTTTTCGTTGATTATTCTTTTCTCCTCGTCGCCCCGTCCTGAACCCCCAATGCTAGGATGGGGTTGTGTGACACGACTTTAGTTCTTAAAAAGTGCGCGATCGCTTTAGCTGTGTGCTAACCATTGCTAAAATCTTATGTTGGCAAACTTCGGCGACACGTATTTGTTGTTAATAATAGAAACAGAAGTTTTTCAGGAATGGCGATGATTAGTCCGCAGCAAGTTGAGGCAATGATCAAGGCGGAACTGCCAGATGCCCAAGTTCAGGTGCAAGACTTGACTGGTGGCGGCGACCACTATCAAGTTACTGTAGTCTCATCGCAGTTTGCAGGCAAGGGACTGGTGCAACAACATCAGTTAATTTATGCTGCTTTGCAGCAAGCTATGTCAAATGATTCAATTCATGCTTTAGCACTCAAAACGTACACTCCTGAGGCTTGGCAGACAACAGCCGCTTCATAAAGTTATGAGTTATGAGTTACAAGTTATGAGTTGAAACAAGATTTTTACTTCCTCACTCCTAACTCCTAACTCCTCACTCCTCATTCCTAAATCCTCACTCTTGAAACCATAATAGGAAACCGAAAGAACATGACACCAGAAGTTAAAGACAAAATTGACAACTTGTTAACAGAAAACAAGATTATGGTTTTCATGAAGGGAACCAAGTTGATGCCCCAGTGCGGTTTCTCCAACAATGTTGTGCAGATTCTCAACACTTTGGGAGTTCCCTTTGAGACCCTTGACATTCTCGCTGACCAAGAAATCCGTCAAGGAATTAAAGAATATTCCAATTGGCCTACAATTCCCCAAGTCTATATTGATGGTAAATTCGTCGGCGGTTCCGATATTTTGATTGAAATGTACAATAAAGGCGAATTGCAGCAAATGGTAGAAGTTGCTCTAGCTTCGTAAAGCAAAACGTCTTTGGTCATTTGATGCGTATTCGGCGATCGCTCTTGTTTTTGATGAAAGTATTATAAATCGCGCGATCGCCTTCCCATCTTCTTCTAAAATTCCTTCAGGTTTGTGTGGTTAGCCCAAACAAATCTGAAGGAATATTTTTTATAAATACAATTTGTGCCATCAAGACCAATGTTGCCCATTGACCAGTGCCGATAATATGTTATAATTATCAGCGTTGATTAACGATTACTAACGATTTACTCTAAAAGGGCATTAGTAGTAATCGTGTTGTCGTTGTGTCTCTGGCTCTGGTTGGGTCATGACAAAGTTTGAACCATCGTATAAGTAGCGGCTGGCTTCCTCTTCTAAACGATGAATCAAATAAGGTTCAATAGTGTTAGTATGTCGCAGGGCGGCTAGATATCCATCCAAATACATCCGCATATCATCCGTCCGATAACCGCGATTCCATAGCTCGACGAAGGCGTCGGTAAGTCTTTGGTAGTAGCGAATGGTTTGTGTGTCTTGGAGCATAACAGAGGATAGAAATCTCTTTGGAATCAGAATTGTAAATGATTCACACGAAAATGTGAAGTCATACTTTCAGGTTGCCATCAAATTAGAGATGATAACTCTACTTTGGGGATCACTACCTATTGGTTACAGTCTAACTAGATCCTATTCCAGAAGAAGGGAAAAGGAATTGCTAGTAAGATATTCTTATGATTTTCTCTTAAAGTAGCTGAAATTGACCGAGGGGTGTAAGCATTTATTTCATCTACCAGATGGAATACTTTTTCATGTTTATCCTCAAAGATAGCTTTGTTTACTTATAAGGGGAAAGGGCAAAGAGGAAAGGGAAAAATAATCTTGTTGGGGGATTTCGACCCCCATCAATTAAAGACCACTTAAAAAGTGGGGGTAAAGGGGTGCATGAGAGGGGGTAAAGGGGAAGAAATTGGATGGGTGTTTTTTCCTTTACGCTTTTTTCCTTTCCCCTTCCGCAGAAGGTAAGGATTAGCTTATTTGGTCAGATTTTGTTTGTCAATAGCAACGAGGGTGAAAGCAAGATGTTTAACTTAGAAGATTTTACTTTCCCGAAATTCTAACAAAAATTTAAGAAGATTACCAATTCACCTTTACGAAGGCATAAATTACCTACTTATTAGCTTTTTTATTAGAAAAAGTTATGAAGAACGCAATGGAGGTAACAAGGGCTACAAAACCTTAGACATTGGCTTTGTTACTTTGAAAGTCATCGACACTAAGGGGTATTGCCACCGTGGGATCGGTTTGTATTGAAATCATTGAGGGAAATCCCCATCTGAGGTCGTTGCTGGGTTGGCACTTGCAACAACTAGAGTATCGCGTGCATCAAGCTGCCAGTATTTATCAAGCAAGAGAAGTTTTTATCAGCCAACAACCAACACTAATTATTCTTGATGCCGATTTGCCTGATGGGGATGGCATTGAGTTTTGCCGTTGGTTGCATCGTCAGCAACAACCTTTAATTTTAATGCTATCTGCCCGGACTAATGAAGCTGATATCGTGGCTGGTTTGAAGGCTGGGGCTGATGATTATCTCAGCAAACCTTTTGGGATGCAAGAGTTTCTAGCGCGGGTAGAAGCATTAATTCGCCGCAGACGCACACCTGTAGCACCAGCTTATCTCGATTATGGCTCTATCCAAATCGATTTAGTGCAGCGTCGCGTCCGCTTTCAAGGCGAATTTATCGATTTAACACCGCAAGAGTTCAGTTTACTGTATGTTTTGGCGCAAGCAGGCGGAGTGCCTTTAAGTAGGACAGAATTGCTACGTCGTGCTTGGCCTGATGCCATTGACAACCCACGTACTATTGATACTCACGTTTTATCACTACGGAAAAAAGTTGAACTCGATCCTCGACAACCCAGTTTGATTCAAACTATCCGCAATGTCGGATATCGCTTTAACATAGAGATTATAAATGCCAACCCGCCACAATCACAAGCAAAGTTAGCGAAAGAGAGATTCACTAATCAACGTTCAAGTCTTAGCAGTCAGATGTCAGAAGAGGAGGTGGTTACTGGATAGTGGGGTTCATGGGTTCATGGGAAAGAATTATTACCAATACCCAATGCCCAATGCCCAATGCCCAACAATTAACTCCATTCTTCATCAAGTTGAGTTTGTGCTTGTGTCAAACAGGAGCGTAAGTTAACCCAGTCTACCTCTAGGGCTTTTTGATTTGCTAACAAGCGACCTTGCTGTAGGTGTAATAAGCGGGTACAAGACATCTGGGCTAGCTCTAATTGGTGATTTACCATGAGAATGGTGGTTTGATGAGTTTGAGTTAACTCTTTTAAGAGTTGCATCAGATGCTCTGCCGTGCCAATGTCAAGAGTTGATGTCGGCTCGTCTAATAATAAAATTTTTGGTTGGATAATTAAAGCACGAGCGATCGCTATTAATTGTCTTTGTCCTGCCGAAAGTTGCACCTCAGTCCTTCCTAACCAATCATTGGGAATGTGCAGTTGTTCTATCCAGGAATTGACACGTTGCTCAATTGTCTGTTTGGCTAAACCACGCAAAACTAACGGGTAAGCTAACGCTTCTCTCACTGTCATTCCCAATAATTTGGATTCTTGGGCTACAAGTGTCACATTAGCGCGTAACTCTAAGATGGGAATTTGCCGATATTCCTGGTTATCTAGATAGATTTTACCGCTACTCGGTTCATCAAGGCGGTTGATGAGGCGTAATAACGAAGTTTTGCCAGCACCAGTCAGCCCGATAATACCGATAAATTCGCTTTTGGTAACCTCAAAGGAAATATCTTGTAATATGGGATATCCTTGTTGGTTGCTTTTAAGGGTTTTCAGTTTGGCAAATAGATTTACTTGCTCTAGCTTGAGTTTGGGATTATCCAAGTGCAGATTCGGTAGGTACTAATTTTTCTTTATCTCACGCAAAGTCGCAAAGCCGCAAAGGTTAAGAAGATTTAATTTAAGCTACCCAATGTTAAAGCTGTGGTGATAGTCCAAGCATCAACTAATAGTAAGAGGAATGTAGATACAAGTAAAGCTAAGTACATCCACGGTTGTGCTAGAGGGTAGACATCTGTGGTGTCAATTCCTGTTTTGGCTTGCACTTGCCTGACTAATTGGGCAAATCCTGCCACGCGCATCGGTAGTAAATAAGCTTTGCCGTCTTGACTGAGGAAGTAGTAAACTAGACCTCCTTGTCCTGTGGTACGGGGTTTTAATTCTTTGACGTGCGACCAAGGTAAAGACCAACCTTTACGAAAGAAGCGCTTCACCCAAAGGGGGTAGGTAACTTGAATTCCTTGGTCGTCTAAAATTACTCTTTCGGTTAAGACTGCATACAAGGCAACAAAACCGATGCTGATTCCTACCCACAATAATGTTGGGGGTATGGGTGAGGCTGTTGCCCTGGATAAAAAAGGTAACGGTGCTGTGAGGGCTATATAGAGGCTTAACAGGGTGATGCGAATTAAGGGAGAAAGGGGAAAAATCAAAGTTGATTCCATTTTAGATTTTGGACAGGACTTACGTAGAATTATAGAAAAACGAACCGCCAAGTACGCCAAGTACCCCTTCGCGCAGCGTCTCCGTAAGGAGAAGAAATAAGGTTTGAGAGAGTTTTTGCGTAAGTCCTATTTGGATTTACATTTCCAGTCAATCCTTTTTTAAGTTTATGGTAGCTGCTAAACACTAACCTTAAAAAAAGCGAATCGAGTGTTATTAGTCCGCGTTCAACGCTTTGCGAAATACAACTTTATCATCGCCTGTCGCGTAGAAGTCGCGGATGCGAGCTTCCTTTTCGTAGCCGCACTTCGCGTAGAATGCCTGCGCGTGTTCGTAGCTCGGCAACCCCGACGTTTCGACCAACAACAGCCGCTGACCGCTCGCCCGCAATGCATTTTCCACATGCCGCAGCAGCGCCGCTCCGCGCCCCCGTCTCTGATAGTCGGGTCGCACAGCGATCATGTACAAATGCCACGTCCGATCCGCCATCATATCTGGCGCATAGTAGGCGACCCCGCACGGTTCAGCCTCCTCCTCGTCGGTGACCCACACATGACCTTCGTCGATGTTGCCGCCGAAGTAGTCCGCTAGCACTTTGGACAGCGCCTCGGTTTCGTTCGCGCTTAACATCCCTGCCGCCACGGTCAGCGCGATAAGCGCCGCCGAATCGTCGGGTGTCGTAGGTCGGATCATGGGGAACTCCAGTGGAATACGTTCATAAGGTTGATGCGTGTCTTTTCCTTGTCTAACTATTTAATACAAGGAAATTTCCGGTCTATCACACCAATCGATTCAAGCAAATAAAGGGTTGAAGACTGTTGTCATAATATCTAGTCCCAACGAAATAATAATAATCACTCTCGTTTCAAACTTTTCGCAAAATCTAAAATCTAAAATCAGATTACGGCAAATACTTTTGGACTACAATCCAACCAGTTATTGATACCCAAGCAAAACCGACAAATAAAATAATGTTCGTCCCGATGTGTAAAGGTCTAGCCCAGGATTTAAGTGCCCTAATTTGGGTGGCACTAAAAGCAGATACTAAAACTAAGGCTACGACTATCAAACCAGCTAATAAGTGTGACGAGTGTCCTAAGGAACCAAAATGACCGTAAGTGCCAACAATACCGATCGCTAACAGTAACATCACTAAACTTACCATGCAGCAACCCATGAGAAAGTGGAGATCGCGCAGTTTTTGATTTTCCCCCCCAAACGCTGACATAAAAGACAGATGCCGAGAAGTTCTCATCTTAAACATCAAAACCCCAGTTACCGCTAGCAACAAATAAGCCAACAGCGATAACCCCATTGACCAAGCTGCTATTTTCCACAACCAAACAAAAGAAGGCAGATCCATAATAAGGATTGTAGGTGAAAGTGGGGCATTGGGAATGGGGTATTGGGTATGGAAAAAATTTTATTTATTCGTGCATCAAAAATCGAGCGTTTTTAATTCCGATTGACTCTTGACTATTGAAACCATGCCGGTTTAATTGACATTAAGTAGGGAGGCACAATTAAATATAAGATGAAACCTCACCCTCAATCCCTCTCCTTCTGAAGGAGAGGGAAGCCGGAGGCAGGGTGAGGTTTTATATTTAATTTGACCTACTGACTTAATAAAAAAATCCGAAATCCATGTAGAGACGTAAGCTAGCTACGTCTCTACATCTTTTCCACGCCTATGAATAATAAACAGAAGAGGGTTGCTGAGTCCAGCAACCCTCTTTATTGAGCAAAATTGTTTTTTTTAATCAACAGATGCTAAACCAGCCATTTCAAAGGATTGTGTTGTACCTCCGATTTTTGTATTAATTGTTTGCATCAAGTTTTTTTTATTGATTGGATCTATTCCTGTTTCTGAGTCTGTACCAAACTCATTACTACTAGGTTCGTCTAAAGTGAGGCGATCGCATGGAATTGTATCTGATAAAATTGCACTTGCCATCATCCCCGTATGAATCTCTAGGTTAGCTACTCTTGGTGCTTCAAAGACTAATCGTTGTCCTGGAAAAACCACCCGTTCAAAGTACCAGTTGGGAATATCTGAAATGCGAACCACCTGTATTTTGCTCGTGGCATTAACGTAGCAGCAGAGAATTTTCCCTGATTGCTCTGGTGGTAAAGAATCTAATATTTGAGCCATAACTTAATACAGAGCTTTACGCCACAATTTTATATTACACCAGCAAAGCTAGCACCGGCTGATCCCCATATGCTGTAACTCCTAATACCAACTGAGCTTTTCTTGATAATTTCTCTCATAAGTTATGTCAACTGTCTGAAAATATTGTTAAAATTTATGTTTTTTGGGTAATTGTAGATTACGGATCGAGCCTTTGAAGATTTTGCTCTTTGGTGAAGCATCTATAACTTCCTGAATATAAGTAGCGACCACCAATAGCGACGATACTTTGATTTTTAGTATACCGGGGGAGGGATTTTTTTTGGATTCACTTAGAGAAGCGACTAACAGACGCAGGCGATCGCTTAACGGATAAACTGGGTGTTATCGTAAAGTTATATAGAAATTGCTTTCATAAAACCTATCGATAAAAACCATACATCTGTGAGTTCAAAGTCCTATAGCTATTGTTACAGATGCTACATCACTTCTGACTGCGATCAATCATTGGCTGAAATGTCGGATGAGTGATACACAAAGAAAAACCACAACAAACACCCTTGAAACTCAAATGTTTCTCTCTCTTGGACGCTGAAGAATGGCAAAATGGAAGTTAAAACACCGATGATGGAAAACCGAATTCTCTACGTTCGCCTTCCTTGTAACCCTATTTTTCCCATTGGGGTAGTTTATCTTTGCGATCACGTTCACAAACTATTTCCCAATATCGAACAGCGGATTTTCGATTTGGGAACAGTACCACCTTTAGACTATTACTCTGCCCTGGATACGTGTATCGATGAGTTTAAACCAACACTGCTAGTATTTTCTTGGCGGGATATCCAAATTTACGCTCCAGTTGGTGGACGTGGCGGAAATCCACTACAAAACGCCTTTGAATTTTACTACGCCAAGAACCCTTTGATCAAATTACGCGGCGCATTAGGCGGCGGGCGAATCTTCATCGCCTATTATGTAGAATTGTGGCGAAATTTGGGATTAATCAAACGCGGTTTAAAACGCGCTCAAAAATATAACTCCCAAGCACGTGCAGTTGTTGGTGGTGGTGCAGTTAGCGTCTTTTACGAACAGTTGGGTAAAAGCTTGCCTAAACAAACAATTATATCTATAGGTGAAGGCGAAACTCTGCTGGAAAAACTGTTAAGTGGTAAAGAGTTCCGGGATGAACGCTGTTATGTTGTGGGAGAAAGTCAACCACGCGATCGCTTAATTCACGAACAACCCACCCCGTTAGAAAAAAGCGCTTGTAACTACGATTATATACAGAGCATCTGGTCTGACTTCAACTTCTACCTGCAAGAAGAAGACTTCTACATCGGTGTCCAAACCAAGCGCGGATGTCCCCACAACTGCTGTTATTGCGTTTACACCGTCGTTGAAGGCAAACAAGTACGCATCAACCCAGCGGATGAAGTTGTCGCCGAAATGCGTCAATTATACGATCGCGGTATTCGCAATTTCTGGTTTACCGATGCCCAATTTATCCCAGCGCGGAAATTTATCGATGATGCTGTACAACTTTTACAGAAAATCGTCGATTCGGGAATGACAGATATTCATTGGGCAGCATACATCAGAGCAGACAACCTGACACCAGAGTTGTGTGAATTGATGGCAAAAACCGGGATGAACTACTTTGAAATCGGTATCACCAGCGGTTCCCAAGAACTTGTGCGGAAAATGCGAATGGGGTATAATCTCCGAACCGTCTTACAAAATTGCCGCGACTTAAAAGCAGCTGGTTTCAACGACTTAGTTTCCGTCAATTATTCATTTAACGTCATTGACGAACGTCCCGAAACCATTCGCCAAACCATCGCTTACCACCGCGAACTAGAACGCATTTTCGGTGCTGATAAAGTCGAACCTGCTATCTTCTTTATTGGACTCCAACCCCATACCCACCTAGAAGAATACGCTTTCAAAGAAGGCATCCTGAAACCAGGGTACGATCCAATGAGCTTAATGCCGTGGACAGCAAAAAAACTTCTTTGGAACCCCGAACCCCTCGGTTCCTTCTTTGGGGAAGTTTGCTTGCAAGCTTGGCAACAAAACCCCAACGACTTCGGACGTGAAGTCATGAAAATTCTAGAAGAGAAACTCGGTTGTGCTGACTTAGAACAAGCACTTTCCGCGCCAATAGAAACGAAAGATCAGCAACTAGCAGGAGTATCATAGGAGACAAGGGGGACAAGGGGGACAAGGGGGACAAGGGGGACAAGGGGGACAAGGAAAAACTTCTCCCTTGTCTCCCCCCTCCTCCTTGTCTTACCCCTACTCCCCCACTCCCTTGTCT
>NZ_JAOWRF010000281.1 GCF_025753815.1 Plectonema radiosum NIES-515 | reverse complement strand
GACAAAAAGAATAATTCTTCTTTCTCCCATTCCCCCTCTCTCCCCATCCCCCCTCTCCCCCTCCTCTTCAAGCGGGCAATTAAAAGTTGAGTGTGAAGTTCGTACCAATTTGCATAAATCAAAGTGCCAAGGCTTAACAATTGTTAGGTCTTGGCACTTTAAACATTTTGAGTTTTTTAACTTTGGGGTCTTTATATTGGCTGACCCCATTTAAATTTGTGGGCTTATATTCAGGGTCTTTATATTGGCTGACCCCGTTTGAACTATTTTTAGTTTCTGTTGAAAATCTCAAGTTTTCAAATTTCCTAATAATTTCTTAATTTTTTCTGTATATATGTTTCGGTTTATATAATTATGTTAAGTTAGTTAACTAAATTAGGGGTCTGTCACCAGATATAAAAGGTAAAGCAGGCAAAAATGGAGAATTTGTCCGAGAAAAGCTTACATTTCTACTTATTTATTTATGAGCGCTTTTGCCGACGCTGTTCCCATCGCCAAAGGAATACCATTAAGGTAACGACTCCTACCTGAAGTGCTAAGTTAGGCAAAGCGCTATTAATATCGCGTCCAGCAAGCAGTTGGAAGAAAAAGACGATCGCCCCGATGAAACCAGAAGCACCGCAACCAATATATATAAATTGCCGCAAGCCGCGATAGGGGGCTGCCATTTCTGCTTTTAAACGGGCGTATTGTTCTGGGTTAACGCGATTTTTGGGATTTTGTTGTACCATGACCTTATTAGTGTTAGAATTTTGAATGGCTTTTGCCGATGTGGCTCAGTGGTAGAGCACTCGATTCGTAATCGAGCGGTCACGGGTTCAAATCCCGTCATCGGCTTTGATAAAAGTATTGTTGAATAATTAAAGTTTTACATATTCTTGTTGTACAGTGACAGATTAATGTAGTTGTGATACAGGTAGCTATTATATTAATAGCGCTTTCGCCCTGGCTCTCTAAATTGTTATTATCGAAAATTTGGGTCTAAAACCCCGTCCTTCGCTTGACGGCTTTTGGTATAATTGGGGTTGTGGAAGGGTAATCAACCACTGAAAAAACCCAATTGCTGCCTAATACGCAGACGCTGTACCTTCTCCCAAGGGGAGACGCTAACGCGAAGACAATTGAATCTATGGGGTTCTACTTCGTAGTTCTAGTATCACCTGGAAGTAGGTAAAAGATTCACAGGTACTAGACGAACAGCATTAAACTTCAAAATTAACAAAATAGAATTCAAGAGTCAGGAGCCAGAATTGAGAATTGAATAAGGATTTTGCAGATTAACGCTCTTCTATGACTCTGGGCAGAGAATATTTTCATGAAGCCCTGACGACTGGAAGTCGCGGCTATACAAACGCTCGTCCGCGATTAGGCGGACTAATCTGAGGATAGGGTTTTAAATTTAATCTGGCGAAAGTAATAAAAGAGCGTTAATAGGCTTTCTGATTACAAGTAAATTTAGTAGCGATGCCTGCGGCAGGCTATGCCAACGCATCCTCATGTTACCTGAAACTGTCACTAGGCGATGCCTGGGTTGAGCTACGCCAACGCATCTTTTTGAAATCAAGCGGCGGTTCTTTTTTAATAAAATCTTGTCGATGGGTTCACATCATAACCTCACCCCGATAAAGCTCTGCTTTATCTCCCCTCTCCTTAAAAAGGAGAGGGGGTAGGGGAGCGCTAGTTTGTTGGGCGGGTTTCCCGACAGTCACGCACCTGGCGTGGTGAGGTGTAAGTCATGAACGCAACTCGGTATAAGTTTGGTGGGGGATAGCAAGATATAAAATCCGGTCGCTTCCTTGTTCTTCTAAAATATCGTAATAAAGAATAAACAAATGCGAACCCCGAAATAACAATTGCGAACCCCGAAATAACAATTGCGATCGCCAAATCAACAAATGCGAACGCTGAAATAACAAATGCGAACGCTGAAATAACAAATGCGAACGCTGAAATAACAAATGCGAACGCTGAAATAACAAATGCGATCGCCAAATCGATTCAGGCGTTGGCGTAGCCCAACCCAGGCATCGCTGAAATAATACAGCAGATTGCGTTTTTATTGAATACACGTAGAGACGTTCCGCCGGAACGTCTCTACAGGGTTTTGGGTTTTCAGAATGAATTCTATCAAGAGGAACAAACACAACGACTGTTTATTGGGCACTCACTATGGCATAAATATTTCTCAAGTTCCAAACTCGGTAAACTGACGCACATAGGGTTCGTGAAACGCCAAAATAATATCTTGCTTGGGTACTCCCATTTCCACCAATCTATTGGCAATCCCTTCTTCCGTACCATCATGTTGAATCCATATTCTCCCATCTTTGATATCGAGATGTAGAATACAGCCAAAATCACGTTTATTTCCCCGCCAACCGACATAAAGTAATTGATAGTGGTCTTGCTGTTCGTCGAAAATTGTTTGCACATCATACTCTTCGGCATTTCGTTGCATCGAAGCTCGCTTTTGCCGTTCGCAAAGAAGATGTCGAATATATTGCCGATATTTTTCTACAGCCATTGACGAATAACCTCCTCTTGTACATCGTAAATTATCAATCGTAATTGATATTTTGTAACTGCCGATGTAATAAATTTCCGTTGAAAAAAACTTTCATAAATTGGGACGCGAACAGCTAAATAAAGTTGGCGTTCTGGTTCAATTTTATCTAATGCATCCCGATAGTTTAAAAACTGTCCCAAGGCTGTATGAAATTCTGAAACATTCGATGGACTAATAAAACTTTTAATTTCCACCGCTATTTTTTGTCCCTCTTTCTCTGCTCCTAAAAGTTGCTCTGCTGCTAAATCAATCTCAAAATCTACATCATCTACATTGACTTCATAAGGGTCAGCCGTAATCTTCCAGCCTTCTTTTTCTAAAGCTTTTCTGACAATCCGCATGAAATCTATCTTTTGCCATAGGAGTTCACTATACTAAGAATTAGGCTGGTTAAAGGTAGATAATACACAATATTCGCTTGAATTCGTATTTTAACTTAGGGTTAGTTTGGCAGTAACGCCCAAAGATGTGCAAGCGATGCCTGGGTTGGGCTACGCCAACGCATTCATCAACAATTAAAAGATAATCTTCAAAGCTTCAGCAGCTAGTTTTTTTGTTGAATGTAGATGTAGGGCGATGATAGCTCGTTGTCGGGAACGCATCACCTGTGATGAAAATCTATCCGTTTCCGAAATCTAGGGCGCTGGTGTTGAATTTCTCTGATAATAAAATATGTGCGACTCTCACGTCCTTACCTATGAACGAACAGCGTCAGCAAGCCTATTTCAACCTCATTCAAAGCCTGTTGAATTGCCGCAGTCACGATGAAGTTCGAGAGATTTTGGCAGCAAACCAAGATTTAATTGATCCTGGCTTAGTACAAAAGATGCAGGAAATGGCAAGTAATCTACGAAGGCAGGGCGAATTAGACCAAGCTAATTGTTTAATGAGTATAGTAGGGCAGCAGTTTGGGGTTTATAGTAAATTATCATTGACTGCTACAGAAAAAGAATACTTAGATTTCTTAGAGCAAGTGCTGAAAGTAATAGCAGATAGTAGAGGTAACGCACAGGTAATTTACCCCTTGCTGGAAAACAATACAGACAAACTCGACGTTGTGTTAGCAGAAATATTGCGCCGCAGGGGAACAAATAGACTCAGAGAAGCCCAAGCAGATGAGGCGAAATCCATCGCTGGAGATATAGTAATTTTTAGCTATCTAATTCAGCAATTCCCCTTGGGTAAGAAAGCCAGCAATATGGAAATTGCCATCACTGGCTATGAAGTCGCGCTGACAGTCTACACTAGCGAAGCTTTTCCCCAAGATTGGGCAATGACGCAAATTAATCTCGGTGCTGCCTACCGTGAAAGAATTCTAGGAGAGAAAGCAGAAAATATCGAATTGGCGATCGCTGCTTTTGATGCTGCTCTGAGTGTCACAACCCAGCAAGCATTTCCCCAATATTGGGTAATGACGCAAATTAATCTCGGTGCTGCCTACCGTGAAAGAATTCTAGGAGAGAAAGCAGAAAATATCGAATTGGCGATCGCTGCTTTTGATGCTGCTCTGAGTGTCACAACCCAGCAAGCATTTCCCCAATATTGGGTAATGACGCAAATTAATCTCGGTGCTGCCTACCGTGAAAGAATTCTAGGAGAGAAAGCAGAAAATATCGAATTGGCGATCGCTGCTTATACTGCTGCTTTGAGTGTCTACACCCAGCAAGCCTTTCCCCAAGATTGGGCAATAACACAAAATAATCTTGGTAATGCCTACCGTGAAAGAATCACAGGAGAGAAAGCAGAAAATATCGAATTGGCGATCGCTGCTTATACTGCTGCTTTGAGTGTCACAACCCAGCAAGCCTTTCCCCAAGATTGGGCAGGTACGCAAAATAATCTCGGTAGTGCCTACCGTGAAAGAATCCTAGGAGAGAAAGCAGAAAATATCAAATTGGCAATCGCTGCTTTTTCTGCTGCTTTGAGTGTCTACACTCAACAAGCCTTTCCCCGATATTGGGCAATGACGCAAAATAATCTCGGTACTGCCTACTTTCAAAGAATCACAGGAGAGAAAGCAGAAAATATCGAATTGGCGATCGCTGCTTATACTGCTGCTTTGAGTGTCAAAACCCAGCAAGCCTTTCCCCAAGATTGGGCAATGAGACAACATAATCTCGGTAGTGCCTACGTTGAAAGAATTCTAGGAGAGAAAGCAGAAAATATCGAATTGGCGATCGCTGCTTTTTCTGCTGCTTTGAGTGTCAGAACCCAGCAAGCCTTTCCCCAAGATTGGGCAATGACACAACATGGTCTCGGTGTTGCCTACCGTGAAAGAATTCTAGGAGAGAAAGCAGAAAATATCGAATCGGCGATCGCTGCTTTTTCTGCTGCTTTGAGTGTCACAACCCAGCAAGCCTTTCCCCAAGACCATGCAGAAACTTTATGGAATCTGGGAATTACCTACCAAGACACAAACCAGCTCACCTTAGCTTACACTACCTTTAAATCCGCCATTGCCACAGTAGAATCTTTGCGGGAGGAAATAGTTTCTGGGGAGGAAAGCAAACGCAAGCAAGCGGAATCCTTTAACCATGTTTATAGCCGCATGGTGGAAGTTTGCCTGGAATTAGCTAATATCACCGAAGCAATTGAATATGTTGAACGTAGTAAAACCCGCAATTTAGTTGAACAAATTCTCGAACGTGATCGCAAAACTATCTTTCCCGCAGATGTTGTCACTCAACTAGAAACATACAGGGGTAAAATAACTACAGGACAATCTCAAATCCAAAATGGCGAAGCTGAAAATCCAAAAGTCCTAGCACAACATCTCCAAGAATTGCGACAGCAGCGTAATGAATTGCAAGACCGCTACTTAAGAGTTGGTTATGGTTTCAAATTTGACTCATTCCAAGCTACTTTGAATGAGCGTACAGCCATTATCGAGTGGTATATTTCCAACGATAAAATTCTGGCGTTTATAGTCAAGGCGACAGGAGAGGTAACAGTTTGGCAATCGCAACCAGAAGACCAAAAAGCTTTGTATGATTGGGTAAATCAATATTTGCATAACTACTACAATCAAAAAGACCAGTGGCAGAATAGCTTAGGGGAAGAACTCAAGAAATTAGCTTCGATTCTGCACATTGATGAAATATTAACCCAGATACCAAAGAACTGCGATCAACTCATCCTAATCCCCTATACTGCCCTACACTTATTCCCCCTTCATGCACTCCCAATAAATCAAAATTCTGAAAATTCGCGTTGTCTTGTGGATTTATTCCCTCGTGGTGTGAGTTATGCACCTAGTTGTCAAATACTGCAACAGGTACAACAGCGCGATCGCCCTAATTTTCAATCTCTGTTTGCTATCCAAAACCCCACAGGAGATTTAAACTATACAGATTTAGAAGTACAAGTTATTCAAAGCTACTTTAATACTGCTAATGTCCTGAAAAAAACAGCAGCGACACTCACAGCAATTAATAATTCTGACTTAAACACTTACCACTGCGCCCACTTTAGCTGTCACGGGTATTTTAACTTAACAAACCCCGGTAAATCAGCCCTAATTTTGGCAAATGCACCTATCGCAGACACACCAATAAAACCCGACTCGGAACGTTACCTGAATTTACGAGCAGGGGAAACCCACGATTTAGAAAAATGTCTTACCCTAGATAAAATCTTCAGTCTCAAATTAGAGAAATGTCGCCTTGTCACCCTTTCTGCCTGTGAAACTGGATTGATTGATTTTAACAATGCCAGTGACGAATATATTGGTTTACCTAGCGGTTTTCTGTTAGCTGGGAGTCAAGCTGTAGTTAGTAGTTTGTGGACTGTCAGCGATTTATCTACAGCGTTTTTGATGATGAAATTTTATGAAAACCTGCAAACAATAACTAGTGTCTCCTTAGCACTCAATCAAGCACAACAGTGGTTGCGAAATTTAACTATAGAAGAATTTGAAGCACTGCTAGTTAAATATAAGCTACAAATTGAGGAAGTTTTTGCCCAACTTGAAGAAGATGACCAGATAGTTGCCGAGGAATATTTATTGCAAACTAGGAATCGTCAGCCATATCCTTTTGAAAATCCTTTCTATTGGGCAGCTTTCACCGCCACAGGAGTTTAAGATTCAGAATCAGGAACTTGGCAAAATTTTTTCACCCCAATTTTAAACGCATAAATGGCAACTACACTTGCCAATCCTGGAGGAATAGCAGCACTCATTGCCAAGGGTTCTATAACAAGAGGTATTATCCCTGCTGCCAATTCGTCTCTAAACTCTTGTTGGCAGATTATCTTGCGGGATTTTTCTAACAACTCGTCCAAAATATTTGATTTTCTGGATGGTTCATAACCAGCCCTAATTGCCAATATTTTAGCTGCTGTCTCCAGATTTCCCTTACGCTGCTCAATGAGATCAAGAGCAGCAAGGACATCTGGATTATTTGCCAACTGGCTGCGAAACTGACTAATTTCTTCTGGTGTAACGGTAATCATTTAATAGTTTTAACCAGTAAATAAATATACGAAGTATTCAGCAATTATAGATCTAATGCCTAATCAATAGATGTGGCGATCGCCGCTCATACGACATCAACAGTAGGGACAATGAATGCGATCGCGCATTTTGGACAACTAGAAAAATTCACTTGGAGACCTCACCTTCAGACTAGAAAGCACTGGTACGAACAAAACCCACAATTAATTAAGCTTTAAGGATGAGAGCGATCGCTTTCACGTAAAGCTGCAATAATTTGAATATTTGCTTGAGGAAAAGCAAAGCGATCGAGTTCATCCAAACTCACCCAGCGAATTTCATCGCACTCTAGCGCTTGAGGAACACCCGTAAGATGGCGGCAATGATGTACAGTCAGGGTAACGCGCAAGTGGGTATAGGTATGATCGATAGTGATCAGATGTTTTCCTACTTCAATAAGTATTCCCAATTCTTCGTTAATTTCCCGTTTGATACACTCTTCGACGGTTTCACCTTTCTCGATTTTACCCCCAGGAAATTCCCACAAACCGCCCATTGCGCCTTCAAGACGACGGCGATCAATTAATATTTGCCCTTGCTCATTCGATATTACGGCGACACCAATGATTTTATGGGGTGGTGGAGAAATAATTTCAATCATGGTTTTTAGTTAGTAGTTAGTAGATAGTAGAACAACTAACTATTAAGCATTAAGTAGATCGGCTTAATTAAACATAAAATGGGTGGGCATCCTGCCCTTTCCGATGTTCCTAATTTTTATTTCTGACTTTTCCCATTAAGTCTTGAAAAGCTTGGTCACAAAGGATTTAGGGTAGGGTACAATCTTTTCAATATGATAAGGCAAGCCTGGTATCATAGGCGACAAACCATGTGAGACTGGTGCGAGAAAAATTTTGCAACTTATGATTTAGGCGATCGTAGATTAGATGAGCGTGCAATGTCGATAGGCAAAGCACTCAGCTAGTTTGTCCACGCAACTGTATCAAGATTAACTTAATTAAGTTTTGTATCGCCGTGACAATAGGAAAGTATTTATTTAACAACATCGAATTTCTAGGACGAAAGTTTTAAATCCTTAGTCGTTCTCGGTGTTGTTATTTTCAGTTCCTTGGAATGCCATTTCAAAGTTCATTCTTTGTTCGGCATTACGCAAGAAATAGCCACTAATCATAGCAGATGCGAGAAGCCTACCCAAACTTTCGCGGCTGGTAGTAATAGTCACACCAAAGTGTTCCGCAGGCAGGTTTCCCAACAGCCCGACAATATTGCGCTCGATTACTTGAAAGACTTCTGGGGAATTGGGTTTGGATAGCTGGGTAATTGTCTCTGGACTCAAGGCTTTAACGTACTGCCACAGCATTTCCCTGGTTTCTGGCTCACTGTTAAAAAATTCTGATACTTGATTGGATGGGTTACTCACGTTTTGCCTCCTTTACTACCACAGCTATGTGCGGTGTTTGTAAATTGAATAGTAAAAGCTCGTATTATATTTGACTAAGCAGCCTGTTGTCTGTTCTTGTCAACTAATGTAACAAGTTACTTCTCATCTGCGAGTCGGTGTAACCGAACCAAAAGCAGCGTAGTTTCTCACCTGATTTGTTAGTGGATAGTCCTATATCTTCGACTTGGCTACTTCCAGTCGCGGCTAGACACACAAAACCTGCCTCCGGAGGTTTGGAACTTTTGATTTTCTCTTGAACCAGGGTAAGCAAAGTTTATTTGTATAGCCGCGAACTCTATTCACCAAGGCTAAGGGAGAACCATAAAAATAAATCTCCACCCATCACACCGATTAGCTTACCAACGAAAAAATTTAAAATCAGGTCGTCAATTTATTTACTGGCAAGTGCCTAACAACTAACACCCAACCACTAACAACCAACAACTAACTCGCCAAATATTCACCCATATTTGCTTTAGATTTGCGAAGTTTAGTTAGAGCTTCGCGTTCGATTTGCCTTACTCGTTCGCGGCTAATGTTCAAAAGTTCACCGATTCTGGCAAGAGTAAGCGCTTGTCCATCAGTTAATCCAAAGCGGAGGGTGAGAACTTCTCGCTGTTGCGGGGTAAGGTCTGCCATGAGACGGTCTAAGTCAAAAGATAGAGAAGATTGCATGACAAAATCTTCTGGAGTAAGTCCTGGATCTTCTAACATTTCTCCAAGTTCGGTATCGTAATTATCTCCTAGCCGCAAATCGAGTGATAGAGGCAGACGAGCTTTTTCTAGATACTCTCGGACTTGCTTGGGAGTTAATTCTAATTCTTGTGCTAATTCAGCAGCTGATGGGGCACGTCCTAATTTTTGGGATAAATGGCGCTGTGCTTTTTTGATTTTATTGAGTTTTTCGGTAATGTGGATGGGTAGCCGGATAGTGCGAGCTTTTTCGGCGATCGCCCGCGTGATGGCTTGGCGAATCCACCAATAAGCATAAGTGGAAAATCTGTAGCCTTTGGTGGGGTCAAATTTTTCTACACCCCGTTGCATCCCAATGCTACCTTCTTGGATTAAATCGAGTAAATCGACGTTGCGCTTTATGTACTTTTTGGCAACCGATACGACTAGTCGCAAATTGGCTTCTACCATTTTGCGCTTGGCTATTTCACCTTCGGCGATCGCTTCGTTCAACTCTCCTAATTCTAAATTTGTCGCTTTTGCCCACTCTTCTAAAGTCGGTTCATGACCTAACTTCATCAAAAGCGACTCCCTTACCTCATACAAAGCAGTTGCACGTTGCACCTGTTTGCCATAATGTATCTCTTCTTCGTGGCTTAAGAGTGGCACGCGGCCAATCTCACGCAGGTAAGTCCGCACTAGGTCTGTCGCTGTCTGAGCGGTCTTCATGGCGCTACTCTTTGGTAATGGTGGGTTTTACGGTAGGGTGAAATGATAAATGCATCTTTGCCGGCATTACTCAGTATGTTTGATAAGCCATCTTGAATTTACAACTTATACGCCTCTGCAAGAGTGGTAATAATATTCATATTTAGTTGTTAACTGCTAGAAGGTACAATTGTTTTTCTTTCCTTGCAAGTGTCTAGAGTTAGATAAAAGGTAGCCGATGCTACATATATACTATCTTTGCGGTATTAATAATTGTAACATTTATGAGAATATTTTGACTAGACGGCACGATAAAATTTCTTCACTCTTTCCTTTCATGAAAGACTAATATTTCCCTAAAGCTTTATAGAGGGTCATTTAATAAATCTATCTATGACAAACATAAGTCCCTAAGATTGCTTAAAAAAAATTAACAATCTTAGGCTGGAGACTGGGGACTAGGGCGTGTTTTTGCTCCTCATCATATCCTAGAAAAGGATGTGATCCCTCTGTTGTAATGATAAACCGAGGAGACTTTAGTCACGAACAGTGGGAGAGGTTAAAACCGTTACTAGAACCACAGAAAGTGTGAACAGGCAAGTCAAATGGGAAAAAGACCTGACTTTTCACCACCGGATGTGGAAAAGGAAATTAGTTCGCGATTAATCATCGCGAACTAATTCTCTGAACTGAAGATGATTTGCGCTCTCTAATTTGACACTCCCCGCTCACTCATAGACGTGGATTCTTGGTTCTTCCAAACAGCCTTAAATTTTTGTGTCCCACCCACGCTCTCGCCGACTAGTAGACTGGCAGTACTTAACCAAACAATCAATACCAAATTAGGAGATGCCCAGTCAATTCACAAAAAACCCAGTGGGCATTTGTCCACGCCAGTCGCTTCAAGTCGGGAAACCTGCGATAGCGCGCTGGCTCCCAAGCTTTTAGGTACTTTGTTGAAAGTGCAATAAATGCGCTGCGGAGGTTTAAAAAGTAAAATATGGTCAGCCTCTAAGTAAGTCGGCAGGAAAATTTATAAGTATGTAACGAAAAGTTAACCAGAGCGATTAGAGTTAAATTTAACACGTTGTGTACTATGATTGCCTTTTTCTCCTCTAGCTTCAACCCCATTAAGTAGGTCGGCGAAAAAATTTCTAACTATGTAACGAAAAATTAATTAGAGCAATTGGAGTCAAATTTAAAACGTTGTGTGGTGTAGTTTTCCCTTTCTCAAGAAAGCTTCAACACCATTAATGACGGCATATGCACTTGTTTAATTCGTCATCAAACATTTGCCCGCAGATTTCATAATTCTTGAGTTGCTGCCACTCCAATTCAATTGGGTTGATTTCAGAACAGTATTTGGGCAAAAAGAAGATGTATAAACCCATGTGTTCCCACTTTGACCACAGCTGTTGTACCTTGGAGCATCGATGTATTGAGCCATTATCTTGCACGATCACCCTGATAGGTCCAACTGTTGCGGCCTCAGTTGCTTCAAGCTCCATCATTTGAATATAAGATTTGCTACCAATGCTTCCAATTACCAGACCATAAACAAAACTGATTAAAGGCTGGAGTAAGCCAAGAATACTTAGTCTTCTACCACGTCGCTTAGTTTGTTCTAAACGTTTTTGCTCAATATCTATAACCTGGAATACTCCACATACAGAAAGAAAGATTCATCCAAGTATTTGAGATCAATCTCTCCTGCTGCTGCGGCTAACTCCAACATATCGAGGTCTGCTTGTTTGATTTGTCTGACTACGGGGTCTTGTTTTCCTTTGTGGCTTCTTCGCGCTCTCTTTCAAACGAATGATCTACTGCCCAATAATAAAGATAGTTGATTTTTACTCCTCGACTTGGCTGAACTTTTGCTGTTCCTTTAGGTGTTGAGGGCAGAGTAAATATTTTAAAGTTCTGGTCGTACACTATTTTTTTATGAGCCCGAGAACCACTCAAAGCTAGTCCAGCTAACAAAGCTTGGCGTGGGCTTTGTAAGAGTGCCGGATGTTCCTTAGAGTCATAGAACTCATAACTATAAGTACAAAAGTATTCATTGAGTTCATCTAATGTCCAAACTCCTTGACCTTTTGGATTATTTGATTCGTAACAACCCGAACATTTTTAGTAATTTGGGTGTTGCCTTTGAGGTTATAAAAAAACTCAGTATTAGTAGTTCCGAAAACACGTTCAACGACTGAACCAAACCTGGCTTTGGCAGCAGGTCTTTGCTTTTTATTACATCCAAAGGCAGCTAGAAGTGTTTAAAAATAAGTGCTACCAAATTCCGCTCCCCCATCTACCACAATCGTTTCTGGGAAACGATAAAAGTGCTGAACACAAAGATTTGATAGCGGTTATTCGCTGATGCTAAAGCTTCTGGACTTGCTTTAAGGAAATGCTCTATTGCTTCTGGGTGAATTCCTGTTTTTTCAGGAACTTTTAGACCAACAATTTCACCTTGCGGCACCAATAGATCAAATTCTGAATGTGTTAAATGAATTAGGGAATTAAATGAGCGCAGTACAATTTTACTTTCTCCATTATTCAGATTGTTGATGCAACGGTGGTAGTTGAGAAACTGGGACACTCCAAACTTGTCTTTTTTCGGTACGATGATGTCCCTTTTCTACCCGTTCATCATAACTAAAAGTTATACCCTCAAAATCGAGAGCGATCGGTTGATCAAACCAAGTCTTGACCTGCCCATGAAGTGTAGGATGGTTGGCTTTGAGCGCTAAAACATAATCAGCCAAGGCATTGTATAGCAACCGCCAAGGGGGTTTGGGTATAAACTATAAATAGCCCGTTTCCTTTTCTTACGGAGCGCGATCGCACTCTGATATGCCCAAACCCTACAGTTACGACCTTCGTCAAAAGGTCATCCAAGCTATCGAACTTGATGGCTTGAAGAAAAGCGAAGCCAGTGAACTATTTAATATCAGTCGTAATACCATAGACTTATGGCTAAAGTGACAAGCCGAAACTGGCGACTTTCAAGCCTTGCCCAATCAGCCCCCCGGTAATGGTCATAAAATCACCCACTGGGAAAAATTTCGGGAGTTCGCTTTATCTCACGGGGATAAAACCCTCTTTCGAGATGGCCTCACTTTGGTCCGGAGAAATTAGCGATCGCACCATTTCACGGGCATTGAATAAAATTGGCTTCACTCGAAAAAAAAGACTTACGGCTACCGTGAGCGCGATGAAGACAAACGGCGAACGCTAAAAGTCATATCTAGAGTCCAATGCAATCCATTTTCAACGCCCCAATGGAGGCAGATAGCCTGCCCCAGTTTATAAGCATCACTCCCCAAACTCAGTAAATCGCAAAGTTTTTTCCAAGAGAGCGATCGCCAATTCGACACTCAGTAGATGTTAGTTCTAAATAATACCTATTTTCTAATTAAAACTTATATTCAATAAAAGACGTTCAAAAACTGAAATTATCAAGAATGTACATCCACCCGAATAATGACCATTGACGACTTTACCAAAACAGCTTGCACTAACTGATTCAGAAACGCTTGACGAAGTTCTGGATTGTTTAAGTGAAAATATTTCTATTGAGACGCAAGGAGCTTGTGATCAAAAAACTCTATTTGAAATATTAGTGAGAGCAGCAAGTAGTGGAGATAGTATTGAGAATACAACAAAAGTTTTAAATAGTAGCCCATGTGGTGGCGATATCAGGTATCACTTAGATAAAATCAATAATTTTGAGCAGCTAGAAAATCAAATCAATCTAGCTCTCAAAAGTAGAATTCCTCGTCGGATTAAAAATACTCCTCATAAAATTGCCATTGATTTAAATTTAATTCCTTACTATGGAAAACCTGATAGTGATGAAGAGCCTTATATTTATAGAAGTCAGGCTAAGTCCATTGGTCACAAGTTAGGCTAAAAGGACTTTCGTCAATAAGTAAAAATACTCAAATTTACCTGAATAAAAAGTTAAAATCTGGGTTATTTATGAAGGGAGGGTTAGAAAAAAAATTCTTCGGGGCTTCGTTGAGTAGCAGGAAACGGGGAGACAATCAGCCTGACATTAGGTTTTCGTACTCGCTTGACAATTCCTAAATCCCGATTTTGGGGGTCAGTAAAATATTTAATTGGGTCTGTAACTAATCCTTTTTCATAAGCTACAGAAAAATGATACATCCCCCGATAAATCATTTCTAAAGATATCTGCTCAAACGGCATTTCTAATTCATCTGCTACAGCATCTCCTAAATCTACTAAAATCGCATAAAATAGCCAAGTACCCCAAATTTGTAATTGCACTCCATTTAAAGAACCCGTCCATAAATAACTTAAATTTAGTAGGCGTTTCACCGTACAAAACGCATCCTCAATCCGCCAGCGTCTTCGATATAAATCTGCTACTACATAAGGGGGTAAAATTCGAGGCTCAAGTACACTGGTTAGATACGAATGCCATGCTTTCCCTGACCGAATTTCTACTAACCTTACAGTGATAACAGGTGTTTTTTTTGTTCCAGAACCTATCTTGATAATGCGGTCTTTTATGTCATAACTACTGGTTAGTACCTGCTCTACTTGATAAGACGCTCCTTTCTTTATGCGAGTAATAAAATCAATTTTTCTGTCAATTAGTTTTTGCCAAAATGCAAAATGATAGAAGCCTCTATCTAGTAGTAGCAAGGTTTTCTCTTTTACTATATTCAGTAAATCATCCTCCCAATGAGTATCTGCTTGTTTGGGGTTTATCCAAAACCAAATTTCCACAGGGAGATGAGTTACTAAATCCATTACTGTTCCCATTTTTCCCGCTAGCTGCACGAGTGGTACATTTTCTAGACTTTTTAGCTTACGATCGGGGTGCTTCTAATGTTGAACCGTCTGCTATCCATATCCTTTCAAATCTTTTTAGTGTAAATTGTATGCTTTCTGGTAATGGTCGAGAGCTTCTCCTTGACCATTTGTTTCTCAGATTAGGGAGTAATTCTTTAAAGACTCTTTCAAATAAAATGGCAGGAAAAGTTAAAAATCTTTGTGATAATGCTTGTTGCCTAACTTTTTGGGGTTCACACCACAAAAATCCCTCTCTATTTAATAATCGGGTTAATTCTTGTACCCCAGGAACTTCGCGCCACAATAAAGTTAATACCGCTGCCACCATTAATGGTAGGTTGAGAATTCTGTCTCTTAATTCCAGTTGTCGGTAGTAGCTTTTTTGGGCTGCGATGGCAGGAATTAGTAGGTTTTCTAGCCGAGTGGCGATCGCTTCATTTTCCGGTTGCGGACGATTCTTCTTCTTAGCATGGTCTCGGTTAATACTCTTGGTACTACTCATATAGATTTAAGGGATGTCACAATTCCTTTAAGGATATAGCTTTCAGCCCTTTTTGGCGATTTTTGACATACCCCCTTGACAATTGGCTCTTTTTCTTAACTTGTGACCAATGGGCTAAGTCAGGAACTTGTTCTTTTTACGCCTATGCAAGTTTATATATATTAACCAAGGGAAAACGAATTACATTGGCGATTAGAGGAGTACGTTGGTTAGATACAAATGTTGCCATTCTCACATACTTATTAGCTGAACTTGAAGCGATTAAAGTAAATGTAAAAACACTCTATTTGGATAGAGGTTTTTTTAGTATCGCTGTAATCAGGTGGTTGCAAGCCTTGGATATTCCTTTTGTAATGCCTGCGATTAGAAGAGGAAAAAAGGGTGGCGTAAATCAATTTATTAAAGGTAGAAGTAGTTATAAAACTACTTACACAATGGGTGAAGAGAAAGATAATCATGTTACCTTTAATTTGTGGATTATCTGCAAATACAAAAAAGGTAAAAGAAAACAACATGGCATCGAATACTTTGCTTATGTTGTTTATAAGTCGAAAATAAACCTATCTTACATTCATCAAGATTATCGAAAAAGATTTGGAATTGAAAGCAGTTATAGATGAAAAAATCTATGTCGAATCAGAACAAATAATAAGAAGCCTGTACTGAGATTATTATTTGTTGGTATTTCTTTTGTGTTAGTCAATATTTGGGTTTATCTACTTTGGTTTAAGATTAGTCGAAAACGAAAGGGTAGGCGATTAATTTATCGTCACCTTTTTTGTCTTAAACAAATGTTAGCTTTTCTACGCCAAGTTGTTGAGCGCAAATATGGAACTGTTAAAGGTATTTATATTCCATCGGGTTAGCAGTCGTTAAAAGTTGCTTAAATATAAGTAAAATTAATTTATCCCAGCCTAGGGGTTAAGATAGTTCCGCAGAAAATGTATCTCTAGTTACAAAATTTTGGCGATCGCTCTCTTGGAAAAAACTTTGCGATTTACTGAAACTAGTTAAATAAAACTGAACTTCGTGCGTAGTTTTACTCTACAGATGTTTTACTCGCACCACCATGACAACGGTTTGAAGTCCCACCAATCGTCTTGATTATGTAGAGGTGGCAGTTGAGAAACGGAAACGCTGCAAATTTTTCGCTTTTCAGTGCGATGATGCCGTTTTTTTACCCGTTCGTTGTAGCTTATGGTTATGCCTTGAAATTGATTCGCGATGGCTTGATCAAACTAAGTTTTGATCTGCCCATGAAGTGTTGGATGGTTGGCTTTAAGTGCTAAGACGTAATCAGCTTTGGCATTATATATTTGAGTAGCGATCGCTGTTTGTGAACGCAAAAGCATCAATGGTAATGATGCATCCTGCCAAGTCAAGCAATTAGACTTATCCTTAATATAAATAGCATGAGATAATAAAAAGCTGGAGTAGAAATTATGTGGAAAGAATATGACAAGTCCAATGGCCACGAATTGAATCGCATCCTCATGAAGCTAAACGCCTAATTGGAATTAGTTATGACCAGTTTTTAGCATTGGTCGCCTTGGCAGAGCAAAGGCATATAAAAAAAAACAGGCAGAAATTGAAAAAAAGAAAATTCGGATTATCGCCCCTGGAGGCGGGCGTAAACCAGAGATGTCAGCCAAAGAAGGAATATACTTATGTCTAGTTTAGCTGAGACAAAAACCAATTTTTTCTCTCTCAATGCCTTCAAACCCTCATTTTCTCGTACAGCCAGATGGCGATCGCTCCTTCCGTGCAAATCCTTGTAACTCTCTCCTGGTAAGCTTTCATGATTCGCGGATGAGTCTATTCTAGTAATGCAGGAATTGCCTTGATTTCGTTAGATTTATCGGCTACTTTTACTTGTCCCAGCACAAGACTATGTTTGCTTGCCCATGCGCTTACCAAATGTAAAGCCGATTTTCCCTGTCCTCTATCGTAGGAACCTTTTAAAGTCTTACATCAATGGAAACTACTTGTCCACTGTCTCAACTACCGATTGCACTCAAGCTCGAAAGCATCGCTCAAATGCTTTTGGGTAAATAGGTTCAAACACTCGTCTAAATATATAAAGCCCCTGTGATTAAATTCAGAGGGGCTTGTTTGTTTGATTAGAATATAAAACCTGGCATAGAGCTATTTTGGCGTAGGGCTACCCCTAGACTATCGTCGCCGCAGCAGCGTTTCACCTCTGAGTTCGGGATGGGTTCAGTGTGGTTCCACCGCGCAATAAACACCAGGA
>NZ_JAOWRF010000069.1 GCF_025753815.1 Plectonema radiosum NIES-515 | reverse complement strand
CTTACAGATTCTCCATAGGCGTTTAGAGCATCCGGCGCACCGACGGCTGCTGTTAAAAGTTTTAATCCCTCACCCAATATGTTCAAAGCCGCATTATTGTCTCTCAAATTGTAATTACTGCAAGTAGGACAAGTCCATTCACGCAGTTTTAAATCTTTGATTAACGGGTTAATGAAACCACAATGATTACAAGTTTGAGATGAGGGGTAAAATGTACCAACTTTCTGCACAATTCTGTCATGCCACAAAGCTTTATATTCCAGCATGGCAATGAACTTAGACCAGCTAGCATCAGAAATACTCATTGCCAACTTGTGATTTTTAACCATATTGGCAACTCGCAAATCTTGTCTACGACACGCTCCGCGAACGATACAGATAATACTGTTTTCTTTGATTAAGCGAGTTGATAGCTTGTGCAGAAAATCGTCTCTAAGATTAGTAATTATTTCGTAAGTACGAGCCAGCTTGATTTTCGCTTTGACTCGATTACTACTACCCTTGACACTACGACATAGCTTTTTATGTGCTTTACGTAACTTACGACTTTGAGTTTTGTAATATTTCGGATTATCTACAACTTCTCCATTGCTGGTAACAAGATAGGACTTAATTCCCAAATCTAAGCCAACATTTTGTGTGACTTGAGAGTATTTTTCTATCTCTGTTTCACATAAAATACTAGCAATATATTTACCTGATGAAGTGCGAGTTACCGTAACATTTACAAGCTTTCCGGTAATGTCTTGAGACTTGTGAAACTTTACCCAACCTAGTTTCGGAAGCTTACACTTATTCTCTATTACCTGAATGTTGCCGTTGGTCAGGTTAGTTTTGTAAGACTGCTTGGAGACATGTTTGGTTTTGAATTTAGGAAAGCCTACGCCCTTCTTACCTTGAGCTTTTTGGCAATCATGAAAGAAGTTTTTATACGCTGTTTCTAGATTCTTGAGCGAGTTTTGTAGAGCAAATTTATCTACCTCTTTGAGCCATGCAATCTCTTTTTTAAGTAAAGTTAACTGCTGACTACAAGCATTATAGTTTAACGTTTTTTCGAGCGTGTTATATAACTCTTTTCTCAGTGCTAAAAAGTGGTTGTACACAAACCTTGCACAGCCAATAGTCTTGTTAATTAAGACTTGTTGGTTGTGTGTGGGAGTTAGTGTAATCTTGAATGCTTTCTGCACGTAGGAAAACTTCTTAAACGTGTTAAATACACTGGTATTGTAACACAAAGTCATGCTCAATATGGAGCGCCTAACTCATGACTATAAGTCACGAGTGTGCGGCTTGTAGAAATCAAACCTAGTCGGACACCAACAGTTACAGCTTCGTCGTCGGTGCGAGACGAAACCCCGGTTCTTGCCAAATATGGATGAGACGTGAAACTTGACGGTGTGCTCGCAGATATGCAAACGCGGGAGCGATCGCACCGTCAAGGGTTTTAACCCTTGATTTTGTATTAGTCCACCTCCGTGGACTACGCTTGTGTAGTAGCGAATTCTATTCGCTTACGCAACTGTGACAAGCGATCGTTTGTCACATTTGACAACACCCAGAATCAGAGAAAGCGATCGCTAAAGTCGCACAAGCTTAGTAACTAAATATGGTTGCAAGTAGTGTATTGAATCCAAAAATGCAAATAATCCCCATGTTGGCAAAAATATAATTTAGGTAGTATAAGTTCGTATTTCAAACAAAATTATGCAATTATTAACAGGTAAAAATGAATGCAGATGAATTGAAGCAGCGTTATGTCGCAGGGGAAAGAGACTTTTCGATAGCAGATTTAAGTGGAGTTAAGCTAATTAAAGCTTATTTACCCGGAATCAATTTATGGGCTGCAAACTTAAGTGGAGCTAACTTAGCCAAAGCAAAATTATGGGGAGCTAACTTTGAGGGAGCTAACTTATCCAGAGCTAACTTGACTGGAGCGAACCTCAGCGGAGCGAATTTAAGTCAAGCTAATCTGCGGGGAGCCAAACTAAATAATGTTAAGCTGTATGGAGCTAATTTCAGTGGTGCTTTTTACGATGAGAGTACCCTATTTGCTAGAGGTTTTGACCCCAGAAGTCAAAATATGCGCTTAATTTGATTTTGTGGAAATCAGTACGGCTTTCCATGAGTTCGGAGCATTTTGATACGCACTCCTAGCGCACCAGGTAAGGGCAGCGAAAAGTTGCGAAGCTCGTCGGACGAATCCTTCGTCCCGGCAGACTTCGCTTCATGAGGTTTTTCCTCCGTAACAAACTTTTCAAGACAGAGTAACGCAGAGTTTTTGTGATAAATTTTCGTCATGAATTTATGCAATATAGGACTTACGCAAATCTCGATTTTGGAGTTTTTAGCCAGATAAATCTCGGAACCATAGCGATCGCTTTTCCCGTCTACGTATAAACTATCTCAAACCTCGCGGCATTATTATACTAGTTGCGTGGGTAATATTTGCGACTAAAATCGGCAAATAATTATGGTTTTAATCAAATTACTGCGTAAACTTGTAGTGTTTTACATAGGAATCAATCAAGATGCAACGGACTTTGAAAACCCTTTTACTTCTAACCGCTGTGATCAACTTGACAGCTTTACAAGAAGCAAAAGCAGTGTCAAATGGTAGCCTGACTGTGACGATTAACGGGTTTAAAAGCCAGCGGGGGCAAGTTTGCTTGAGTTTGTTTTCGGGTGGACGAGGATTTCCAAGCAGCAGCGATCGCGCAGTGGCTGCCCGTTGTGTCAAACTAGAAAACGCTCCGCTGACAGTTAAATTTGACAATTTGAAAGCCGGAAATTATGCGATCGCTGCTTTTCATGATGCCAACGGGGACGGTATTCTCAATCGAAATCCCCTAGGTATTCCCACTGAAGAGTTTGGCTTTTCTCAAAACCCGAAAATTCTCACGGGTGCACCAAAGTTTGCCGATTCTGCGTTTTTAGTGGCAGGTCCACAGACTAACATTCAAATTCAGTTGCTGAACTTTTTCGGCTAAAGTAAACCCCGTAGCATTACTTTGACGGGAAAAGCGATTCCTACATTCATGAGGTACAGAATATTGAATTAACCGCTTCGGAAGACAGATAAAGGCTGATGGACGCAGATAAATTTGTACCTCAGCAGACTAGGAAACGCTATATTTTACAGTGAATGATTGCAATTTTTGAGAGCGCGATTTAAATCGAGTCGCGATCTCTTGTAATGGGACAGTTTAACTGTTATCAAGATGTGGGGAACGATCGAGTTTTAGATATGCGTATTCAAATTGTAATTTTGATTGTCGGCATGTTGGTCAGTTGGAGTTACGAGGTGCGTGCTGAAGGAGAACCAGAAGATGATACCAACTTGCCGTCAATTGTAGAAACTCACACTGAGAATATTTCCCAACCACTCCCGACATCTTTACCAAGTGTTGAGAGGGCTGAGGTTAGCGATAAAATAGTTAAAGATATCCAAATCCGTTTTCTCAATAATAAAGATAAGTGGGTAGATGAAAAAGGTCGGCTTATAGAAGGACGGACTCCGAAAAATTTTATCATTGACAATCTGAGATTAAAGCCAGGTCAAATATTTCGTAACGATTTATTTCAAAAAGACCTAGAAAGATTAAGGAGATTAAATTCATTTGCTAAAGTCAACTTTGTTTTAGAAGATTCGGACACAGGTGTTAATATCGTCTATTACATTAGAGAAAATAAATTTCCTTCTTGGAGCTTTGGCGGTGGTGATAACGGTGATGTTGGGCTTTATGGTAAGCTAGGTTATACAGATGCAAATATCAACGGACTTAATGAACAATTAGATACTAGCATTCAAGTCAGCGGTAAAGATGTTCAATTTGACACTTCCTTTATCAGCCCTTATCGTCGAGGTGAACCAAGTCGTTTAGGCTACAGCTTTCGAGCTTTTCGTGAACGAGATTTATCTCGAACCTTCAACGATGATATCAAGTTGGCAAACGGTAGCACCGCACGAGAAGGAAGATTTGGGGGTTCTTTAGCTGTTTTAAAATCTTTTGATGATTGGGATGCAGCTTTAGGTTTGAACTACACCAGAATTAGCCTGCGCGATCGCGATTATAATGTGGCACAAGTGGATAGACTGGGAACCCCACTTTCGGTAAGCGGTACTGGTATTGATGATTTAGTTACGGTGTCCTTTGCGATTAGCAATGATCAACGCGATCGTCGTCGCAATCCAACTAAAGGATCGCTTCTCACTCTTAGCACCGAACAAGCTATTCCCATCGGACTCGGTAAAATTGCCAGCAATCGATTGCAAGCTAACTATATTTTATATGTACCAGTTACTTGGATAGGTAGTAATGGGTCAACAGAAAATACCGAAATGATCGCTTTGAATTTGCAAGCAGGGACAAATATCGGCGAATTTCCACCCGCAAACGCATTTGAATTGGGTGGACAGAATTCTGTTAGAGGTTATGGAGGTGGTAGAGTCGCAAGCGCACGTAGTTATGGATTAGCTTCTTTTGAATATCGCTTCCCGATTTTGCACAGAGTGGGAGGAGTTTTATTTGCAGACTTCGCTTCGGATTTTGGCTCTAGCAAAACGGTATTAGGGGAACCGGGTATAGTGCGAGGTAAACCAGGAAGTGGCTTTGGTTACGGGTTAGGATTGCGAGTCAAGTCACCGTTTGGCTTGATTCGTGGTGACTTGGGAGTTAGCGACCAGGGAGAGGTCAAATTTGAAGTTACCACCGATCAGCGGTTTTGATGTTAATCAAAAGCAGCAGAGATTAATAAAAGATTAAACGTAGCATAAAAGACAAATATCACTAAGCAAAAGTTATGTGAAAGTTTTTGGAATTGCAGAAGCACTGGTGATTTTCCGTCGTCCAGTGCGTTGCCCGAAACCCTTGTAAAGACGTTCCAGTGGAACGTCTCTACGTATGACTCTGGATATGCCCAATGCCCCATTACCAATTATTCTTGACTTTCCTGGAAAAACTTCTTGTGAATGATTATAGTCTCTTGCTCATCAGAAGTTACTGCGGTCATGAGATAATCAATTAAGGTGGCTGTAAAGGGGACACGCAAGTGGAAAGTTCCATCGGGTTTGAGTTTAATGGAATGACCACCGATTGTCACAGTTGCATCTGGTTTTGTTGCTCCGTGGATGATTAACTCAGCATCCGCTTGGAACCAAAAATCTTCCTGGGGACGGGTAGAGATGCGAACCGTGGCTGAACGAGCTAGTAAAAACCAGCGATCGCCATTAATTAGATAGCCAATTTCTGCGATATAATCGCGATCGCTCACCGGAATCGCTACATAGCGATCGTGTGTGATCTCCTCACATTCATACTGCTGCACCAGCGTGGGAGTCTGATAATTTAAGTCAATCTCAGTGGCATCATACAACCGTAGCGCCAATTGACAACAGAACTCTTGCTGCACTGCTTTTTTCTGGTTGTCGGAAACGTTCCAAGATACATAAGCCCATTTCGCTGTCCGGGGTGCGATCGCAATGCTGCTTTCTACATTCTTTTCTGGACTAACTGTATCTTCTTTAACAAAATTTTCAGTATTTTCTCTAATGCCATAAATCCGTTCCCAAGCTCCAGCACCCGCACCTGCAACCACAAAAGCCACACCACTCCCTAAGTCTAATCTGCGGTCTTCAGTAACATTTTGTGCTGGTTCCGACACGTTAGATACAGTTTCGTTTATGTCTTGATCGATGGATACGTTGGCTGTTAGTTCTAAGCTTGCATCTGTAACTTCTGCGGATGTTTCCCTTGGTTCTGCTGAGTTTAAAGAAGTTCTCTGTCCTAGATCAAACAAATCTGATGATATATCATCTTCTAAAGTTGCATCATCCCCAGAGGTAATATTTTCTAGCCAGTTTGATTCAGCAGATAAATCTTCTTCAGCTGCATCTGCAACCACATCCAAAGCAGATAAAGGAACATCTGGTAATTCCAGCATTGCAGGTGTAATTTCCACTGTTGGCAATTGTGCATTCAAAACAGATTCGTGAACATCTAGTTGTTGAGTTGCAGGTGTAATTTCCACTGTTGGCAATTGTGCATTCAAAACAGATTCGTGAACATCTAGTTGTTGAGTTGCAGGTGTAATTTCCACTGTTGGCAATTGTGCATTCAAAACAGATTCGTGAACATCTAGTTGTTGAGTTGCAGGTGTAATTTCCACTGTTGGCAATTGTGCATTCAAAACAGATTCGGGAACATCTAGCTGTTGAGTTGCAGGTGTTTCGATATCCCACAAATCTTCGTCACTATTACTGGCTTTTATGGTATAATCATCTGCTTCTGGTTGCGAGCCTTTACCAGATAGTCGCGACCAAAGTACTGCCCCACCTCCTACTACTGCACTACCCGCAGAGGTAATATTCTCTAGCCAGTTAGATTGTGCTGGTTGTTCCTCTGTCTCGTCTGCGGAGAATTCCATGTCCCAATCGTCTTCGAGTAATGCAACTTCCGGGACATCTGGCGATTCGGGTAGAGAATCGGTAATTTGCGTTATCGGTGTTTCTACTTGATTAGATGCAACTTCCAGAACATCTGGCGATTCAATTGCGGGTGTTTCGATATCCCAAAAATCTTCATCACCATCGTTGGTTTGTGTGGTTTGGTTAGTAGCTTCTGTTTGTGAACCTCTATTTTGCGATCGCGACCAAAGTACTGCCCCACTTCCTGCTGCTACGGCACCACCGGCAGAGGTAATATTCTGTAACCAGTTGAATTGTTGTGCTGGTGGTTGTACTTCTTTTTCGTCTTGTGCAAATTCCATGTCCCAGTCATCTTCGAGTAATGCAGGTTCGGGGAATGAAGCTGTAATTTCTCTTGTGGATGTTTCTGCATCTTCATCGGATACAAATTCAGAGACATCTGGCTGTTGGGGGAATGAAGCTGTAATTTCCCTTGTGGGTGTTTCTACATCTTCATCAGATGCAACTGGATGAATTTGCGCTCCTGCGGGTGTAATTTCAATTATCGATGCTTCTGGATTCGATGCAACGAAGAGAGAATTTGTCACTTCATTTACATCAGATGCAGGTGTAGGAATTTGCGCTGCTTCTACATTCGATGCAAGGGGGAGGGAATTTGTCACTTCAGTTTTAGATGTTTCTATAGTAGAAACATCTGGCTGTTGGGGGACTGAAGCTGTAATTTCCGTTGTTGGTGCTTTAATATTTACGTCAAATGCAAGGGGGAGAGAATCTCTAACTTCAGTTGCCGATGCATCTAGTGTCGTGGAATATTGCAGTTTGGGGGTTGTGACTTCGGCTGGTGGAGTTTCAATATCCCAGACATCTTCTTCCAGATTGTTGCTTTGTGTAGTTTCCGCGATCGCTTCTCTTTGTGAACTACCAGTTAATTGCGACCAAAGTATTGACCCGCCTGCTGCTACTATACCACCCGTAGAGGTGTTTGATTGTGCTGGTGGTTGTGCTTCAGCCGTGGGTATTGGTGCATCTGGTGGTTGGGCGGTTGTAACTTCGGTTATAGGTGCTTCGGCATCATATCCGATTTTGGTAACATCAGGCGATACTATTTCAGTATTATTTCTGATTGCTGTAGTTTCATCTACTGCTTCTTTGTCAGAGGGTGGCGACCAAATGCTTGTCCCTACCCCTATTGCGACAATGCCTCCTAATCCGCTACCACCAGAGGTAATGTTGGATACTGGAGATGTTGTATCCTCAGCTAGGTTATCTGCGGTGTTAGTTACCCCTTGTGGCAAATTCTCTGACATGTGGGTAGTATTTTCTACTGCGCCAGATTGTGTTTGCGCGTAAGCGCGAAGCAACTGGTTATCAGACAAATCCTCGCTAACTGGAGGGGCAACACTTGCGCCTAGGGCTGCTGTTGGTATAGCCTCTTCTAAGGGCTGATTGGATGATTCTATGATGTTGTCTGTTGGTTGAGATTTTGATCCTCTTTTTCCTAGCAACCAGAATAAACCGCCAACTACAGGCAAAGCTAACAGCCACCACCAAGGCGATATTCTATCATTGGTAACGTTTTGAATCTTATCAGTAGTTGGTACTACAGGTACTGGGGAATTATTTTGATTAGCCGTTGTGGGGTTGGTACCTTCCCCAAGCGGTGAAGTTGCACCTTCTGTCGGCACAATAGTTGGTGAGGCAGTTGGATTTGGGGGGATTGTTTGTAGTAGACTGGCAGCGATCGCATTAGCTTCGGCAGTTCTGGCTTTTTCTATCGCTTGAATACCTGGTTTTGCGGTTGTAAAACCAAGAAAACCTGCAATACCTAAACTAGGATTTTTCTTGTAAACGTATACCAAAGGCTGGGAGAAAGGATATCTCGGATCGTCTGGAGAGGTATTATGCAATTTGAGCGATCGCACATCTTGCAGCTTTGATATTTGATTGACCATGACATAACTGATGCCATCTTTGCCCAGTTCCTTGATCATTTCTGCCGTATTATCATCAGCTAATTGGGTAGCTGTAGAGCCTGTGGCAAATTTATCAGTTTTGAAGACTGGATAGCCGCGTAAAGACTCGCGAGTGTCGCTTGTTGTCGGACGGTCAATAAAGCGAATTTTCGCATCAGATCTTCCTAACTCAGACCAATTGGCAATTTCCCCTCTAAAAATTTTCGCAAATTGCTTACTTGTCAAGCTGCCTTTAAAAGGATTAGAAGCACCAACTACGATCGCTATTTTTTCGCGCCGCACCCGCAATTGTTCTAAACCTTGTGCTTTTTCTTCTGGTGTCAAGTCGCGACCAATTGTGGCTATATCGATTTTACCATCTTGCAAAGCTTTCAAAGCAGAATTTGTCCCGTTGGCAGCTAATTCAACTGAAGTGCCCGAAAACTGTTTTTCAAAACTTTCTTTCAGGCTTTGATTGATTGGTGTCATGCTACTTGAACCATCGATCCTTACTTTCGTCCCGTTTTCAAGTGTTTGCGGTAGAGGAAATGAAGGATCTTCAGTTGCAGATTGTGCTGCTTGTACACAGTTTGGTGCGAAGAGAGTTACTGCTGGGGAAGTTAATGCCAGCAATAATGCCAAACTGACTATCGAACTATCTTTTTTCTCTTTTTGCCACATATGCCCCTTATCAAGGTAAAGGAATATTATTACCGACTAGTCTTAATCGTTATCTTTTTATTCTTAGGAGACGCCCTAATTATACATTTATGTCATCTATCTCCGAATTGTTGACAGTGCTAGTATTCTCCTATACTTCGCTTTTCTTTGATCTTGCCTGAAAGCCATGTTGATTGTGTGTTTCTTTTTTTTTAAGGTCTTTCACATCACTTTTGATCGCAAAGCTTCAAGCTAATTACGCCGAACTTGACTCATCTTGATCGTAAGTTTTTCGTTTTTATTTGAGAAATATCTTGAGATTTGCTGATAAATATTTAAATTTTTCTCAATTAGTTTATCTCATCATACTTTATAGGCAAATTAATATAGTTTATTTACTTAAAATGAGGAGCATATTATGATGCAAACTATACTATGTTGTGAAATCATGATAATTTATTCCGGAAAATATGCAAAAAGTCAAAAATTAAATAATTTCTTAACAAGAATCCCCTTTAACACCAGAGGGAAGCATTTGACCCAAATACCGACCCCCGCAGACTTTAGCCAAGTCGCCAAAAATGTCACATAAATTATCGTCTGCGATCGCAAACACGAAAAAAAGGAAGTAAGGAGTGTCACATTTAGCGCCAAAATCCATATTCTTAAGTGAGTGCGATGTTTATTCCTACGCAAAACGCCGAAACTTCTAGTCGTCCAAGCAAAATATCAACCCAAACTTTCTGGATCGACACCTAAGGCTTTCAATTTTTCTACCAGCATTCGTGCTTTTTGTTCTGCTTCCACACGTCGCTGTTCCTCATAACTTGCGCGTTCTTCCGCTTCTATAATGCGTTCTTCTGGTGTCAGCAATCTCTGCCCTCCTTCGTCATACCAGTACAACCACTCCCGTGCTATACCTTGATAAATTCCGCGTTCTCGTCCAATTCCTAAATTAATCTCCGGTAGCCAAACCGGATTTCCTGGCTGTAACTCATATTCCCCATTCACTAAACGATAGACTTCCAAAGGTGGGTTTTTGCGACGACGGGGATTATATACAACGTAATACAAAATCCCTAATTCTTTGGCATAGAATTCTTTCTTAGTGCTGTATTCTCCCCGATGGATTTGAGAAACAACCTCTAGTATCAAAATTGGCAGCTTATTTTCTGACCAAAGCACATAACTTAGGCGTAAATCCTCATCAATAAAGCGTTTAACTCCTAAGCTGAGAAATCCATCGGGGATAATCGCTGGTTTATCTGGGTCGTAATAAACACCCATATCAACACCAAAGAACCAATCCCAACGCTCTGACCATAGCAAAGCCAGCATCGCTTTTAGCAAGCCGGGAATCAAATCTTGTAGTTCATTATCCACAGGTGTATCGTCTGAGTCGGGTAATTCTTCGGAAGATGGCAAACAGTGCAATGGGTTGTAGTCTAACATGAGCGGTTGTGCCAAAGCTGATTCTAAATAGATTGTAGAAAATTGATTCACCGAGTAGAAGCTTTGTATTTTGCCATACTTGCCAAAGAAATCGTGAGATTTTAGATAAAATCAAGTTTAATAGCAGAAGAATTAAATTTTATCAAAATTTTGTCAAATGTCATACAGTCAATTCAGTATAGACACTGTTGAGACAACCTTGGGAATCACCATTGTGGAAACTGTGGGACTGCGGACACGCACCCAGTAGAATACAGCGATTTTTTGGCACAATCACTCCAAAAATATGTACCATTAGCATTAGCTATTGGTACTGAAAAAGCTCGTTCGGAATTGATTTTGACACCACTTCTTGTAGAACTAAAAGAGCTATTACAAAATAAAATTAGTTTGTTTTCTGGTCGAGAGTTTAACGTTAGTCCCGAAAAAGGGTTAACTGGTTTTTGTGATTTTCTTATTAGTAAATCTTCCGAGCAAATAATTATTAAAGCACCAGTCATTGCTTTAGTAGAAGCTAAAAATGATAATATTCAATCTGGTTTGGGACAATGCATAGCAGAAATGGTAGCTGCACAATTATTTAACCAGCAAAAAGACAATGAAATTAAAACAATTTACGGTAGTGTCACCACAGGTACTAACTGGAAATTTCTGCGTTTGTCTGGACAAATAATAGAGATTGATTTAAATGAATATTTTATAAATGATGTCAGAAAAATTTTAGGAATTTTAAGAAGTTTTATTGATAATAGTGATAATTAATATGGTAATTTTATCTGAATGCTTTATCCAGAACCCCCTAGAGACGTAGCACTGCTACGTCTCTACATTCTTGACAAAAAAGGGCAGGTAAACAACCCACCCTCAAAGCAATATTAATTGGAAATTAACTTTCTAATTACCAATTGCCGGCGCATTTAAAGACACCGTTGGTACTTCTTTTTGCTGCACCAAAGTCGGCACTGAATCGCGTAACCTTGCGGTTAACTGCACAGTTGTCGCATCATACATCTGAGTCAGTAACTTAGGATAGAAACCAATTCCAATAATTGGTATTAACAAACAAGCAATGATAAACACTTCCCGAGGTTCAGCATCTATCAAAGCTTGGTGAGAAACTAATTCTTCGTTTTCTTCCCCATAGAAAATTTCTCGTAGCATCGATAGCAGATAAATCGGAGTTAAAATTACCCCAACTGCCATTAAAAACACAACGATAACTTTAAAGGTAGAACTATAAGCATCGCTGGTGGCAAAGCCGACAAATACCATTAATTCTGCCACAAAACCGCTCATCCCTGGTAATGCCAAAGATGCCATCGAACAAGTAGTAAACATGGCGAAAATCTTCGGCATTCTCTTACCCACACCACCCATTTCATCCAACATCAGGGTGTGGGTGCGGTCATAAGTTGCCCCTACCAAAAAGAACAAACTTGCCCCAATTAAGCCGTGGGAAACCATTTGTAAAACTGCCCCACTTAATCCCAAATCGGTGAAGGAGGCAAAACCAATGAGCACAAAGCCCATGTGAGAAATTGAAGAGTAGGCAATTTTCCGCTTCAGGTTGCGCTGGGCAAAGGATGTTAAGGCAGCGTAGATGATGTTAACTACCCCCAAAACCACTAACGCAGGTGCAAAATAAGCGTGAGCATCGGGTAGCATTTGGGCATTCATGCGAATTAAGGCGTAACCGCCCATTTTCAGCAAAATACCCGCTAGCAACATGTGTACGGGGGCTGTGGCTTCACCGTGGGCATCTGGTAGCCAGGTGTGCAAGGGAATGATTGGCAATTTGACAGCGTAGGCAATCAAAAAGCCAGCGTACATTAAAAGCTGGAAATTTAGGGCGTAATCTTTTAGGGCAAGCGATCGCATATCAAACGTCACCGTATTGCCGTAAAATCCCATTGTCAAGGTAGCCAGCAAAATAAACAGCGACCCACCAGCAGTGTATAAAATAAACTTGGTTGCTGCGTATTGCCGCTTTTTACCTCCCCAAATCGACAGCAAAAAGTAAATCGGTACTAGTTCCAGTTCCCACACCAGGAAAAATAGCAACATATCCTGAACGGCAAACACGGCAATTTGACCACCATACATCGCCAAAATCAGAAAGTAGAATAGCCTGGGCTTGAGCGTCACAGGCCAAGCTGCTAAAATCGCCAGGGTGGTAATGAATCCAGTCAAAATAATTAGGGGCATTGCCAAACCATCTGCCCCTACTGACCAATTCAAATCGAGTTGCGGTACCCACGGGTAACTCTCCACCAATTGCAAATCCGGATTGGCGAAGTCGTACTGGGTATAAAAAGCGTAAACAATCAGCGCAAAATCAATCAATCCGACAATCAGGGCATACCAGCGCACTGTTTTGCCGTCTTTATCCGGGATTAAGGGTATCAGTAGTGACGCCGCTATCGGAAACAAAATAATCGTCGTCAACCACGGAAAATTAGCTGTATTCATCACAAGTTGTCGGGAATGAAAATTATGTTTGGCAAAAAGTCACTAGTTATTAACTAACAGCTTTTTCGGGATTTAGTCTTCCTCGTTAGGTTGATTTAATTAAATTGGCAATCCGTCATTTTGTCTCTTGGCAGTCTCCTTTGACTTGAGGGGGTGCCGAATGTGGGTTGTGATACTCCCCAGTCAAGTCAAAAATTTACCCGAAAAAAGCCGCTAAAATTATAGTCTAGGGGTGCGATCGCGTAACCCAACCCATCGCTAAAAATACATGATGCTGTTTGGTGGTTGTTGAAAAAAGCGATTTGGTACAAAAAAGCATCACAGGAGAACTAACCCTATGATAATCGCACAAATTGAAAATCAGATTCGTTATGTCACCAACGTCAATGGAGAAACAACAGATGTACTCGTCCCTATAGAACTTTGGCAACAGCTTATGAGTTCCATAAATTCTGATAACGTCAGTGGTTTAGCTTGGATTGATGAACAAGAGCCGAAAGCACAAATATTAGCCGAACTGCAAGAGTCCGTGCGACAAGCAGCAGTAGGACAAACTTTCCCAGTTTCAGAGCTTTGGGACTACAGTAGGCGAAGGGAATTGAGTTTTTTTAGTAAAATAAACAGGGAAAGTTGATAAGGGAAATTCGATTATGTCATCGAGAGCGATCGCTACTGTAATTAAGATGATGGAATCTTTATCTGAAGATGTGCAAGAAAGAGTTGCAGAACATCTTGGAGAGTACCTGGAAGATTTGCAAGATGAATTGAAATGGGATAAATCATTTCAGAAAACTCAACAACAACTGATTGCATGTGCCCAATCCGCTAAAAGAGAGATTGCAGAAGGACTTGCAAAACCAATGAACTATGAAAAGTTATGAAGTCTGCTACTCTTGCTTCTTTTTGGGATAAATATCAGTCCCTTGACAAGCAAGTTAGACAGAGTGCGAGAAAAGCTTATCAGTTATGGAGAGAAAACCCTTTTCATCCGTCTTTGCATTTCAAATGTATAAATAACGAGGAGAATATTTGGTCTGTCAGAATAACTCGTAATTATCGAGCAATTGGGGTTTTGGAGGGTGATACAGTTACATGGTTTTGGATAGGTAGTCATGACGATTATGAGAGCTTTTTTTCATAATGCGATCGCTCTTTTATTTACCACTTATAATAAAATTCCATATTTTAAATATTAGTAGTTTTTCTCGATCCTGAAAATCCTTAAATGTCAATTCAATAAATAATGTAATAGAATTGAACGCGACCTTCTCAATCACGAATCGGAAGTCGAAGCCTAGGCTGTTGACTTTGTTGGTTTTAGGGCAAAATTATTTCATACAATAATATTGTAAAGATGCACGAACTCGTTGAAACAATTCTTCAGACGGAATACCAGTAATTTGATTGGTGTTCATATCTTCATCACGCTTTTGGGCTTCTTCAGCCCAACTAGCCGCAATTTCTTGATCTATTCCACTTTCTTGACCCAATCTTTCCACTAATCTTGCTAATAAAATCACTTGAGAATCTTTTGGAAGTGCAAGAACTTCGGCTTCAAGCTGTTCAAGGGTCATAGTGAGTACCTTTTATTCTAAGCATTAGCCTGTTTCATCGTTAAGCATTTTAATAATATGTTTTGCAAGTTGCTCCTTAATTTCCCTATGTCTAGGAACAGCTTGAGATATTTTTGTTATTGGATTCTGATACCAATCATGTTTGCCACCATGACGAACGAAGATACAACCCATTTCTTCAAGTTTACTGATTAAGTCTCTTCGTTTCATGAAACTTCAAGTTCTGCAACTCTACGAATATTTTGGATAGTTCCACTTGTTAATTCATTGTAAATATCGAGTAGATTTTCTCTTAGCTCCTCTTCAGTTTCACCTTGAGTCCAATAGTCAGGATATTCTTCGAGATAACCTAACCACATATCATCATCTTGCCAGTAAATGTATTTTTTCTTTATCATTCGCCTATTCGCTACTTTTAAAAAATTTAGGGGCGGACATTTGCCCACCCCTATAAAAATTAGGTGACACCAAAGACAATCACTAAGCCCAAAACTGCGCCAAATATAATCAAGGCATAGAATTGAGCGCGACCGTTTTCTAGGTATTTCAAACCTTCACCACTAACTAGGGTGAAAAAGCCTGTCAGGTTAACAGCACCATCGACTACGCGGAAGTCAACTTCCATCACTTGTCTGGCTACGCGACGCAAGCCGAGGACAAAGACGCGATGGTAAATGTCATCAAAGTACCACTTGTTGAGGGATAGTTCGTAAAGCGGTTTGATTTTTTGTGCGATCGCACTAGGATCAATTTTCCGCCACAAATACATCAGCGAAGCCAATGTAATCCCAATCAAAGCGATTCCCACTGAATTTCCCGCCATAATGTAAAATTCCGTCGGGTTGAACTCGGCGGATTTTTCCATCACTTCTGCGAGGGTTTCGCTGGGAGGAAAGATAAATTGCTCAAAGTAGTTAGCGTAAGGTGTTCCCACCAAACCAATCAACATCGAAGGAATCGCCAACACCACCAAAGGCAAGGTCATTGTCCACGGCGATTCATGGGGAGAATCGCTATGATGCCCGTGGGAGTCATGTGCTTGTAATTCGCCATGTTTCATCGCCCCAGGACCATAAACAGGGGTTGCTGCTGCTTCTGTCTCTAATTCCAGAACGATTGTGGCTGCTTTTTTGAGTTTCTGTTTGATTTTCTGGTCATTGCCTCTAAAGCTGCCTTCAAATGTCGAGAAATACATTCTAAACATGTAAAAAGCAGTAATGCCGGCAGTTAACCAGCCAACAAACCAAAGAAGTGGACTAGCTTGAAAAGCTTCTCCCAAAATTTCATCTTTTGACCAGAAACCTGCAAAAGGTGGGATACCGGAAATTGCCAAGCAACCGATAAAGAAGGTAATTGCGGTAAATGGCATGTATTTCCGCAGTCCCCCCATCAAGCGCATATCCTGCGCCAAAACGGGGTCATGACCTACGACTCCTTCCATCCCATGAATCACTGAACCAGAACCTAAGAACAGCATCGCCTTAAAGTAGGCGTGAGTCATCAGGTGGAAAAGTCCGGCAGAGTAAGCACCCACTCCCATCGCCATCACCATGTAACCGAGTTGGGAGATGGTGGAGTAAGCTAAACCCTTTTTGATGTCGTTTTGGGTTATGGCAATTGTTGCCCCCAAAAAGGCGGTGAATGCCCCAGTGTAGGCAATTACGTTCATTGCCGCTGGGACGTGTTCAAATACGGGGTACATCCTGGCAATGAGGAAAACACCCGCTGCCACCATCGTTGCTGCGTGGATTAAGGCAGAAATGGGGGTGGGACCTTCCATCGCATCGGGTAGCCACACATGCAGGGGGAATTGGGCTGATTTGGCTACCGGACCCAAGAAGACTAAAATCGCAAACAGGATGGCGAGAGCATTGCTAATGGAACCTGATTCGACAAGTTGTGCGAGGCGATCGCCCATCACCTGAAAATCAAAGCTTCCTGTCGCCCAGAATAGCCCTAAAATACCCAACAGCAAACCAAAGTCACCCACGCGGTTGGTGACAAAAGCTTTTTGAGCTGCATCTGCTGCTGACTTGCGATCGTACCAAAACCCGACCAGCAAGTAAGAACACATCCCCACTAGTTCCCAGAATATATAAATCTGGACTAAGTTGGGGCTGACCACCAAACCCAGCATTGAAGAGCCAAACAAGCTGAGATAAGCGTAAAACCTTACATATCCTGGGTCGTGAGCCATGTAGCCATCGGTGTACACCATGACTAAGAAGGCTACTGTTGTCACAATCACCAGCATCAGGGCTGTTAGGTGGTCAATAGTGTAGCCCATGTTCAGGTGAAAATTGCCTGCTGACGCCCATTCTATAGTGCGGATATAAGGCGCATGTCCTTGAATTTGACTCCACAGCAAGGCAAACGACAGCCCCATTGCTACTCCCACCAGGGAGATAATGAACGCCGCGTTTAGCTTTCTGGCTGCGTTTGTCACCTGATTCATCGAGATTAACCCTAGACCGACCAGCATTGCTCCTAAAAGAGGTAATACCGGAATCAGCCAGGCATACTGATAGATAACTTCCATCACTGACGCCTACATTTATAATTCTTCACGTTCGCTTTTGACAGCTTTGCCCAAAGGCATCTGTCCAGGTCGCAACTGTTAATAATTGTGACACACACCTTTTAGCATAAAATACCCCACCCGATGGTTGTTAGGTGAGGTAGTTAAGCATGGTTTTAGATTTGGGGCATTGGGGATGGGGAGAGGGGGGATGGGGGGATGGGGAGACAAGGGAGACAAGGGAGACAAGGGAGACAAGGGAGACAAGGGAGAAAAAAATTTATCTTGTCCTCCTTGTCCTCCTTGTCCTCCTTGTCCTCCTTGTCCTCCTTGTCCTCCTTGTCCTCCTTGTCCTCCTTGTCCTCCTTGTCCTCCTTGTCCTCCTTGTCCTCCTTGTCCTCCTTGTCCTCC